>JBLIGS010000028.1:0-16116 GCA_047637095.1 Neolewinella sp. | reverse complement strand
AGTGACTCACCAACTCAGTGACTCAGTGACTCAGTCCCCCGAGCGCAGCGAGCATGAACCGGCGGTAGCAACTCAGTGACTCACCAACTCACCAACTCACCAACTCAGTCCCCCGAGCGCAGCGAGCATGAACCAGCGGTAGCAACTCAGTGACTCACCAACTCAGTGACTCACCAACTCACCAACTGTTACCGAAGGAGGTTTACCCTAAACATCCGCTGGGCTCCGTCAATCTTCAACTTCACGAGGTAGAGGCCGGCAGGGAGGTTGTCGCTAAGCTGAAGGCGCGCCTGCTGCTCGCCACCAAACTTGCGCCCTCCGGCTTGAGGGAAACTGGTGACCTGTTGGCCAAGCGGGGTATAAAGCGAGACGGCTACGTCGGAAGCTTTGTCGAGGTTGTAAGCTAAGTTCAACTCGCCGCCGGTAGGGTTGGGGAAGAGTTCGACGCCGTACTTCGTCGTGAATTCGTCGGTGGAGACAACGTCGTAGAAAACGGCAACAAGCGTATCTGAATCAGTTAGGGTGATGGTCGCCCGGCGGGAATTTTCGTCCGGGAAGATGACATTGCCCGACCGGCTTTCCCAGTGGCTGAAGGCCCACTGGTCTGCAAATTCGTCGTGCGCCTTTGCCTTGATGTTGTTCTCCATACCGCCGTAATATTGGCCGCTCCATGGGAATTCTTCAATGTCCAAGGTGTTGAAATCAATTTCGCCTACGCCTTCCGGCTCCGTAATCAGCGTCACATCAAATGGGCCGCTTAGTTCATTGTAACAGGTTGGCAGGTTGTCGTCGAGCAATTCACAACGTTCGTTGATGAAGTTTTTTAACTCTCGAACATTTTGTTGCCATTCTTCCATCGTACCACCCCAACGGGCAATCTGGCGCGGCATCTCCGGCTCAATGACGGAGATCATCCGGTCTAGGGTCTCATTCATATTTTCGCAGGAGTAAACCGTATTCATCAGGTCGGCGTATCGGCTGTAGTAGAGTTGGCGGTAAACGGGGCTTTCTTCAATCAGCTTGAGGAAGATTTTCTCGTGCTTACCGAAGTTGCCGATGATGTTTTGAAGGTCGCCGCCGGTACCAGGGTCATTGGGGTCTTCGCCAGCGGCGAAGCCATCATAAAGCTGCTGACAAATGTCGTCCCATTCTGTTCCACAACAGTAATTGTCGGTGGCCAGTACCTGCAGGGCAAACGTATCGGTAAGCGGGTAAGGAACGCCGCCATCTAGGACGGTTGTGCACATCCCGAGAATTGTGGTGTCGAGGATAATACTGTCGGGTACAACGGGCCCGTTGGGGCCGCTGAAAAAGGTGTCAATCTCCAAGGAAATTATTTCAATATCACAGACGAGTGCATCCGGGGAGATGTTTGGTACGCCGGTATAGTTGATGTAGTAGTCGAAGGTGGCATCGAGGTCCCAAAGGATGTAACCCCATTTTTTGTGCTTGCCTTCGGGGTTACGACCCCGCCACCAGCCAGTGTTGTAGTTCAGCCAGTCGGAAGCAACAACGTTCATATTGGCCAGGAAATAGTCGGTAAGGCTGGTCATGTTTAGGCTGTCGGCAGCCTTTTCGTAGTTGGCTTCGACGCCCATGTCGTTTTCTAGGATGAAGTCGCGCAGGGCAACCCAGTTGTCGTGGGCGGCCTGGCCGCCATATTCAACTTCGGATGTTCCCCAGGTGGAGAGGTATTCGATCTCGTACTTACCTTGGTCGTAGTATTCGTCGGTGTAGTCGTGGTCAACGGGCCGCTCGCGCATGCCGTAGACACCCCAGTATTCACCGTTGAGGAAGAGTACGACGCGCTCAACGGCGCGGGTGTCAAGCTCCATGCCGCCCTCACGGGAGAGGGATTGCACGTATTCGTCACGAATGTGGGTGCTGCCTTCGTGGTTACCATCGTCGATGGCCGGGTAGTTGTCATCGCCAGAATTCCGGAACATGAATTTCTGGTATTCGTCGCGGTCAGAGTAAGAGAAGAGTGGTGCGTCAACGGCTTTAGAATAGCCCATCTCATCGCGGGAAACCCAGTCGAGGCTGCGGTGGTCAAGCACCCAACTGTCTTGGCCGTGGCGGTTCAGGGAGCCGAAGGAAGTAGCTTCCCGCTCTTGATCGGTGTTGAAGTATTCCAAAGAACCGATGGGGATAAGCGGGCCGTTCCCGTTGGCCAGCTCAATGACCTGGTCAGCAGCTACCGAGAAGACGGCGAGGGAGTACGCTTCGTCTATGAAGTAGGTGTTGAAGTCCATCTTGCCCGGCAGGATGTCGTTGTCGTTGCTGAAGGCCTGGGCTTTGATTACCGTCGTTGCGTTGATGGTAATTGGGCTGTTGTAGATCGCGGAGACATCCGTCGGGTTGGTACCGTCAGTGGTGTAGCGTAAGACCGAGTTGGGTTCATTATTGGTGAGGCCAATGGTCTGGGTACCGCTATAAAAGCCGGCAGCGAGGTCCGCCTCAGGAGTGACGGTGTAGCCGTCTCTTTGGACGGTGGCGGCGTTGTTGCTGCCAGGCGTTGGAATGGTAGCAATAACCCACTCGTTGCCACCGTCAGTGGCGCGGCAACGACTGTGTTCTACCAGGGTCAGTTCCATGGCAAACATCTCCTGGACTTGCCCGGAGGCATTGGAGAGGAGGACGATGTCGGTACCTTTCGTCTGGGCTAATTTGAAGTTGGTGTGGTATTCGTCGCCGAATTTACCATCGCGACCGGAACAACTAAAAATAAGATGACCGCCAGCAGGGATTACGGTGCCGGTAGGAACGGTCCATTTCATGGGCTTGCTTTCCTTATCGGAAAGGTGCCAGCCGGAGATGTCGGCGGAAGCGTTGCCGGCATTATAGAGTTCTATCCAGTCTTCGGTTTTGCCGAAATCATCGATGAAACTGTTGAGATTGGAAGCGGAATATTCATTGATGTGTACCTGTGCGGCAAGGGGAGATCCCAGGCAAAGGAGTAAGACTACAAGGGTAAGGTGTTTGAACATGCTTATGTGGTGTGTGATGATGAGTGTTAAGCCAATATTAAACTGCTGACAATTTAGTGAGTCGACGTTGAAGATTAAGGCGACGTTGGCTTAATGTCACGGATAATTACATAGGATGGGGGATTTGTCGGACAGCTGGCATTGTTATGCTGGCGATGAAATAGATGTATATCCCGATACTTTGATTGTTCTGCCTTAATTTAGAGCTTTAATGTCTGAACTATGCCCAGGATTTACACACTACTTCTGCTTTTGGCGGGGGTGCTGTCGGGCTGCGGGGAACCCGCAGCTGCGGATGACACTGCCGTTCAACCTTTCCCTGCACCCTTCGGCTCCGCTCAGGGACAGCCTGCGTCTGCGGCCAAACAGGACTACGCCAATCCGGTAACCCCGCTTACCTATGATACGTCGTCGCCCGATGCTAAATTTCGGCCTAATTACCACTTCACGCCACCCGTTGGATGGATGAATGACCCCAACGGCCTGCTCTACCATGAAGGTGAGTACCACCTATTTTACCAGTATTACCCCGACGATAATGTCTGGGGACCAATGCACTGGGGCCATGCCGTCAGCGAAGATTTGATGAGCTGGGAAAACCTTCCCATCGCCCTCGCTCCAGATGAATTGGGCTACATCTTCTCCGGCTCCGCCGTCGTGGACCACGACAACACCTCCGGTTTCGGAAAAGACGGGGAGCCACCCCTCGTTGCCATGTTCACCTACCACGATATGGCTGGCGAAAAAGCCGGTAAGGACGACTTCCAGTCCCAGGGAATCGCCTATTCCAATGATAAGGGGCGAACCTGGACGAAGTACACCGGCAACCCCGTTATTCCAAATCAGGGCACCCGCGATTTTCGGGACCCCAAGGTCGTCCGGGATAACGCCCGGGACCAATGGGTGATGGTCCTCGCCGCCCAGGACCGCGTCCAATTCTTTGGCTCTAAAAACCTTAAAGACTGGACTTTCTTAAGCGACTTCGGCGCTGGGGCCAAGAACCACTCTGGCGTCTGGGAATGTCCAGAATTGATGCCCATGAAGGTGGAAGAAACCAACGATAATGCTTGGCTCTTATCGGTCAGCATTAACCCCGGCGGCGCCAATGGTGGTTCGGGAACGTTTTACTTCCCCGGCGACTGGGACGGCACGACCTTTCAAGCCCGTAGAGAAGCGACGAACAGCCCGATGGACACGGTGAACTGGCTGGATTACGGCAGGGATAATTACGCAGGTGTCAGCTTTGATAACGTTCCTAATGGCCGGAGGATTTTCCTCGGTTGGATGAGCAATTGGGATTATGCCCAACAGGTGCCAACGACCTCTTGGCGGTCAGCCATGACCGTCCCGCGCGAACTCAGCCTACACGAGACTGACTTCGGTACCCGCCTTCATCAACAGCCAGCAAGGGAGCTTAAAAAGCTCCGTGGCAAAAGCATCCCGCTGGAGTTTCCCCGCCTATTGGACGGGAGTACCACCATCGATCTCCGCCCCGTAGCAAAGAACGGCGCCTTCGAAATTGACCTCGCCATTGACCTCATGGACAGCGACGCCGAGGAACTCTACATCACCCTTAGCAATACCGCAGGCGACAAGTTTTACCGCTTCGGCTATAGCCGAAAGGCGGACGTAGACAATGCCTTTTTCACGGACCGAAGGTCCGTTGGAAATACCGGTTTTCACGAGAAGTTCGCCCCCGAAGAACTAACCATCGCACCCCGCTGGACGAACGATTACAAACTCCGCATCCACGCCTATTTTGACCGTACGTCCGCCGAAATTTTCTGTGACCAAGGGGATCCGGTAATGACGGATATTTTCTTTCCTGAGGAACCCTTTACCATGTTGACGTTTGAGACTTACGGCTCAGCTGGCGAGGGAATGCAGGAGGGTTGGAGTTTGCTAGAGGGGGAGATTTGGGGGCTGGAGCAGTAAGCATTGTCCGGCTTTTTCCCGCCAGAATATCCAACCTGTAATTTCTAAAAAAAAGAGCAGGATAAGCCATTGGCCGATCCTGCTCGATTTAGTGGGGTTATCAATGCTGACATTGTACTAGTACATTGTACTAGTTCTTAACCCCAGGACTACGCTCCAAAAACTCATCGTATAACAATGAATGGCGGCTGTTCATCGGGATTTCCCAACCACTGATGAATACCTGCTGGATTTGCGTCTTGGTTTCCATCGGGTCACCGTCACAAATGAAGAGGTTGGCATCTTTACCAACTTCGAGAGAGCCGAGGCGGTCGCCGAGGCCCATAATCTGAGCGGGTACGATGGTTATGGCCTTCAGGGCCTCTTCGCGGCCCATGCCGTAGGCGGCTGCGAAGCCAGCGTGGAAAGGGAGGTCGCGTACGTTCTCCGTATTGTTCGTCCGCAGCGCAACCACTACCCCTGCTTTGGCCATGAGGCCCGCGTTAGCATAAGGCCGGTCATAGCGGTCAGATTGCCGGGCTGGCATGTCGATGACCGGGCCGGTAATGACGGGAATCTTAGCTGCTGCGATGGAGTCTGCTACTCGCCAACCTTCCGATACGCCCGTAAGAACAGCTTTTACGTTGTTCTTCTCGATCCACTTGAGCGCAGAAAGTATATCCGTTGACCGATTGACTTCGATGAACAGTGTCATCTTTCCTTCCACTACGGGAATCATAGCTTCCAGCGTCGGGTTGTAGTCCTGAACAATGGAGGGGTCTTTTGTACCGGCAGACTTGATTTTAGCGAACAGCTTCGTCTCGTCCCACAGCTTAGTGATCTCTTTGAACTTCTTTCCCTCCGCTTTCTTCCGGTCTTCTTCCGAACGGTTGTCGCGGCGGCCACGGGCCGCCGAAGAAGGGAAGTTCATCCGCATGGCCTTAAAGCCTGCGTACATCTCATCGGGTGAGTAGCCGACAAGGTTGATCAGCGCAGCCCTGCCAGGAATGAGGCCCCCTTCGGGCATGGTAATCACTGTAGTTACTCCGCTAACGCGTGTAACCGGAATGGCAACTGAGTTGGGGTTGACGGCCGTAAGCGCCTCTAGGAAAGGCTTCACGTCGCCTGCCTCGCGGGCATCCTGAGTTAGGGATACGGAGCCGACCTCAATCAAGCCGAGGTTGGTGCCTCCATCAATGAAGCCGGGGTAAATGAATTTTCCCGTACAGTCAATCTCCTTCGCGCCGGTGGCGGAAAGATTAGGACCGATGTTGGTGATTTGTCCATCTTCGATCAGAAGATCTCCCTTTACGGAACCCTTCGTAATGGTCTCGATGGTGGCATTTTTCAGTA
Source organism: Neolewinella sp. (assembly GCA_047637095.1). Taxonomy (GTDB): domain Bacteria; phylum Bacteroidota; class Bacteroidia; order Chitinophagales; family Saprospiraceae; genus Neolewinella. Next base: position 9,862 of record JBLIGS010000028.1, on the reverse strand, counting down.
GAAAAGTACCTTTGGTGGCTTTGCCCACTACTTGGGCGGAAAGGCTGGTGGCGGTCGTCAATAAGATGACGAGGACCAGCAGAAGTGGATTTGTTATTAAACGCATGGTGCTGGTTTTAGTGGTTGTGAAATAGGGCTTCCCCCGTGCCTTCCATGCACCGGTGGTCTTCGTCGTAGTCGAGCATCATCATGTCGACTTTTTCAGGGTCAGGAGCAAGACGTTGGTCGTTGCCGTCTTCCTTGATGTCGAACCGTACGACTCCGTCAACGATGGTCATTTGTGGAATGGCGTAGACAGACAGTGGATGGGCACTGAAGATGGCAACGTCGCCGTCTTTTCCTTTCTCCAACGAACCAACCCTGGCATCGATGCCAAGCTGGATGGCTGGGTTGAGGGTGATCAGGCGGAGGGCCTCATTGTCCGTCAACTTACCGTAACGCTGGGTTTTACCCGCCTGGTGGAAGAGGTGGCGGATGTAATCTCCGGAGTCGGAGTTGATGGAGGTAACCACACCGTTTTTGGTCAGGATGGCTGCGTTGTAAGCCGTGGAGTAATACACCTCGAACTTATACGCCCACCAGTCAGCAAAGACCGAAGCACCTGCGCCAAACGCAGCGAGCTCAGGGGCTACTTTGAAACCTTCGTTGACGTGCTGGAACACGAGTCTTTTGATGCCGAAATCCTTACAAACCTTCATCAACATCAGGATCTCATCGGCCCGGTAAGAGTGGCAATGAATGATGATATCTCCTTTCAGAATGTCGCCCAGGGCTTCCAGTCGCCGATCGTACATCGGAGCAACGGCCGCCGGATTGGAGGCTTTCTTCCTAGTGTAGCTCTCTTGCGCTTTCAGGTATTGCTCTGCTTCAGAGAAGGCCCGGCGGAAGGTGTGTTCGATTCCCATCCGGGTACGAGACATCAGTCCGCCACCTTCACCGTGTACCCGCATGGGGTTTTCTCCTAAGGCGAATTTGATGGTGCGCGGCGCGCCTTCCATCTTCAGGTCGTTGGGATTGAAGGTGCCGTAGCGAAGTTTGATCGTTTCGCACTGTCCGCCAATTGCGTTGGCCGAGCCGTGCATGGCGTGGGTGGCGGTTACGCCACCGGCGAGCGCTCGGTAAATACCTACGTCGAGCGGATCGAGGACGTCTCCCGTTTGTACCTCCGCGGTAATGGGGTGGGTAGCTTCGTTCACCGCATCAAGTGCGATGTGGGAGTGGGCATCGATGATGCCCGGCATCACAAATTGCCCCGTGGCGTCAACCACTTTGGCCCCCGAAGGCGTCTTCAGGCTTTTACCGATCCGGGTAATGATGCCATCTTCAATCAGGACATCGGCGTTTTCCAGTATGCCGTTGGTCACCGTCAACACGGTGCCGTTTTTAACATGGATGCTGCCTTTCTCTACTTGGGCGGCGAGCGCGCTCACCGTTAACAGCAGGAACAACATCAAACTTTGCTTGAACATTGATTTTATTTTTAATTCCATGGAGGTTAGTCCGCAGACATTATTTAATTTTTTCAGCTTTCAGCTCCTAGCTCCTAGCTCCTAGCTCCTAGCTCCTACTTCTCAGGATCCCGATCACCCTCCACGTCGAAGGAGCCAAAGCTTCCGGCAGACATAGTGCCTTCCAGGCTGTTGCCGTCAATCGTAAGGTCAAAAGAAACGGTGACGGTTTGCCCGCCTCCGTCGGTGGAGTAGCTAAAGGTTAGGTTGTCACCGTCGAGGCTCATGTTACTGATTTCTTCAGTTCCCATACCGCTAACGAGTTTGCCACTAAGGCTGCCGTCTTCATTAACGATGGTTAAGGTGGGGCTGGCCATCTGGGCCATGGGGACGTCGATCTCCAAGCTCCAGTCGCCAGCCACAACGACTACGGCGTCGGGATCACCAGCTTTCTTTTTCTTCTTCACCTCGTATTCGGAAGGCATTCCATCAACGAAGACGTAACGTACGTTGGCTCCTTCGGAGAAGTAGGGCTGGTCGGTCACCACTAGGTTCGCGATCTTCCCTTTTTCTACCGTACCCATCACGTCAGACAAACCCAGCATTTTTGCGGGGCCAGTAGTTAGGGCGGCCAGGGCCTGGTCTTCCGTTAAGCCCGCCTTGATCATCCGACCCAGGTTGGCACGGATCTCCTTGGCTTTGGCGCTGACGGTAGAGAAACCGAAAGGAATACCTGCTTTGGTGAGCATCGCAGCCTGCTCTTCGTGCATTTGCATAGCGGCTGCGCGCTGTTCTTCTAACTTGATTTTCTCAGCGTCGGTCTCCTCTTCTTTTTTGTCGTCCTTCTTGGCTTTAGGTAGGTCGAGGGTCAGGTAAACGCTTGCGCCGGATGCCTTAAGGGGAGCAATGGCTTTGTGGCCCATCGTTACGTCGGCGATGGCCAGCAGAAAACCGAGCTCTTCGCTCAGGGTAATGGCACGGTACATTTCTTTGATGCCGTCCACGGCGAAGAAGATGGGCCGTTTGCCGTCGATGCTGGAGCCGAAGGCTGCCAAGACGTCGTTTTGTGCGGGGCGGTTCATACCGCGTGCATTTTTAGCGTAGTCGCCGGCGTGCGTCTTGTGCTGGCGCGCCTGCTGGTAAAGCTCGCGGAACTTCGACATGATGGCCATGTCGGTGTTCGGGTAGACGCCCGACGCGCCTTGAAACTGGGCGAACAAAGAACTGCCTTCGCTAACGACCATTTTTCCAACGTCTTTTCCATCTAGGAGAATGACGGATCCCTGGCCGGGAAGCATCCCGCCGCGAGGAACTACGTGGGCCGCGGTGAAGCCGATGGCGCGCATCTCGGACAAAGCTTTGTCTTCTGCGGAGAGCATGTCGGTTACACTGCGTTCCGTTTGGATCCCGGCCCGCTCGTAGGACGGGTTGTACTCCCGTTGGCCGCCGCGCCGGTTGTTGCCTTCTTCTTCTTCTTCCTTCGGCTTCGGAACGCCGAGGTGGGAAAGTCCGTCGATGAAGCCAGCGTAGATGTACATGGAGTCAGCCTCCAGTACTTTGGCGTCGGCCGGAGCTTTGAGGTCCTTGCCTACGGCTTGGATAAGTCCGTCGCGAATCAGGACGCCGCCCAGGTCGATCACCTTTCCTGGCGACTGGACCACAAAGGCGTTGTTGAGGAAAAATGCCCTGGTTACCGGTGGCCGTTCTTCCGCGCTCCTTTGGGCGCTTAGACCGGACGGCAACATCAGGAGCAGGCTGCAAATACAGCCGAGCAGGTACTTCGTCATGTTGTAATGATTGGGTGTGGTAATAATTTTACCCTGGTAAGTTAATGATTCGCTCATTACCGCAAGCTTGAAACTTCGTCAGGGAGAATACTTGGGGGGCGCGGACTTCGGAGAAGTCGTTTATGCCGAGCGCAGTCGAGGTGCAGGTGCGGTGGATGGTTTTTGAAAGCAGGGTTAGTTGCCCAGTTCTTCGAGAGAGGAGCATTGGCGAATCAGAACATTGTAATAGTTGGTCTCTCCGTATTTCTTCGCCATGGGCGAGAACAGCTCTTTGTATTTCGCCCCTCTAGTACTATCGATGATGTCCCATTTGGTACTGTAATCAGGTAGGTCTAACGATTGTATCTCTCGCCATGCTTGGGCCATGTTCGTACGGGCCCTCATAAAGCTTAGTTGGGCTAGTAGCTCGGGGTCTTTAGCGGTGGCCTCGGCGCAGTCGAGGTATTCCTGGGCTCGGCTGGCTTTGTAGGACAGGTCGTAGTCAACCTGGTTGTGGGGCACGGCCTTGTGGCCGGAGCTGTGCGGCCATTTTTGAGGGCCGTCAGGTTCATAACCGCTCTTGCCGTAGCGGAGCATCATCCAGGCATTGCCATAACCACTCATGTTATACCAGGCGGTGGCAAGGTTGAGGCAGGCGATGGCACCTTCGTCGCCACCTTTAGCACTCATCTCTTCCAGGACCAGAAGTTGACGGATGACGTCGGCCTTCGTCGTGAATGGAAGGGGCGACACCATGTCGTCACTCAGGGGGGATTCGCCGAGGTTGTAACTGAATTCGTAGTTGTCGTCGTACCACTTCTTCGGGATGGCCGAGAAATGATGAAGGGCTGTTTTAAGGTTGTTTTTCCGGAGGGCTAAGGTGCCGGCGATGTCCCGGACGGCATGGGCGTCGACTTTGGCATCTTTTAACAACGTTCTTAATAGCTTATTACCTGGCCGTTCCCCTTCCACAAGGTTGATGATTTGTACCATTACCTTGTCACTTATGGGCCGGTCGAGGTAGTCAATCCTGTCATAATAATCGGAGGCATATTCCCCGCCTGAAGGCAAGGCTAGTGATCGGTTGTACAGAAAGTAAGCCGTGACGGTATCTCCAGCGGCGGCGTAGTTCTCTGAGGCAATGCGGGATAAGGCGGCCCGCAAATTTCCTTCGTCGCCAACGGCGGCTTCTAATTCGGGCAGTACCCGACCTAAGTATTCATTTTTCTCTTGCTGAGAAATACCCTGTTGCTGGACCATGGCCAGGTAGCGGAGGACTTTGGCCTGCATGCCAATTGCTCCTTCCTCCAAATCCAGATTTTTGGAATAAAGCATGGCTTTGTAGTAGTCTTCGTCCAGCAGCGCCGCTTGGGCCTTCAGTAGCCGGGTGAAGTTCTCATCCTTGTGTTCGTAGCCGTCTAGGAAATTGCGAAAATCGGTCAGGTGTGCCCGGTCAAGTTTGTAGTTTTTCTTGCGGAGGTTCATTTTTTTCTCCTCCCATTCATTGCCCCAATACCATCCGCCGCCAACTTGGCTTGATAGTGCTGGGCTGAGGTGGGTCAACTCATGCGTCATCAACCAGTCTTCTAGCTTGTTCATTTCTCGGACCAACAAGAGGTCGATCACTGGGTTCGAAGGATCATACTCGTGGGCAAGCTCCAGGTATTCCAGGGCATAGCCCTTTTGTTGGAGCGCGGCGAGGGCAAAGAGGTTAGACCTTTCCTCATCCGAGAGGGTAATGTCCAGCAAGCGGTAGGGGTTGTAGGCTCCAGTGTCCCGGCTGTAGGTATTAACGTAGATGGCGATTGCTTTTTCCGGAACCCTACGAAAGGCATTGGCCATTTCAACGAGGTAACGTTGGTCGTTGTAGTCAAGGGAGGCGAGGTGAAAGCTTGCCCAGCCAGCTAAAGGCCCTTGCTTGTTTTGGAAGTGCCGGTCAAAGTAGGTTGTTGCCGTTGCTTTGTCTCTTTCGTAACGGGCAAGCAGTAGTAGTTGGTAGCCATAACGTTCCTTCAGGAAGGATCCTTCAGCTGCCTTTTGGTAGCCAGCCTCGGCTCTTTCCTTGAAGTTGACTTTGTAGGGAGATGGTTCTTCCTCTTCCTCATCATCCCACCAATTTCGTTGGATGTTATTGGTTTCGTAGCCTTTGGCATACAGGGCATACTCTAGCAAGTCCGGCCGCTTTTTGATTGCTTCCCAGGCTGGGTTGCCAGCAAAGCCCTGGTCGGAGGTTTTGTCTCTGGCAGCGACCCAACCATCCACGTTAGAGCCATACAGGATTGCCATAACGTCCTCGCCAGTCACCTTACCACCGAGTTCTTTGGCCCAGGCATCAACGTTGGCGTTTCGGTCCCGGCTGTTAATGCCGTTTTCCCAATGATTGAGCTGATCGCTGCTGTAGAAAAACGGCGAGTATTCCTCCCCGATGATGTAGGGGTTGAACAGGGCGATGCGGTAGTCTTCGCCGAAAAGGTAGTAACCGCAAGCGGATACAAAGGATGTCCCCAAAAGAATGAAGAGTAGGGATAAAATTAAACGTCTCATAAAACTAGGTGTGTGTGGTAGGAATAGGACGAAAATTAAGTTGGGGATGTTGTGTTGGGGGAAGGTTCCTTGTTCTTAAAAACAAACTTTGCACCTGCGGCCGCGGCTAGAGAATCATGCAAGAGAAATCACTCTAATACCCGCATCGCAGAACACTGGTTAAGTAAGAGTTCGAAATAGTCCGTTTGGCAATACTGTTGGGCAAAGGGCGAAAAGGCTTCTATGTATTGTGCCTGGAAGGTACTGTCTAGTTTTTTACTGGAAAGGTGATGGTTTTTTTCTGCCAATGCTTGTCGGTGGTGGACGTCAAATTTTGCACGTATGAAACTGACCTGGGCTAGTAATTCTGGGGCTTTCGTTGTCGCTTCCACACAGTCTAGATAGTCTTTGGCCCGACTTGCCTTCATTACGACATCAAAATCCAACTGGTTATGTGGGATAGAACGACCAAATGGCCAGGGTTGAAGAATGGGCGCATCGTAGGCGGATTTCCCATACCGCAACATCATCCAAGAGGTCCCGTAATCGCTCATGTTGTACCACGCAATGGCAAGGTTCAAACAGGCCATTGCTCCTTCTTCACCACCATTGGAACTCATCTCCTCAAGAACTATTAATTCTCGGACAACCTGAGCTTTTGATATGAAAGGCAAATGTGAGGTCATCCCATCTCCAAGGGGCGACTGTTGCAAGTATTTCTTGTTTTGCCAGTTTTTAGGAAGTCCCGAGAAGTATTCTAAGGCCGTCTTTAGATCGTTTCGACGTAAGGCTTGCATCCCTGCAACATCGCGGATTGTGTTTGCATTTATTTTTTTAGTTGAAAGTTCTTGTTGAAGCTTGTTCCCTTTTTTAGGGTCTTCTAATAATTCAATGATCCTATCGATTACCTCTCTACTTATTGGCCGGTCTAGGTAGTCGATGTAGTCATAATTTGACCTGCCCCGAAACGTTATGCTCGCCGTTGTCATTGGCCGGGAGCGGACGTGTAGAAAGTATGCCGTGACGGTGTCTTTTTTTTCAGCATAGTCTATTGAAGCCATTAGGGACAAGGCTCCCTTTAATTGATACTGTTTGCCAAGCATTGCTTCCAACTCCGGCAGCGTCCGGGCAATATAATTTCCCTTTTCTACTTGGTTGGTTTTTAAACTTTGAACGATGGCCATGTAGCGAAGAATCTTTACCTGGACCTGAATAGATGCGTCCGCTAAATCCATGTTGTCGGAATAACGCAATGCGCCGTCAAAGTCTTCATCTAATAATGCCGTCTGTGCACGAAGTAATTTGAGTAAGTTTTTATCCGTGTGTTTGTAAGTCGCCAGAAATACCCGAATAGATTTTAAATAAGCCCTATCCTTTCGGTAGTTGGTTTCTCTCAGCGCTAAAGATCTGCTATGCCATTGTCCTTTCTTAGAACTGGTAGAAGGCCATGAATAGGTCAATTCGTAAGTCATTAACCAGTCTTCTAACTTGCTAATCTCCCGAACAAGAATTAATTCGACAAGGTGATTGCTTGGATCAAGGGCATAGGCCTTCTTTAAATAACCAAGTGCATGTCCTTTTTCCTTCACGGCCGCTAAGGCATAAAGGTTCGATTTTTCAGTATTCGACGTTGTCGCTTTTAAGTATTTTCTTGGGTCTAGTCTATATATGTGATCTCCTGAACGATTGAATGCAGGAATTGCCTTCTCAGGAGCGTACCGGAAGGCGTTAGCCATTTCAACGGTGTAACGAGGTTTTTTTTCCTGTCCATTCTCTAGGCCTGTGTAATCGTTGGGCTCTCCCGGATCTCTCCATTTTGAGGCATAATGAAAGCGAGCCCAAACGGCAAGTGGCCCTTTTCTTTTTTCGAAATGTTTCGTGTAATACTGTCCTAGCGCTTGCTGGTCGTTTTCATAGAAAGCTAGGAGGAGTAACTGGTAGGCATAGCGATCTTTCAGAAAACTGCCTTGGACCGCCTTTTGATATCCTGCTTTTGCGCGCGCTTTAAAGTTACCCTCGTAGCGGGATGATTTGGGCTTAGGCTTTTTTTCATCCCACCACTTGTTAATATCCTGGCCTGCCTTCTCATACCCCTTGGCGTAAAGAATGTATTCCAGCAAATCTGGTTGCTTTTTAATAATTGCCCAGGCTGGATTCTTTTTGAAGGTAGATGGAATTATCCCTTTTTGGGCTTTGAGCCAATCCTGGAGGTTAGTTTCGTAAAGTATTTGCATCACGTCTTCCCCGGTTACACCACCTCCAAGTTCTTGTGCCCAGGCTTCCACATTAGTTTGGCGGTCGCGGCCCCTTTTACCTGTTTTCCAAAACTTCGGCTTTATGGTGTATCCGCCGTAGAAAAAGGGGGCATACTCGTCTCCGATTACAAACGGATTAAGTATGGCAATGCGGTAGCTGTCGCCCAGTAGGAAATACCCGCAAGCGGAGGCTGAAAAGCCCCCAAAAAAGCAAAGGCAAAAGGTTAGGAGGTGTCGTTTCATAAGGGTAGGATGTGAGGGCTGAAAGGTAAGGAATAATAGGGGCATATCACAGTAGGATACGAGCTGATTATCAGTCGAGAAGGATTTTAGGAACATCTATTTAATAACTGTCCTGATTAGCTTTGCTGCAACTCTGAGCGAAGCGATCACGCGCAGCGTAAAGCGGACAGTTCCTTAACTAATGCGCTTCATTTGATGCCGAAATACAACTGAATCAATAGATTAGGATGCATAGGAAATAAAGGATTTACAGGATGCGGTACTCCGCCGTGCGGTAGCTTGGACCTCCTGCCTCGTGGGGAGCCAAACCGCATCTCTCACATCGAAATCACATATCAATAAGGATCAACATCCACCGCAACCCGGACCCCCGTCAACTTATCCGTCGTCCCAAGCTTTCGCACCGCCCGGTTAACGATGTTCTTCACCCTAGCAATCTCGGCTGGCTTTGCCGGCATCCGGATCACCATTTCCTGGAGGTAGTAAGTTCTTAACCTGGCAACGCCCGGCTGAAACGGCGGCGTCACCATATCTCCCAGCGCGTAACTGAGCCAGCTGCCCATCAGCTTCGCCGCCTCCTCCACCGTCTGCGGGCGTGGGTGGCGAAGTTGGATATGGATCATCTTGACGTAGGGCGGGAAATGAGTCTCCGAGCGGTGCTTCCGCTCCCGTTCAATGAACCGGTCCCAGTCGCCATTAAAGACGTCAATTAAGATGGGGTGGTTCTTGTCCATAGCCTGGATGACGACCTTGCCCCGTTTGTGCTTCCGACCGGCACGGCCAGCTACCTGAATCATCAGGTGAAAGGCACGCTCATCTGCCCGGAAGTCGGGGAATTTTAGCAGTTGGTCTGCGGAGATGATGCCGACCAACCCGACGTGCTCAAAGTCTAATCCTTTGGTGACCATTTGGGTGCCGACCAGGATATCAAGTTGACCGGTCTCGAAGCGGCCGATGAGGGTGGATAGGGCGTTTTTACCACGGACGGTGTCCGCGTCCATCCTAGCAATCCTTGCCTCCGGCAGGAATATTTTCAATTCATCCTCAATCTTCTGCGTACCGGTGCCACCAAGTTGCATGCCCTCGTTGCCGCAGGCGCCGCAAACTTCTGGAGGAGCGGTTGCGTAGCCACAGCAATGGCAGCGCAGGCGGTGTTGGAATTTGTGGTAGGTCAGGCTGACGTCGCAGTTGACACACTCAATGGTATGGTCGCAAGTTGGGCAGAAGTAGACGGGGGCGAAGCCTCGGCGATTCTGGAAAAGGATGACTTGTTCGCCACGTTCAATCGTGGCTTTCATTTCGTTCAGTAGGGTAGGGGTGAAAAAGGGATGGCGGTTGCCTTTTTCGTCTTCTTCCCGGGCATCGGCGATGACAACTTCGGGGAGCTCCAGCCCGCCAAACCGTTTGGGCATGGAGACGAGGCCGTACTTTCCGTTGATGGTGTTCTCCCAGCTTTCCAGGCTCGGCGTTGCCGTGCCGAGAATAACCCGGGCTTTGTGTTGCCAGCCGAGGTAAACGGCCACATCGCGGCCGTTGTATCTCGGGTTGGGCTCTTGTTGTTTGTAACTCGGGTCGTGCTCTTCGTCGATAACGACGAGGTCGAGCTTGGTGAAGGGCAGGAACAAAG
>JBLIGS010000027.1:0-16138 GCA_047637095.1 Neolewinella sp. | reverse complement strand
TCAATTTCTATCCCCAAGGGATGGCAAGCATTTCTTTATGTATGCATCTTCATGGTGTCTACACCTGAGCTTCGCGCCCAAATAACGCCCGTTTTCATTGATCAGGCTCCGCCCGATGAAACGGTGGATTGCTTCGGCGACGCCAGTGATGCCGTCCGGCTGAGAGCCATCGTCCGGAATTCCGTACTTATGATTGATACCATTGAGGTATCTCCAGTCGATAGCTTTTCAGCTCCCAACGCAGCCTGTGCTGGAGGAATGCTGTTTCGCATCTGGACGGTCATAGACTTCGACGGTGATTCTATCCGCCAAGTCCAGGAAATCACCTTCGGCCCCGCTCCGGATGGTAGTGGGCCAACGATTTCGATGGATCAACTCCCCGTCCTGCACGACACCGTTGATTGCTCGGCGGTCAACATTTTAGCCGATCCAGACAGCTACGTTCGCTGGATCAGCAACCGTCGCATCGCCGTTGTCTTGGCTACCGAAGTTGGATGTGCACCAATTGTCTCCATCGAAGACGACGCCCCAAACCAACTCCTAGGCTTTGATTGTAACGACCAACTTGACGTCATCTTCACCGCAACCGATCTCTGCGGCCGAACGGCCATCGTTGTCTTTAGCTATTCCACCGTGGATACATTGCCACCGGTCATCGCTGGCGTAAACGGTGATACCCTTCGCATTAGCTGTGCCGACGGAATTCCGATGCCAACGGTTAGCGTTGAAGATTGTGATACCATTCCGAACCTAACCATTACGGAGGTTACTACCCAGCTACTGGACGGTTCCTGCCGGGAGTTTGAATTCGATCTTATCCGAAACTATACCGCCACCGACGCCTGTGGCAACATGAGCTCCATCACTAAAGTGATTGAGGTTCGGGACACAGAACCACCAAACTTTCAAGGCCCAGACCGGGCACGGCTCAGTTGTACCGAAGATCCGTATGACCTCAACGTTACCGGTAACGTCGTTAACCTAAGCGACAATTGTACCCCGATTGATAGCCTGGACGTAACCTTCATTGACGACGTTATCAGCGATGGTATCTGTGGCGATGCATTTACCATCCGCCGGGCATGGCGGGTGACCGACCGCTGTGGAAACAGCCGAGTACGGACGCAGGAAATTATCGTCAGAGACGAAATGCGGCCAACCTATACCCCGCCCGTCGCCGAAGTATCGGTTAGCTGCGCCGACTACCTTAATACGGCCATTACCGGTGAGCCAACCAACATGTTCGACAACTGTGACGAAACAGTCAATACCAGTTTTACGGACGACACCCTGAGCATTAGCTGCCCGGGAACCTTTGTATTAGAACGGACCTGGAGGATTTTTGACGATTGCCAGAACGACGATTTCTTTGTTCAATTGGTATCCGTTACGGACACGATCAACCCCGTTTTTACTACGGCTCCGGAAGACTTTATTTACACCTGTAACACTGGTTCCGGCCTTACTTCTCAGGAGACTGACTTCATCAACTGGGTCAATAGCATGGGCGGTGCTGAATTCACGGATGGTTGTACACCGTTGGATAGCCTTGATGTCCAGATTGTAGGACAAGGAACGAATGAATACCCACAGTTCCCTGACCTTAACTGTGCGGTAGGTGACGGCATCGTCCGTCAGCAGTTTGTAGACATCATCGTTACGGATCTTTGTGGCAACGTGACCATCTCAACGATGGAGTACCGCCAGATTGATGAGTTGCCGATTCGGCTGCTGTTTTGTCCGGAGAGCCGGGTTATTGCCACCGATGTTGGTAGTTGTGAGGCCGACGTATTTTATCCGCCGCCGGTTATCCAAGATCAATGTTCCGACGGACTACCGTTCCAACTTATTCTCCGGGATACGCAGGCCATTACCAGCGGAGCGATGAACCAGGCGGAGCTTGGCTCCGTCCCCGTTGACCCAATCATCTTTAACCTGCAGATTAATACTGAACTGCCGGTTAACGGTTTTACTAATGGTATTTTTACCATTACCCTAGAGAACGTTGACGCTGAAGGCGATGATGAGTTCTTCTTTATCTACGGCGAAGACGACGAACTGCTGGGAACAACAGAGCAGGGTACGGTACAGTGCGAAACTGTTATAACGGTGGATACGCTGCCTCCTTTCCTGTTTACCAAGTATGCTGCTGATGGCATTATTACCCTGCGCCTAGAGCCGAACATCCCACCCGGTTTTCCTGGCACCTTTGCCGTTAACAACCTTTGTGAAGGTGGTAGCCGCGCAATCGCGCAGTTGATACAACCTGTTTTCCGCCTGACGGAAATCGTTTACGAAGTAGACGTTGATGGCGCCGGATTTCAGATCGTCGAACCGATTGACACTGTATTCCAAAGTCTTGACATAGGGCTGCACCAGATTACTTACCGCGCCACGGATTGTGGCGGTAATACCGACGAATGCCTCTTCACCATCACGGTGGAAGACCGCGAGCCACCAGTATTAACCTGCCCGGCAGATATCGACGTTGCTGTAGCTGAGGACAGCTGCCAGATTACACTGGAGATTCCTGCTCCGGTAGACGTCACCGACAACTGCGAGCCTTACGAACTAAGCTTTGAAGATACACCCGAAGCTTTCCTCCCGTTCTTCTTCGATCCTAACCTAGGGACTTTCCTGGCTGGACAAACCAGCCTGACCCTGACGGGAGCACCGGTCAACCCGCTGGATAGTATTGACCTAGACATCCATGTAACCGGAATGTTCAGCAACCGCCGGGCGATCCTGGATGTGGTATTGCCAGACGGTACCGCCATTGGCTCTACCGAACGTGGCGTGGCTACTTGTGACAGCACGGGGACCTTCCGCATACGCCTTGCAGCGACGGACTTTACCGCCCAGGCCACTGCTTCTGGAGACCTTACCCTGCTCCTGCGTCCGCGCCCAGTAACGGTCCCTCCTGCTATCGCAGGCGACGGCCTCATTCCTTGTGGTGAAGACACCGTTGTTAATGACGGTAACTCCGACGGAACCACCCGCGTCAGCATCTCCGCGACCTACCGAACCCTTTACCCGGGCTACTTCACTACCGGTGCCACGGTGACGCCATCGACCAGTACATCGCCCGACGCGCCGCTACCCGTAATTACCTTCAACCAAGGGGTTACCGAGTTCTCCTACTTCGTAACAGACCTTGGTGGAAACACCGATACCTGTACTTTTTTGGTGACGGTTCGGGATACCACCCCACCTGTTGCCATTTGCCAGCCAACGACTCTTTTCGTCGACCCATCTGGCCTGCTGCCCATCACTGTTGATGCATCAGAAATTGACAATGGCAGTTTTGACAACTGTGGCATTGATACCATCATTCTTACGCCGAACACCTTCAACTGCGACCAGTACGGAGAAACGGTTGATGTTATGCTGACCATTAACGACGCCAGTAATAATGAGACTACCTGCCAAACGATTGTCAGCATTGCTCCGCTGGAGCCAGTACCTACGGCTACGACATCCGTTTGTGGTGGAGATACCCTCCGCTTTTTCGCCAACCCGCCTACGGTGGCGGAACCCGGCCAGACGATTTACACCTTCCAATGGTTTGACCCGGACAACAACCTGATCAGCACGCAGGAGGATTTCTTTATCCCCGGTGTGGATGAAGACAGCGACGGCGCTTACCGTGTCGTCATCAATGGCCTTACCGGCTGTGAAGCCACTGGTATTATTAACGTTGCCATCGGCTCCATCCCTGACGCGCCGGTGGTCAGCGCCCCAATACGTGTTTGTATTGGTGATGATGCTAGTTTACGATCTGAATCTGTCTATGCTGGCAACGTCCGCTACGAATGGTTCCGTGGTGAGCCAGGTGCTGGTGTACTGGTAGGCGAAAGCGCTACGGCAACCTTCGGAGCTCCCTTCGCTGATGGCCAAGCCTCCGGCAGTTTCTTCGCTATTGTCTACGTCAATGGCTGTCAGTCTGCTCCTTCTAACGTCGTTTCCGTTGGAACGATTGAACGACCATCCGCTCAGGTAGAAGAGCCAATGCTCTCCGCTTGTGAGCTTGGAGATGTTACCCTCAGCGCTCAGGAAACAGCTAATGTAGAATACCTCTGGACGGGGCCAAACGACTTTGCTGCCACTGGCCGTGAGGTGGCCCTGACAACTCTCGAACTGTCCGCAGCTGGAACTTACTACCTCCAAACCGTTCGTTCCGAGGGCTGCTTTAGCTTGGTCGACTCTCTTGAATTAAAAATGATACCAGCTGATTCGGCAACGACCCTGTTACTGGTGGGAATTGTTTGCCCTTCGGATACGCTTCAATTGGAAGCTGTGGATGCGGACGGCGAGAGCTACCTTTTCCTTGGCCCGAATGGCCAGGAGATTGAAAGTAGTTCTTCGATCATTCGTGTGGCCCCGGTTACGGAGGCCATCATTGGAGAATGGCGGGTCCGCATTCGGAGAGACCAATGTCTCTCTGCACCCAGTGTTCCGGTAACTGTAAACCTTGGTACAGGTCCGATTGCTACGGCTGCAACGATTCCTGATCCGGTTTGTGAAGGCAACGACCTCATCCTCCAGGGCAGCAGTAACATTGCTGGGAGTAGCTACCGTTGGGAAGGCCCGAATGATTATTCTGCCAATGGCATCGCGCCAATGATTCCTGATGTGACGGCTTCGATGGCGGGGCAATACATTTTAACGACTACTACGCCAACGGGCTGTTTTGCTAAAGACACCCTGGAAGTTGATGTCCTGCCGGGCATCCGAATCGATTCACTTATTGCTTCTTCCGGTCGCTGCCTTCTGGGGGGAGAACCTGTGAGTCTCAGTGCTGCAATCACTCCTGCTTTGCCGGACGGGTATACTTACCAATGGTCTGGCCCGGAAGGAACGAGTAGTGAAGCCGTTTTTGAAATTCCGGCGGTAAGCCTGGCTTCCAACGGAACCTATACCCTGACGGTAATGAATTCGGCGGGGTGTTCTTCTCCTCGGTTTACCATGCAGGTTGAGTTTGACTTTGCGCCGGCAGCACCGGTGCGGCCATTCACGGTTGAAGGAGTTACCGCTATTTGTGAAGGTGAGAGTTTTACCCTTCAGACCAATGATTTTGGCCCAGGGACAACCTACCTCTGGCAGCTTGGTGACGGAACAAGTCTTCCTACCCTCGGCAATACACTAACCCTCAACGATGTGGCCTTCGCCCTTTCTGGTGTTTACAGCGTTCGGGTGTTGCGCAATGGTTGTGCTTCCGTTCCTTCAGAAAGTCGGACGATTACGGTTACGCCATTCCCAGTAATTACAGTGATGGCGAACGATCCTGCTTGTTCAGGCCAGGAAATAAATTTCCAGGCAACGGATCTTGCTGGCGCGACTTACGCCTGGCGTGGACCGAATAACTTCAGCTCAAGTTTGCCGGACCCTACGATTGTTAGTGCTGATGCCGGCGTTCACGCCGGACTATACAGCGTGGTGGCAGTTATTGCCGGTTGTTCTTCTGATACCATGTTTGTGAATGTTGAAGTATTACCGACCCCGCGGGTGCCGGTGGCGACCTCTACAGGTCCTATCTGCCTGAGCGACCCTAACGCAGTACTTTCTTTGACGGTGAATGAAAATACGGCAACGGCGGGAGCCACCTACAGTTGGTTTATCCAAAATGGTATGGTGGCCGTAGGAACCCCAACAACGGATCTCACGCTTGACCTTACTGACCTTGGTTTGTTTGCCGGTGGTGGCCTCTTCGGCTTCCAGGTAAGTGCAAGCTTAAATGGTTGTGATAGTGAGTTGTCCGCTCCGATCAGTATTCGCATCGACGAAGCTGGAGATGAGGTGGCAGATGCTGGACTTGACAGTATAATCTGTGAAGGGCTGTTCCTGTTGGAAGCGGCTCAATTTGGAAGCGGTTCTGGGCGCTGGACGCTGGTGCAGGGTACGGGTGATATTAGCATAGCGAACCCAGGGTCACGGCTAACCGCCGTGCAGGGGCTCACCGAGTTTGGAGGTCCTTATCTTTTTGCCTGGACCCTGTCAAACGGTAGTTGTATCGATTTCGCAGCCGACACTGTGATGCTTACCGTTACCGACGGTGAGGAAGCCATCGCTGGCGATAACCTGTTGGCTTGCTTCGGCGAAGACCTTGTTTTGAACGCCACGGCTACGACGATGAATGGTAGCGGCGGAGAATGGACCCAGGGCCTAGCCCAGGAAATCCTCGGCGTGGTTATCACTAGCCCGACGGACCCGAACACGATAATCACCGGCCTGCAGGCAGATAATATCTACTCCTTCACCTGGACGGTGACGAGCAATTGTGGCGTCAAAGAAGACAATGTCTTAGTCAACGTCAGCGATCCAAGCCCTTTTGCTGGAGGCGATACCATCGTCTGTAACGATACACGAACGGCCTTTGTCTCCGCCGGAGACCCGACGATTGGCTCAGCTGGTAGCTGGTACGCCGTTGACGATAATACTTTCCTGGCTGACCCAGGGGAGCAGCGGACGATGGTTTCCAACCTCCAGATTGGAGAAAATCTGTTCGTTTGGGAGATGGATGGAGGCATCTGTGGTGCCCGCTCCCGAGACACGGTCTCCGTGTTCTACTCTGCCTCTCCACGACCGATCGACGATACCTACGACGCGCCCTTCCAGGGAGCCGTCACCTTCGATCCTAGGGAGAACGACGAACTGCCAGACGGTGCTGTCATCTCCTTCTTGGAAGGCCCGGAGGAAGGTGGTGAGTTGATCGATAACGGAGACGGAACCTTCACCTACCAGGCACCGCCCAACTTCGCGGGCGAAGTCGAACTTCGCTACGAAGTATTGAGTGATGGTTGTGAGCTGACAACCGCCCGGGTATTCATCCTGGTGGGCAAGGACGTCGCCTGCGACGTCCCCAACATCTTCACGCCGAACAATGACCGGATGAACGACAACTTCGTCGTTCCCTGCCTACTGAACACGGATGAATTTCCCAACAGCCAGGTAACCATTTACAACGGTTGGGGAGACGAGGTCTATCGCAGTGGTAGCCCCTACAACAACGATTGGGACGGCACTTACCAGGGGAGTCCGCTTCCCGTTGGAACCTATTTCTACATCATTGACTTCGGTGGCGCTCGTGAGAACGAGTCCGGCGATGTCCGTATTGAACGCTAGACGACCATGAATAAGCTACAACAATACTTCGTTGGTTTGCTCTTGCTGACCGCCTTCGGACTTTCTGCACAGCAGGACGCCCAGTACACCCAATTCATGTACAACAAGCTTGGGTTTAACCCGGGCTTTGCCGGCTCGACGGAGTCGACCCAGGTACAGGCTATCATCCGCCAGCAATGGTTAGGTTTTAGTAATGCCCCGAGCAGCCAGATTGCGAGCTTGAATACCCCGCTGACGAGCAATGGCACCGGCGTCGGTGCCCGCCTCAGCCGCGTCACCGTCGGCCTCGAACAGCAGTACAATGTGGAAGGAAGCTATGCTTACCGTATTCCGATTGGCCGGGGTTCCCGGATAGGACTTGGCGTGTCGGCCTCTGGCCGCTACTTCAACGTTGAATACCAGAATGCCAACCCGGTGCAAGGCGGCGGTGTGGATACGGCCATCCCCGGAGCGACCGAGTCTAAGGTTGTCCCCAATTTCGGTGCTGGAATTTACGTTGATGGGCCGAGTTATTACATCGGTATCAGTATTCCCCGTCTGCTACAGAACGACATTGATCTTGGCTCCGAGGAGACGATTATTTCTCGCGAAGCGCGGCACTTCTATTTCATGGGTGGGCTGAAGTTTAAGCTTAGCGATAAGCTGACGCTTGAGCCGCAGATGCTGGCAAAATATGTGAGCGGAGCGCCGTTTGATGCAGACTTTAACGTCACGGCCTTTATCGGTCCTCGCTTATTTACCGGACTGTCTTACCGCCTTGGTGGTAACGGGGCGGGGGAGAGCGCCAGCGTACTGTTTGGTACTTACCTCTCCGACAACATCTCTATGTGTATCGCCTATGACCTGGGCCTGAGCGACCTTAAGTCTTCCCAGAGTGGAAGTCTTGAGTTGGCGGTTGGGTACAGCTTTGGTGGGCGGAGTAGTGGTGGTGGTGTTGTGGACCCGAGGGAGCTGTAGTGTTCTTGGATTTTCAGCCTAAAGGCCTATTCGTGAATCTTTTGGTGTGAGGGCCTTGTAGGCACCGCGTTGGCCTCCAGCTCGTTGTACGAGCTGGCCCTGTTGTGCAGCGCAGCTGCGTGATAATAACTGGTAGGCTTAAGAACCTATGAACCACCTTTTGCCAATCTACTCACCTTGCACCCGCGTCTGCGCCCTAAAAAGGAATGTCCTCGTCCGAATTCATCTTCGACGCGATCGTCGTTGATCCATAGGCCGGGCCAGGGGCAGACTGGATGGCATTGTCTGGTAGCAAGTCAAAGTCAGGGTCGTCGAGGTCGCTGAATTTGGCGAAGTCGCTCTCGAAGGCTAGGCGAATATCCCTGGCTTCACCGTGACGGTTCTTACCGATAATTACCGTTGCTGTTCCCTTCAAGGAATTGCCCTGCTCGTCCTCTTCGATGCCGTAGTATTCGGGGCGGTAGAGGAACATTACCATGTCGGCGTCCTGCTCAATGGATCCAGATTCACGAAGATCACTCAACTGCGGCCGCTTGTCTCCACCACGTGTTTCCACCGCACGCGATAGCTGCGAAAGCGCAATTACTGGAACCTCAAGTTCCTTCGCCAAGCCTTTCAAAGCCCGGCTAATACCGGAGACTTCTTGCTCACGGTTCATGCCTTTGTTCGACTCGCCGGAGCCGGACATAAGCTGGAGGTAATCGATGATTACCATCGAGATGTCTTTCTCGAGTTTGAGACGTCGACATTTGGCGCGGAGTTCGAAGACGTTGATACCGGCAGTATCGTCGATGTAGATCGGTGCTTCACCGATGCGGTTCATGGCTTCGACGAGGCGTTCCCATTCGTCGTCGTCGAATTTACCGTTACGCATCTTTTGGCCGTTGACTTCGGCGTCCTGACTGAAGATACGGCCGGCCAACTGGGCGGCACTCATCTCCAAGCTGAACAGGGCAACGCCGCGTCCGTAATCCACGGCCGCGTTGCGGGCGAGGGAAAGGACAAAACTGGTTTTACCCATGGCCGGACGTGCGGCAATAATTATAAGGTCGGACCCTTGCAGTCCGGAGGTTAGGCGGTCGAGTTCGACGAAGCCGGTCGGGACGCCCGTTAGGCCGTCTTCCTGGCCCCGAAGGATCGTGAGTTGTTCTAGTAACTCGTTGGCCAGGGAGCCCATGTCGGCTACCTGCTTACCCATGTTACGCTCCGTGATTTCGAAGACGAAGTTGCCGGCTTTGTCCAGTAGGCTGAGCACGTCGGTGCTGTCTTCGTAAGCGTCTTTGATGATCTCGGTACTCGTCCGGATCAGTTCTCGTTGGATGAATTTCTCGGTTACAATCCGGGCGTGGAACTCGATGTTGGCCGAACTGGTAACCTTGCTGGTCAACTGGGCGAGGTAGGCCGCGCCGCCGGCTAGTTCGAGTTCTTCGGACTTCTTGAGGTCTTCCATCACCATCAGAATATCAATCGGCTGGCTGCGCTCGAAGAGGCGGCGCATGCTGCGGTAGATGGCTTGGTGGGAGGGCTTATAGAAAGAGTCGGCCTCGAGGATGTCGAGGACCTTGATCATAGCTTCCTTTTCAATCAGGATGGCACTGAGGATGGCTTCTTCGAGGTCTGGCGCCTGAGGCGGCAGTTTGCTGTACTCGGGCAGGTTCGCCTCTTGGAGGCGACTGCGGTTACTGTAGTTGGTGAAGTTGCCGCTGGTTCGGCGATCCTCTTGTTTGTCTTTGGCCATAGTTGAAGTTCACTCGGGGACCTGAGGTGATTTTCTAAAAGAACCACTTCTTCTGACCGAGATAAGCACTGATACGTAAAGATACGGAAGCAGTCTGGCAGCATTGATAAAAGTTATGCGAAAAACTATGGAGAAAGGTGTGGAAAAGGCTGTGGAAAGCGGCGGGGGGTGCTGCTAGGAGGTGTGGATAACGGCCACGGCTAATGCGCGCTCCGCGCGCGACTGGCCCAAGTGCCCTCCGGGCGCGCTGTATAAATATCTACTATTATTTACGTCGGTATCGATGTTCAACATTCTAAGATTGTTGGATTTCATATTGAAGCCCCATAACAAAGGGACGTTCACCCTAAAGTGAACGTCCCTTTTTAGAACAAGTAGCAAAGTCTTCAGGGCTCCAACGTTGCAGTCCTAAAAGGACTTCTTAGCCCGGCACCGGCTTTCGCCCGTGGGTACCTACTGGCCAGCCCACTAGGCCGCCACTTCCTCCTCCTCTCCATTGGAACGGAACGCAGAAATACCCCGCCATGCCATGAACAGGCCGAAGAGTACGGCGCCGAGGCCGAGCCATAGGTCGAACTTGGAATCGGTGGATTCTTGGGCTTTCATAAGCGCCTTAGGCGCGTCATCTGAACTAACGGATGGATCAGATGGAAGGTAGGTTACTTCGACGAATGGCAGGATGGTCTCCGGGTCTTCGAAGTCCATCTTACCGGTGTAGTCTTTGCCGTCGATGGAGAAGTGGTAGTCGATGTTGTACATGGTGATGGAGGCTACCGAGGTTTCAGTGTACATGGAATCCAACAGGGCCATGGTGGTTTCTCCTTCGGTGACCAACTGGGTGTACTTTTCAACGTCGGCTTCGTTACCACCGAAGTAGTTGCTGAGGCCAACCGAGCCGAAGGCAATGGCAACTAGGGCGACGCCAAGGCGGATGATTCCGGTTATGATATGCATAGGGTATCATTTAAATTTGAAAGGCGAAAGTAATGTATTTGGTAATAGACTGCGGGCAGCTGGCCTTTTTGGGCTTTGTTATTGTCTTGCTTTGTGGACTTAAAAAGAGTGGTGAAGGGAAGAATTAAGCAGACGAAAGAACTAAATCCTACACCTGTCGTATATTCCCACACCAATCCAAAGAACCAAATATACATGAGAAGACTACAACTATCACTCTTTGCTCTTTTACTCCTCCTTTGCACCTGCGTCCGCGCCCAGGAAATGGAAGGTTTGGATAAAGACCACTGGTCCGCCCTTGCACCCCGCTCCCTCGGTCCCGCCGGCATGAGCGGCCGGGTCACTGCGATTGACGTTCACCCCAACGACCGCGACATCTTCTACGTCGGCACCGCTTCCGGCGGCCTGTGGATGAGCAAAAACGGCGGCATCAGCTTCGATCCGATCTTCGACAATCAGAAATACCTCGGCATCGGCTCCGTCGCCGTTTCCGACGCCAACCCCAACATCATCTGGGCCGGCACCGGCGAGGGTAACCCCCGCAACTCCGCCAATTACGGCGGCGGCATCTACAAAAGCCTCGACGGCGGTGCCACCTGGAAGTATATGGGCCTCGAGAAAACCCGCCACATCCACCGCGTAATCACCCACCCCACCAACCCCGATATCGCCTACGCAGGCGCCCTCGGCTCTATGTGGGGACCCAGCGAAGAGCGCGGCGTCTACCGTACAATGGACGGCGGTAAAACTTGGGAAAAAGTCCTTTACGTCGACGAAGGCACCGGCATCGCCGACATGGTCCTGGACCCTTCCAATCCCAACAAAATCATCGCAGCCACCTGGACTTTTGACCGGGACCCCGACTACTTCAACTCCGGCGGCCCCGGCTCCGGCATCTGGACCACCCACGACGGCGGCGACAACTGGGTCCGCTCAACCGCCAAAGACGGCCTGCCAAAAGGCGATCTCGGCCGCATCGGCATCGCCATCGCAGCTAGCAAACCCAACATCGTCTACGCCCTCGTCGAAGCGAAAGTGAACGGCCTCTACAAGTCTACCGACGGCGGAGCAAGTTGGAAACTGGTCTCCGAAAAGAACATCGGTAACCGTCCGTTTTACTACGCAGAACTCTACGTTGACCCACAGAATGAAAACCGGATTTACAACGTCTTTACTTACATCAGTAAGTCTGAAGACGGTGGTAAATCCTTCCGCCAAATCGCCGACTACGGCAACAGCGTTCACCCCGATCACCACGCCTTTTGGATTGACCCCAACGACCCCGAATTTGTCCTCGACGGCAACGACGGTGGCCTGAACATCAGCCGCGATGGCGGAGAAACCTGGCGCTTCGCCGCCAATCTCCCCCTCGCCCAGTTTTACCACATTCAGTATGATATGGAATACCCCTACAACGTAGGCGGTGGTATGCAGGACAACGGAAGTTGGGTTGGCCCAAGCCAGGGACTTAAGTCCGGCGGCATTACCGATGCCGACTGGCAAGAAGTGTTCTTCGGCGACGGCTTCGACATGATCTTCAAGCCAGGCGATGCCAACACCGTCTACGCCGCCAGTCAGGGCGGTTCCATCGGCCGTATTAATCGCCGGACCGGTAAGACCAAATTCATCAAACCCGTCCACCCCGACGGTACCTTCCTGCGTTACAACTGGAACGCACCGATCGCGCAGGGACCACAATCTGACTGCACCATTTACATGGGTAGCCAGTTTGTACATAAGTCGACTGACTGTGGCGAAAATTGGGAAATTATCAGCGCGGACCTAACCACCAACGACTCCACGAAACAACGTTCGATGGAGTCTGGCGGTCTGACGATTGACGCTACGCAGGCAGAGAATTTTACCACCTTGCTGGCCATCGTTCCTAACCACCGCCGTGGCAGTGACCAGGGCCTTTGGGTTAGCTCCGACGACGGAAAAATTCACTTCAGCCCGGACGATGGAAAGACTTGGAACGACCTCACGGCCAACCTACCTGGCATGACACCGGGCAGCTGGATTCCTTACATCGAGGCGTCTTTACACAATGAAGCCGAGGCTTGGGTGGTGGTTAACGACTTCCGCCGCGGCGATACGAAGCCTTACGTTTACCACACCGCTGACTTCGGTCAGACCTTCACGCTCGTCGTAAATGAGCAAAAGGTTACCGGCCATGCGCTTGCTATTGTACAAGATCCTGTGGAGCCGAATTTGATGTTTATGGGTACCGACCAGGGCCTATGGATCAGCTACGACAAAGGAGGAAGTTGGACGCGGCATGATGCGGGTTACCCGCACGTTTCCACACGCGATCTCAAGATTCACCCACGGGAGCACGACCTCATCATCGGCACCTTCGGCCGGGCGGCCTGGATACTGGACGACATCCGTCCGTTCCGGGAGATTGCCAAGCAGGGCGTTGCCATGTTGAAGGACTCTTTCGCTGTTTTCCAGGCACCAGATGCTTACCAGTGGAGCCGCCGTTCTTACCAGGGCACGCGGTTTTATGCCCAGGGTCAGTTTCAGGGCGAGGACCGCAGTCGTGGTGCAATGTTGACCTACTATGTGTTGCCTAAGGGCGCGGCCGCAGGTGCAAAGGAGAAGGACAAAAAGAGCAGCGTTGCCAACATTCTCTACTACGGCGATGACTTGCCCGATGATCCGCAAACCGATCCTAACCCAGCAAAGAAGAACAAAAAGAAGGTTAAGATTCAGGTGGTGGACGTGCAGTCCGGCGACACCATCCGAACCTACACCCGGAGCGTACGGTACGGTATGAACCGTACGAGCTGGAACTTCCGCAGGGACGGTATTACTTTCCCCAGCCGCCGTGCTCCGCGCGAAGACGCCGACCCACCCTCCGGAGGCCGCGTCGGCCCGGGCGTCTACGAAATCGTTATGACCTATGGCAACCATACTGGTAAAACGATGGTCACCGTCCATGCTGATCCCCGCGAGGAACAGATGGCCAACCCATTCACAGAACGGGAGCGCTTGCAGGCAGATTTGGATACCTCCGTCGTCCGCCTCAACGAAGCTTGGACCGACCTCCAGAATGCTGGCAAAGCCATCAAGACCATCAAAGGACTGTTGAAAACAGCTCCTGAAGCCGTCAAAGACAGCCTTAACAAAGACAGCAAAGCCCTGCTCAAGTCAATCGCTGAGCTCGAGGAGATCTTCGTTGAGCCAACGGGCCAAAAAGGCATCCAACGTAACCCGACCAACCTGCAATCGAAGATGTACTCCGCTGGCCGCTACCTCGGCCAAACCGAGGGCAAACCCACCCAGATGGCGCAGGTAACCCTCGCCCAGTTCAAAGCTGCTGCCATGGACTACATCTCGAAGATCGAGACCTTCATGAAAGAGGACTTTGCGCCGTTCCGAAAGGAGGTGGAGGCCGCGGAGTTGAGCTTGTTTGGGAAGTTATAGCTGGCTAACTGAACTCGTCTGCCGAGTTGGATTAGACCCTAAGTAAGGGCTCCACCCCCCAAGAGAAGTTGTAAAGACTTCTGCCGGGGGTGGAGCCCTTCTTTTTTTGTAAAACGATGTGATTGAAAACCAGCAGTAAATAAGCCTTGAACTTTCACGGCTTTGACGTAGGGTGTTTTAACAGCAAATAAAAATACTTTTCTCACCAACGTTTCAATCGGGAACAAACGTCTCTAGGGGTATTGCTAAAACATGAGCGACCCTGGTCAGAAATTCTGCCGACGTTCTACAACCTAATTATTGGAATGTATAGACTTTTATTCACTGCTTTTATTTGCCTGATTTCCCTTAGTGCATTTGCTCAATGCGACGACGTTACCCCGATAATCGAAAGCCCAAGACTGGACAGTATCGTTCACGGTGCTATTCTACTGTGTAACAATGATGATACAGAGTTCCTCTCCACAGAAACCTACGACAGTTACCAATGGTACCGACAACGATTTTCTACAACCACGCCCAACCCTAATTCTTGGGAGCCTATCGATACGGCAACGGGACAAGTGTTTGAAATTACCAGTACGTACTTCCTTGAGAACATTAAGGTAGAAGTAACCCTGGATACTTGCGTTTACGAATCACCTTCCATAAGATTGGATGGCTACATATATGGATTTCCGTTAATGGAAACAAAGCTAAATGAAGGGACGTTCGAGCAGGCTGGGCCAGCAGAATTTAATATTTGTCAAGGCGCCACCGTACAGTTTAGTAATACTTCTCCGGGGGTTTGGGGTGATATGACTTGGTTCAATTGTCTACCCTCCAGTATTCCACCAGGTGCTAACGAACCATGTATTATTGACGGGATTAATGGGGACACCCTTGTTGTTGGCGAGTCAGGAATCTACAGTTTCTACACATGTACCAACTACTGCCCTGACCAATGTCAATATTTAGGGGTTTCGACCAAGCTGAACTTTGGAGACTGGGATTTCTGTGAAACTACCAGTGTTGGGGATAATCCAACAATTGAACTTCTCACCGTTTACCCAAATCCGGCGCAAGACTTTGTGCGTTTTGACGGAGTGCCAACCAGTCCTCTACAGTTTGAGATACATATTTATGATGTAGCTGGAAAGGTCGTATCAGCGTTCGATGGCTTCTCTTTATTAGAGTCTATTGATGTGTCTAGCCTAGCTCCAGGTATGTACACGATAATTGCAACATCTGAAAATACGAATGAGCAATTCAAGGGTAAAATCGTGAAGAAGTAAATGAATGTGCTTTGCTGGAAACCGTCAGAAAAAGGCTTAGGCATTTTCTGACGGTCCAGTAAGCTGTCCTTGGTGATTCCGAGGGAATAAGCTTGCCATCGTCCCTCTATTCCTTCTTGAAAACCGTCAGCTCCCCCTGGGTAACCCGCAGATCACCGTTCCCCATAAACGCTACGGTCGCTGCAGGCGAAGCGCCTTTTAGTAAAAGGAGAATAAAAAAGCCCCCTGATCACAATTAAGGGACCAAGGGGCTCTTTTGAAAACGCTGTGAATTACTTCGGCAAAACAGAATTTAATCTTGGCAGGCCGCTAATTGGAGTGCCTTATTAGCAGCCCGGATATTGAGTTCGCGTTCTTACGTTGCTTGGCAGTAAAAAAGTCTGGTACTCCGTACTCAAAGCCAGTTTTTTTATCCCCTAACTGAAAGTCGTAAAAGACGAGTAAGTCATCTACTGGGGTATGGGAATGACTACCAGAGTAAGTAGCCGTTGTAATGGTCATGCTAATAGCTTTTAGCCGATCTCCCTCGTATTCTATGTTGGTATAATTTACCGTAACGCCCTGTTCTGCCAGAGATTCCAGAACACTATTTAGGGACGCCGTATAAATAACTTACTGGTTTTTGACCTGACACTTTTGTTCTCACCAAACTTACAAATCCTTT
>JBLIGS010000026.1:0-16801 GCA_047637095.1 Neolewinella sp. | reverse complement strand
CCAAGTCGTGCAGCGACTGTCTACAAGCGCGAAGCGCGTCTACCAAGTCGTGCAGCGACTGTCTACAAGCGCGAAGCGCGTCTACCAAGTCGTGCAGCGACTGAACGTCTACAAGCGTGAAGCGCGTCTACCAAGTCGCGAAGCGGCTGTCTACAAGCGCGAAGCGCGTCTACCAAGTCGTGCAGCGGCTGTCTACAAGCGTGAAGCGCGTCTGCCAAGTCGTGCAGCGGCTGTCTACAAGCGCGAAGCGCGTCTACCAAGTCGTGCAGCGACTGTCTACAAGCGCGAAGCACGTCTACAAGGAAGCGAAGCGACCGTCTAAAAGGCACAGCCATCTCGAAGGGATTGCGCGCTGCGCGCGATCCCTGGAGGGGGGGCTTCAACCCGTTTCGACGGGTATACGACCGCATCATAATGTTTGGGCTTTTTTTATGCCTCCTCCACAGATGAAAGCTCCTTCGTCGCTCTCTTCTGTGGAGGAGGCATAAAAAAAGCCCAGTCGCTTACGCGACCGGGCTCATACCCATCGAAACGGGTTGGCGGAGGAAGAGGGATTCGAACCCCCGGTAGCTCTCACTACGTCGGTTTTCAAGACCGGTGCATTAAACCGCTCTGCCATTCCTCCGAATGGTTTTTGGTGAATAAGGTCCAATCTTCAGTTAAGAAGATTAGACCTGTATTCTAGGAAGTTGGTGCCGAAGGGGGGAGTCGAACCCCCACGCCCGAAAGCACACGTCCCTGAAACGTGCATGTCTACCAGTTTCATCACTTCGGCGTTGGCAACAATTACTTTCTTTGACAACGGATTAAGAAGCCGGCGACATCAACTCAGGGTGTCTATATCGCTGCACTAATGTGCAAGAAAATAAAGGTAAAAGTCAGTGACGTTACACTGACGGGCCGCAAAGGTAATACGGCCAGGTAATTTTCCAAACTGCGGGGAATGTTTTTTACAGAAAAGATTCAAATTTTAAGAGTGACGACCTTTTCTTCTTTTGTTTCTGGGGAAGTAACGGTTTACTAAGAGGCTGAAAGATTGCAGATTATACGAAATCTCCGCTGAGTACTATAATGTTACGGTTAAGACGCCGGGCGTTCAACGGTATCGACCGCGCCCGGACCCCACAGAACCTACACCTTGGCCGAAGCCGTGAAAGCCTACACCCTCAACGCTGCTTTCTTCATGCGGCAGGAGAACATTGTCGGCAGCATCGAGGTCGGTAAAGGAGCAGACTTGATCATCTTAGACCGGAATATCTTTGAAATTCCTGCGCCGCAGATTGGAGAGGCGCTGGTGTTGGAGATTTACTTGTAGGGGGGCTGCTTATGAGTGGGAACTAATGTAGTGAGTTACGCATGAGAAACACAGGAGAATGTTTGGACATTTATTGGTCTTTTGTTGTCCTTTATTCCTTATGACCACTATTAAAGCCTACTTTTGGGGGACGAAATGAGAAGGCGAGGGAGTTGTCAGTGCCGGGCTTATTGCCTAGGATGTAATTGTCTAGACTTTCGATAAAATTATCATTCAGCTATTGAGCTTCATTCAAGTAGCTACAAGAAGGATTACCATGAAGACACAGTTCAATTTTATTAAAGTATGCTTAGGCTTGCTGTTTACAACTCTGTTTACGGGCTGCGTTGCACCCATCAACTCAACATTTGAAAGTGCGAAGTTGATGGATAAAGGTGGCATTGAAGTTCAAGGGAGTTACTCGAGGTACTATGGCTCTTCTCTGGATGACGATGATAATAATACTAATAACAATTTTGGCGCCGCGGTAGGTTATGGTATTTCCGATAAGTTCACTGCAAAGCTGCGTTACGAACGGATCAATGTAACATCTTCAGAAAGTTTCTTTGACATAGAAGTTGATGAGTTTTCCATGAATTACTTCGAGCTAAGTGGCAAGTATAGTTTAGTTGAAGACCGAATCGCAGCATCACTCCCAATTGCTGTTTACGAGAGTGAGGGGGAATTGTTGTTTGGCATTGACCCAAGGGTGTTTTTTACCTTCGGAAAAAGTCAAACGTTTGAATTCAACATTGTCCCTAAAATACATATCTTGTTTGGGGACGAAATTGAGACTACCCCAGGAATAAACTTTGGGTTTGGCATAAGTAAGAACCTGAAGGAATGGGCCATAAGACCTGAAATTGGGTTTGATGGATATACTACGATTGGGCTAGGATTGAACTATTATTTTCAGCCTAAGAAGAGTGGAGTAGGGAAGAAGTAGAATTAAGCGCGAACGCAGTGGGCGAAGATGTTTTTTAAAGAGCAAGAACTCTTAATCTTGGTTTTAGCCCTCTACTCTATTGATTATATGTCAGCGTTTTAAGACGCAAGTCCAGCTTAAGATTGGCGGATTTTTTATTCGTTCAAATCGAAAAACATCAGGTTAACAAACGGACAGCGTTGTTGCATGAATGCTCCCGACTGAGGTATGTCGAAGCCGTGATGAAATTTCGGCTGGCATCCATGTCTTTGGTTTACAACAACTCAAGGCAAGTTCAGGCACCGAACAATTCCTCTGGCTCGTTGGGTGGAAGGATGGAGTCGTCGTCGAGGGTTGGTATAGTTGCAAAATAATTTGTAGGAATTGGTTCTTCTGTGACGTTCATGCGGGCTTCGCCCGCATTCGGATCTGAAACTCCTCAGCCCAGGCGATGTGGAAGGGACAAAAAAAAGCCAAGTCGTGAGACTTGGCTTAATACGTTGTTCCTCAACGTTTCAGTACCCCCGGGGGGAATCGAACCCCCACTCCTTTCGGAACTGGATTTTGAATCCAGCGCGTCTACCAATTCCGCCACAAGGGCATGGTACTATTTGCTAAAGCCAAAAATGAAATGGCGAACACCCAATTGGTAAGGAAGTGTCTGCTGCTTACAACTAATCTTTTGAGGGAATAACTTGCAAGCTTTCTGATTGAAGCGCGGCAAAGGTAAGTAAAGTCTGCAGGGGTTGCAAGCATTTTTTAGGATTGTGAAAAAGCATTTTCAAAGAGACTGGGCTTGGTTTCTTTCCTTGCTTTTTAATCCTTTTCATTGCACCTGCGGCCGCGGCCCTTTCCTTGTCGGAGAGAAGGCGCTAAAAGCCTGATTCCTATAAAATTACCTCTGCCTCTAGGTCATACTCCGTCGCGCCAATGATCTTGACGTTGACCATGTCGCCCACCCGGAGGTAAACGTCTTTGGTTGGAATAAGAACTTCATTATCTACGTCCGGACTGTCAAATTCCGTCCGGGCGATGTAATAATCTTGGTCTTTGCGGTCGATAAGGACCCTGACCTCCTGCCCAACTTTCGCTTCGTTGAGCTCAAGACTGATGGCCATCTGAATCTCCATCAGCGCGTTTGCACGCTGCACTTTTACCTCCGCAGGGACATCATCCTCCAACAGGTGCGCAGAGGTGTCTTCCTCGTGGCTATACTGGAAAACGCCCAGTCGTTCAAATCGCATCTCGCGAACAAAATCGCACATCTCCGCAAACTCTTCTTCCGTCTCTCCAGGGAAACCAACCAACATGGTCGTCCGGATGGCGATTCCCGGCACACTCTCCCGTGCGTAACGCATCAGGTCTTCCGTCTCTGCTCGCGTAATCTGCCGACGCATCCGCTTCAAAACACCGTCAGAACCGTGCTGCAAAGGAATGTCGAGGTAGTTGCAGACTTTCTTCTGCTCCGCCATCACATCAAAAATGTTCCGAGGGAATTTGCTAGGGTAGGCGTAGTGCAAGCGAATCCACTGGATGCCTTCTACTGCCGCCAATGCCTCTAACAGGCGGGGCAATTCCCGCTTCTTGTACAGGTCGAGTCCGTAGTAGGTTAGCTCTTGCGCAATCAGCATCAATTCTTTAACGCCGTTCTCCGCAAAGTGCGTTGCCTGCTTCACCAGCTCCTCAATCGGCCGACTAACGTGGTCGCCCCGCATCAAGGGAATGGCACAGAAAGAACAGGTCCGGTTACAACCTTCACTGATCTTCAGGTAAGCATAGTGCTCCGGCGTCGTAATAAACCGCTCGCCGATTAGGTCGTGCTTGTAATCCGCCTCCAGGCGGTTCAGCAAACCAGGAAGCTCCATGGTTCCGAAATAGTCGTCTACTTCAGGAATGGATTCTTCCAAATTGTCTTTATAGCGTTCGCTAAGGCAGCCCGTCACGTACAGCTTATCGATCTCTCCCCGGTTCTTCCGGTCAGCATAATCCAGGATGGTATCAATGCTTTCCTTCTTTGCCAGGTCAATAAAGCCACAGGTGTTGATAATCACCACATTGGCTTCCTCGTTGGCGTCGTGCTTTACGTCATAGTCGTTGGCCTTCAACTGGGTAATGATGTTCTCCGAATCTACTAGATTCTTGGAACAACCCATGGTGATGACGTTGACTATGTCGGGACGTAGCGTTTTGGTTTTCATAGACTTGCGCTTAGCGGGCGCAAAGGTACGAGTTTAGATGTTGGGTATTGGAATTTAGATATTAGATGTTGGGGAAGAAGAATTTAGAGGCCAGACATTAGAAAGCAGAAACCAGCGCTGCGCCAATTTCTGCTCTCTAATGTCTAAATTCTGACATCTAATATCTAAACTCCAGATTACCAGCTAAACCCAAACCGGGCCTCTAACTGAACAACTGCACCGGAAACATCCTGGTCGGTAATGTCGCCAAGGTCGATGCCGTTGGCGAAGCGGTAGCCACCGTCTATACCGAGGCGGAACCATTGGAAGAGGTTGAGCTCGAGACCAAGCATGGCCTGACCGACGAGCATACGGTCGCTTTCGCCACCTTCTATTTCTATTCTGCCGGGACCGATGATGGTGGTGATCCGTGGGTGGATGGAGTTATCAGCAAATGGTGCGTAGGCGAAAATGAAGCCGCTGTGCTTGAAGTTGAATTTTGGAGATCCTTCGATAGGATCGTCAATAGTGAAGTCCTCACGGGCTTTCCAGCCGCCGTAGCCGAGGAAAACCTCTTCGCCGAACTCAAGGCCACCGAAGCCACCACGGACGAGGGCGAAGTCGTTGCCAGTTGCGGTGTAGTTATAGGTCGGTCCGCCCCAGGCGCCGCTCAGGTCGAGGTCGCCAAGCAGCGTCCGCTCGCGGCGATTGCTGAAGTCGTAGGAGGAAGGAGTTGTTTTTGTTTCCGCCTGGTAGGCAAGAACGGGGGCATCGGCTGCAACTTCCAGCTGGGCGGAAAGTAGGGTCGTTGCAAAAATAGCGAGTGCTAGTAAAGTTAATCTCATGGTGGAATAAGTTTGGTGTTGGGTTTGAATGGATGGAGTAGCACCTCCGGTTAGTTATTATAAACTAAGGGCGGTTGCTTTCCTCAAAGGTTGCACGGAGAAGTCTTAAAATTTTAGGGGTGCACAATTAAAGGGTTGTTAAGGGAGTGGGGTGGAATCAGCGCACCATCCGCCACGACGGCTCACGACGGCCCACACCGGCTTCGCTAGGTGCGTAGCCGCCGGACGGAGATGCTGGCCAGATCTTATTCCAGATGTTTTAACCATAGGTTTTACCTTTGGACCTTTACAGTAGTAGTTTAGAAAAAGCAATCCCGCCAACGCGGGTGGTAGAAAATCGATTATGCCTCAGAAAACCTTCCGGATCTTGCCAGGGGTAGTTTTGCTGTTTTTGCTCCTCGCCTGCGGCGAGGTGTCAGAGACCGTCGTTTCCACTTCCTGCGAAGTGGACCAAACCAAGCCCTTCAGCCTCATGAGCTGTGACCCAGCTTCCGGCATCACCTTCAACAATACGCTGGAGTACACGGAGCAACTCAACCCTTATACTTACCGCAATTTCTACAACGGCGGCGGGGTAGGGCTGGGTGATTTTAACGGGGATGGCTTGGTAGATATCTACTTCACTGGTAACCTAGTAGAAAACAAGCTCTACCTTAATAAGGGAGACTTCAAATTTGAGGATGCAACGGAAGCTGCTGGGGTAGGGTGTCCGGACATTTGGTCGGCTGGGGTAGCGGTTGTCGACATCGACCAGGATGGGGATATGGACATTTATGTTTGCAAGGCTGGTCCTCCGCCAGGCGAGCAAATTGCTGGCATGACCGGCGTTCGGCACAACGAATTATTCCTGAACAACGGCGATGCTACCTTCCGGGAGGCGGCTGCTGAATTTGGCTTGGACGTTGTTGGCCTTTCGGTCCACTCGGCGTTCTTTGATTACGATGCTGACGGGGATTTGGATTGCTACCTGCTAAACAACTCTACGCGGTCGACGACCGGTTATGACTTCAAGCAAGGATTGCGGGAAACGCCAGATCCGGACGGAGGGAATAAGCTGCTGCGGAACGACGAGGGGAAGTTTACTGACGTAACGGAAGAGGCGGGGATTTACTCATCGGCCATCGGTTTTGGGCTTGGGGTAACGGTTGGCGACGTCAACGAAGACCACTTGCCGGACTTGTTTGTGAGCAACGATTTTTTCGAGAGAGACTACCTCTATTTCAACAACGGCGATGGGACTTTCCGGGAGGCGTTGACGGAGTATTTGCCGGAGATCAGCCAGGGAAGTATGGGGGCTGATTTTGCAGACATAAACAACGATGGATTGCCGGAACTGTTTGTGACGGAGATGCTGCCGGGAGATGAATACCGGCGTAAGACCAAGGCGGTTTTCAGCGGTTGGAACAAGTACCAGTTGTACCGGGACCGAGGTTACCACCAGCAATTTAGCCGCAATGTGCTGCAGTTGAACCGGGGAGGTGGCCGGTTTAGTGAGGTCAGCCGGATGATGAATGTGGATGCTACGGACTGGAGCTGGGGGGCTTTGCTGTTTGATATGGACAACGATGGTTACCGAGACATTTTTGTGGCCAATGGCAACGGAAAGGACCTTCTGGACCAGGATTACATCAACTTTGATGGGAGCCAGTCGGGGATTCGGGCGGCATTGAAGGAGGGGAAAACGATCACTGATATTATCGATAAAATCCCGGCGGAGAAGCTGGTGAACGGGGTGTTTAAAAACCTTGGCGGGGTAACCTTTCAGAACCAGGCAGCGGCCTTCGGGCTTGACCAACAGACGTTCTCCAACGGGGCGGCGTATGGAGATTTGGACAATGATGGGGACCTTGACCTGGTGGTCAATAACATTGACGATCGGGCGGGCGTTTACCGGAACAACACGGCCAATCAAGGACTTACTTTGCACCTGCGTCCGCGGCAAAAAAGCCCTGTCGGTACCAAGGTCTTTGCCTTTGCCAAAGGAGGTTTGAATTACACCGAAGTTCAGCCGATGCGGGGCTTTGAGAGTACTGTTGACCAGCGAGTTACGGTTACAGCCAAGACGGATTCCGTGCTCGTGCGCTGGCCGCTGGGGGAGTGGGAAACCTTCCTTGGCACCTTTGATTCCGGGCTTGTAGAGATGGTTCAAGGCAAGGGTTTGCCGCGGACGCAGGATGCAATGAACGCTTTTAAAAGCAAGGCCAAACCGCCCGCCAAGCTCCTTCGGCAACGCGACCTCTTCCACCTCGCCCACAAAGAAAACGCTCCTACGGAATTCGACCGCGACCCGCTGCTTCTGATGGGCATCGGTAACGAAGGCCCAGCCTTCGCTATTGGCAACCCCATTCGTGACAACGTCAAACGTGGCTTCCTAGGCGGCGGTCCCGGCCAAGCCGGCCAACTCTTCCTCGTTTCCGGAAAATACGTCCCCACCAACAGCCTAATCGACCTTTCCGCCACCACCGCCGGTGAAAACGTCGACGCCGTCTGGTTCGATGCCAACGGCGATGGCCGCGACGACCTCTACGTCGTCAACGGCGGCCCACAATTCGGCCGCGCCTCCGCAGCCCTCGCCGACCAACTCTACCTCTCTGTTCCCGGCCGGAAATTCCGTCTCTCCGAACAAGTCTTGCCCAATCCCACCGGCTACGTCGTTGGTTCATGTGCCCGTCCACACGACGTTGACAATGACGGCGACCTCGACCTCTTCGTCGGCGGTCGCATGCGCCCCGGCCTCTACGGCGTGCCTACCGACAGCTACCTACTGATCAACGACGGCACCGGTAAATTCTCCACCCAAACCATCAAGGATTTGGGCATGGTCACCGATGCAGCCTGGGCCGACCTCGATGGCGACGGAGCATTTAAACTTGTCGTCGCTCGGGAGTGGAACTCCCTGGCTATCCTGACATTCAAGGACCCAACCGCTCCCGTAATCACTGAAATTCCAGAATCCTCTGGCCTCTGGCATGCCCTCGCCGTAGCCGATCTGGACGGAGACGGCCGTCAGGACCTCATTACCGGAAACTACGGCCTAAATTCCAGCCTGAAAGCTGCTCCCACACAACAGTTGGAACTCCACGTCAATGACTT
This sequence comes from Neolewinella sp., assembly GCA_047637095.1. Lineage (GTDB taxonomy): Bacteria > Bacteroidota > Bacteroidia > Chitinophagales > Saprospiraceae > Neolewinella. Next base: position 8,467 of record JBLIGS010000026.1, on the reverse strand, counting down.
CGATGGCAATGGCCGCGCAGAACAAATCCTAGTCAAAACCACCTCCGATGGAGATCGGCTCCTCGTACCGCTACGCGACGACATGGTAAAGCAAATGCCTGGCCTCCGTAAACGAATTCCCAGGTATGCTGACTACGCAGGAATTAGCTTCGACTCCTTGTTCTCCTCTGAAATTCGAAAAAGATCAATCGTCAGCAAAGTCGATTTTACCCACAATATGATCTGGATGAACCGTCCTGATGGGTTCGAATACAAAGTGTTGCCCAGCGAGGCACAGTTGTCTCCCATCTATGCGATCACCGTGGAAGATTTAAACCGAGATGGCCGCCCCGACATTATTACCGGCGGTAACCAATCCGTTGGCAAACCTGAAATAGGGATCAATGCCGCCAGCTTTGGAACCATTTTAATCAATGCCAAACCCAATGACCGTGGTTGGAAATTTGTCCCCTACGGCCCCGCTAAAACCGGTATGATTCTTGACGGAGACGTCCGGAAAATTATCCGAATAAACAACAAGAAATTCGCCGTTGCCCGCTCCAACGGTACGCTTTTAGAACTTCAATTCGATTAACCTGATGAACAAGATTACCCTGCTCACTTTCTTCGGATTCCTCCTCCTAGGAAGTTGCCAATCCGACGCCGACCTGCCACCGCTTGAACGTTACCAAAAGGTCCTTGCCGAAGGCCTCGCTTCTTCGGAAGTAAACAACAATATCTTCCTTGGCCTGGAACTAGGGATGACCAGAAAAGGTTACTACGACCGTTGTACGGTCCTCAACCAAAGCAAGCAAATAACGATGGGTGGAGGTGGAAACGCCGTTGATTACCAGTTGAAAGATGAATTGCCGTTTCCAACGAAATTGACCTTCGCTCCTGATTTTGGCGAAGACAAAAAGTCGGTCAAAGCCATGACCGTTTTGGTCAGCTACGACAGCTGGTCGCCTTGGAACAAAGACTCTCACGGCCCAAAGCTGTTGCAAGACCTATCAACGTTCCTCATGAAGGAATATGGCAAAGGCTTTCTTGTCGTTCCCCACGACCAACTTGGCAATATTCTTGTTCAGGTAAAAGGCAATCGTCGGATTGCCGCCTGGGCGAAAGATGAGCGCTTTGTGCAGGTCCGGTTTACGGATTTGACGGTGCGGCCGGATGAAGTGTTGGGGTATAGGGTGGGAGTGAATTAGACTGTTAGGAGCGGGCATCGGGTGCGTTTTTTTCCTGGCGAAGCCGGAAAAGCCTCATCCGATGTCTCGTTCCGCGCTCAGCTGGAAGAGCCAACGTTCGACACATCTGATGAACTTTTGCTTGGCTAGGCCAGATTAAAAGATGCATCTGATGAGCGGACCTTAGCTGGGCCCGACCCATCCGAATGAGCGGACCTTGTTGTGATCGTTAGAAAAATAAAATATGCTTTACTACTACCTACGTTTCAATTTTTTGTTAGTGGCATTAGTCATCTTCCTCGCCTCCTGCGAACCAGACACCACAACCGAAACTCCGGCCAAGGACACCCTCTTCCAAGTCGTCGATCCCGCCGACTCCGGCATAGACTTCGCCAACACCCTCACATACGAAGAGTCCTTCAACATCTATCGCTATCGGAACTACTACAACGGAGGCGGCGTTGCCCTTGGCGACGTTAATAACGACGGGCTGACCGATGTCTATTTTAGTGGAAACCAGGTAGCCAATCGCCTGTACCTGAACCAGGGAGACCTGAAGTTTGAAGACGCCACCGAAGCTGCTGGCGTAGCAGGCAAAGCCGCCTGGTCTACCGGTGTAACCATGGCTGATATTAATGCCGACGGTTGGTTGGATATCTACCTCTGCAACTCAGGAGACATCGAAGGTGACAACAAGCGCAACGAGTTGTACCTCAACAACCAGGACGGAACTTTTCGGGAAGCGGCCGAAGAATTTGGCCTCGCCAACAAGGGCCTCAGTACCCACGCCGTCTTCTTCGACTACGACAGAGATGGCGACCTCGACTGCTACCTGCTCAACAACAGTTACCAAGCCATCGGCTCCTTTAACCTGGAGCGGAACGAGCGGCCCAAACGGGACAAAGAAGGTGGAGACATCCTCTACCGCAACGACGATGGCAAGTACACCGACGTTTCGGAAGCAGCGGGTATCTACGGCTCCATCATCGGTTTTGGCCTGGGTATCACCGTCGGCGATGTCGATCGCGACAACTGGCCAGATCTCTTCATTTCCAACGACTTCTTCGAACGGGACTACCTCTACATGAACAACCAGGATGGGACGTTCCGGGAGGTCTTGCCAGAGGCAATGTCTTCCATCAGTGCTGCCAGCATGGGCGCAGATATGGCCGACATCAACAACGACGGCTACGGCGAACTCTTCGTCACCGAGATGCTGCCAGCAACGAATGCTCGCCTAAAAACGGCGACGACTTTTGAAAACTGGAACAAGTACCAACTCAACCTAAAGAACGATTACTACCACCAGTTTACCCGCAACATGTTGCAGCGGAACAACGGGGACGGAACCTTCACCGAGATCGGCCGACTGGCCGGCGTTGAAGCTTCCGACTGGAGTTGGGGAGCATTGATCTTTGATATGGAAAACGACGGTTTCAAAGACCTCTTTGTCGCCAACGGAATCTACCAAGACCTGACCAACCGGGACTTCCTCGACTTCATCGCAGCCGATGAATTCAAGAAGAAAGTAACCGCCTCCGGCAAGGTCGATTTCAAAATGTTGGTGGACGCCATCCCTTCCAATCCGGTTCCAAACCGGGCTTTCCGAAACCAGGGCCCCGAAGGAGACTACCTCTTTGAGGACGTCGCCGAAGACTACGGTTTGGACCTGTTGGGCTTCTCCAACGGCTCTGCCTACGGTGACCTGGACAATGATGGCGACCTGGACTTGATCGTCAATAACGTTAACCGCCCAGCAACAGTTTACCGCAACCATTCAGAGAAAAAGACCAACAACCATTGGCTTCAAATTCGACCGTTAGGCGAAGGACAAAACACCTTCGGGGTAGGAACAAAAGCTACCGTTTATACCAACGGAAAAATCCAATACCTGGAGCATATGCCGATGCGCGGCTTTCAGTCGAGCATGGACTACCGGATGCACTTTGGCCTAGGAAATGCGGAGCTGGTGGACAGCCTTGTGATTGTCTCGCCGGAAGGCAAAACGAGCCGGCAGTATGCCATTGCTGCTGATCAGGTTATTGAGGTGAATACGACTTCTGCCACTGATGAAAATCAACCGCTTGTAGTCAGCAATAACAAGCAAGGATTATTCGAACAAACGTACCCTGCTTTCCTTAGACTTAACCGGCACGAGGAGAATAAATACAGCGACTTTGACCGCGATCCACTGGTCTACCACATGCTTTCTGCGGAGGGGCCTGCACTTTGTACTGGCGATTTCAACGGGGATGGTAGGACTGATTTTTACCGTGGTGGTGCCCGAGGTCAATCCGGGATTGTCAACCTTGCCGCAGGTCCTAATTTTAGGCAAGTGGGAGGCGATTATTTTGCTAAAGAGAAGCTATCGGAAGACGTTGCTTGCAGCTGTTTTGATGCTGATGGTGATGGTGATTTGGACCTGTACGTCGTCAGTGGCAGCAGCGAATTCAACAACAGTTCTCCGGCTTTGCTGGACCGGTTGTACCTGAACAATGGGAACGGGCAGAAGTGGACGAAGAGTGCGCAGAATTTGCCGAGTGGAAGCCGGGTTGAGGTCGGCAGCGTTGCTGTGCCGCAGGACGTTGACGGTGATGGCGATGTTGACCTGTTCGTAGGCAGCCGGATTCGGGCGGGCCTTTATGGCACGCCGGCGGACAACTACCTGTTGATCAACGATGGGAGTGGCAAATTCAAATCGTCCCGGATCAAGGAAATGGGCATGGTAACCGATGCCCGCTGGGCGGATGTTACCGGCGATGGCGATAAGGAATTACTGGTAGTGGGCGAGTTCATGGAACCGTCTGCTTACCGGGTGGAAGGGGATAAATTGGTGCCCGTCGAACTGGCTTTTCTGGGCGCTGCCGTGGTTGCTGAGCGGAGCGGAAGTACAGGTGCAAAGAAAGTTATTGAGCAAGGTGATTTGGCCGGCTGGTACAACACCCTGGAAACAGCTGATTTCAACGGTGATGGCTTAATTGACATCGTTTTGGGCAACCACGGACTAAACTCTCGCTTTCGGGCTTCACCCGAAAAGCCCGTCATCCTCCACGTCAACGATTTTGATCAGAACGGTAAGGCCGAGCAAATTCTCTCCACCTTCGAAGGCGACAATGCTTACCCCTTACCATTGCTCCATGACTTGGTAAAGCAGATACCTGGCCTCCGCAAGCGCTACCTCAAATACAGCTCCTTTGGCGACCAGACGATGGAGGATGTGTTCTCCGCCGAAGTCCTCGAACGTTCCGTTCAATGGGAGGCTACCGAGTTTCGTAGCCTCGTTCTAATGAACGAGGGCAATGGCCAATTCTCCGTTCATTACCTCCCGTCCGCCGCCCAGGAAACGCCCATCTACGCACTTCACGCCGCCGACTTCGACCACGATGGCGATGTCGACCTACTCGTCGGTGGCAACTTCTTCTATGCCAAACCCGAAATTGGCCGCTACGATGCTGGCCGGGGATTGGTGATGTTAAATGATGGGAAGGGCAACTTCAAGGCCTTGTCTCCTGCTGAAAGCGGCGTAAACGTCAGCGGTGAAATCCGAGAGATTGTCGACCTTGGGAAAGGACGGTTGCTGTTGGGGCGGAATGATATGGAGCCGGTGTTGTTGGAAAGGTAGCACTTGGTTTTCCCAGCCTTTAGGCTTAACAAACCAGCCTTGAAAAATAACCTTCTTTGCACCTGTCCTTCAGCTCCGCTCAGCAACCCCGGCCCCGGCCCCGCCTGAGCCTATCGAAGGGCCTTCCGAAGTGGGGGGAGGGGCAGAATTTGATCTGTTCAAAGGGTAACGTAGCCTTTTTTCATCAGATACATCTTTTGCTGACGCAGTCGCAAAAGTTTATCGGATGTATAAAAGGCGGGCCAGTCCCGCAGTTCGACACATCGGATGAACTGCCATCCGGCTTCGCCTCCGTACGTTCCCTCGTCCGCAATGCTATCGTGGGAGAAACCAGCTCACCTCTTCACTAACTGAGCAACTACGCCAATCCTTCCTTCGCCAGCGCCTTATACAGATTGTCCAACACACCGTTGATAAATTCCCGGCTCTTCTCAGTAGAGTAACTCTTAGAGATGTCAAGGTATTCGTTGATGGTTACCTCATGGGCAATGGCAGGGAATTGGGTAAACTCACCCATGGCCATTTTGATCAGGATCATGTCGATGATGGCTACCCGGTCGGCATCCCAGTTCTGGAGTACACCTTTGATGCGCTCTAGCATAACTGCGTCTGCTTCAACAACGAACTTGAGCAGTGGCCGGCCAAAGTCGGAAACCGCTTCGCCGTAATCTTTGTACTTATTGTAGAATTCTTCTTCCAGTGGCATGCCCTTGATGGTCTTTTTGACGGCGCCAACAACGAGGCTTTTGTCTTCCTTCCAAAGGGGATGGTGGTCCTCAATCATACCCGTAAACAGGTCCTGGCCCTGCAACCATTTGTAGAGTATGAGCAGTTGGTCAATGTTCTCCTGATCAGAAGGATCTTCTAGGGTAAGGTAATTCTTGTGCTCTACCGTGGCCAGGAATTCCCGGTAAAGGGCCTGGATTTGGTCGGAATCAATGGTAGAACGTACACCGGCTTGATCGTAAACCCGAGACAGCTCATTGTTGTCAGATAGGGAACGGATGGCCCGGTTATCAGCAAGGACGGAGCGGAAGGCTTTGTCTTGTTCGGTGGGACGGAGTTTTGCCCGACGGGTAGCTAGATCGTGCTTGGCGTATTCACAGACGCGCTGAACGATCAGCAAATTCTGGAGGTAAAGTTTGAAGGTGTTGTCCACCATCTTCATTAGCAAAGATTCAAAAGCACGGGGGCTTTTGAGCTCCTGCCGCTGGGCGGCATACAGCACCTGCATAATCTTGATACGAACGTTACGACGACTAAGCATAGATGGGCAAATTTTCAAGGACAATTGTAGTCCGGCGTTACCGGAGTGCAAAGCAACGAAAATTATCTTGGTTAGGACGTTTTTTGGCAAGAATTTAGGCACTGCAAGAGAGATTCTGACCTAGCGGTCAAAAGCCGTAAGTTATTTGCACTGCGTACCTAAGGCATTCTTGCAAGTCATATGATTAGGCTACAGGGTCATGCAGCTGCGCTGCTTGACTCCATTAGCTTATTAGCCTGTAAACGACGTCATTATTAGTATCCATCTCATTTGGTAGCCACCCCGTAACTCGCAAACTCACTCCTTTGTGAAATTCAGACTAAAGAACCTAGCGCTAAGCCAACATATCGATCAACCAACGTTTTGTACACCCTACCTCCGAGGCTACAGCTTAAAAAGACAAAGCCCCAACCGTACTCCCGTACCGCTGGGGCTTCCCCTTTAGAAATAAGACCAAGGTTGAAGCATTGCTTTTAAAAACGTACTTCGCACCTGTACTTCGGCTCCGCTCAGCAACCACGCCCTCGGCCCCTTTTCAGGAAGCCGAGAAACTTAAGTCTGCTTACTGAACCTCTTTGCCCTGCATCTCTTCAAACGAAGGCATCTTCTTGTGGTGCCACTTATTGATGATCACGCCATTCTTCATCAGGACGATGCCAGGATTGGAGCGAACGATGGTCTTCAGCATGATGTCATCACCGCGCCAAAACGGGTAATCAACACCAACTTTTTGCTTGAAGTCATCGATGGTCATATCGTCGTTGAATTTGGTCATGGCAGCCACTTTGTGGCCCGCAGCTTTCGCCTTTGCCATCACCGGAGCAATGTCCGTTTTCCACTTGTCAACGTAGCCTGCATCCCAGCTTCCTTTGTCACCTTTCAGCTTGTAGGCAACGATGAGGAAGGTGTAGCTATCGTCTTTCAGGAGGTCCGGAATCGGGTCGTAACCCTGTGCGTCGCTCACTTCAAAATCACTGATCTTAGTCGGCTCAATCTCGGGGACGGAAACCTTGGTGTCATACGCCCAGTCAGACTGCGGGTAGTCGCCCATCACCTTCAGGAACTCTGCTGTCGGAATTTCCTTAACGGTGCCATCTACCTTGCTGGTCAGGACGTAAGCTAGGGTGGTAACACTAGACTGAGCATTGGACTCTGCTTCCTTCTGGGCAGCAACGTCAACTCCAACCTTGAAAGGGCGGAAATCTTGTCCAGGAATGTCCCAAGAATAGTTGCTGAAGCAGTAAAGAAGGGTTACAACCATCAGTACCCCAAGGGTTATGTTGCGGGCTTTCTCGCTGAATACCTGGTGCATTTTCTTGGAGTAGAATAAGAAGGCCAGGGAAGGGACCAATAGGACTATGTCCTTCATGAAGCTCTGGAAGGGCTCCAGTTTTAGGAAGTCGCCAAAACAGCCACAATCTGTCACCTTCATGTTGCTCTCCATGTAGGATCCCCATTCGCCAAAGGCGAAGAAATTAACCCCGGATGGCACGTAGCCGGTCATGAAAGTGAAGCCCGTCAGGACCGTAAAGAAGGCTACGATTAGGAAGAACAGCCAGGAGGTCACTTTTGGCCAAGCGCCCAGGATCAGGGCGAGGCCGAGAACGATTTCCAGCACGATCATGAAGACCGAAAAGCCAACGCTGAACTCACTCATCATCGGGAAGAGCGGGGCCAGGAAGCTCATGGCTGTGTCCGCAAAAGTCGATTCAAACTCAGCGAAATACTGCTCCATCTTGTAAGCAGTTCCCAGCGGATCAACCGCTTTAACGTAGCCTGAGAAAATGAACAGCGCGCCACAGAAGTTCTGCAACAGGCTGATAATGATGTTGTCTTTTTTCTTGAATGCGAACCAGGTTATGCCGGTCAGGGCAAGGGCTGCAATGGAAATTCGAATTAGTAGCGTCGTCAGCGTCATGGGCTAGTTTACCTTTTATTGGGGCGAAGGTACAAAGGGGCGGGGGTATGGGGTGTCAATGGCTTGTTAAGCGGGGTGGGGGAGCGGCTTTTGAACAAGCTCGGAGGGGGGGTAATACAGGGCAGTCGCAAAGTTTTCTGGACACTCACCGCGCAAAGTTTCGGACACTTGTACGTTTGCATCAGGATGCCTATCGAAGAAATTCATAGCTGGCTTTCCTTGCTTATAAAAACCTCCACTGCGCCCTGCGTCCGCGCCTCCAAATCCGTCTTCGACTTGTTCCGGCGTGTAAACTCCTCCGTCGTCTCCTTGATCCGATGATCGGTCCGGTCCAGGTCCGGCGTGGCGATGCATTCCCAAATGAGATGGCTAGTGCGTCAAGATTGAAGTTGGTGCTAGTTAGAACGCCGGCAGCGCGGTGCTGGACGACCAGCTGAAAGGCGATCATAGCCTTAGCTACGTGAGGTTTTCAGCTGGGAAGTACAGTGCCGCGA
>JBLIGS010000025.1:0-16991 GCA_047637095.1 Neolewinella sp. | reverse complement strand
TCCCGGTCTTATGCCCTGCGGGAGGAAAATTTTTACTTCGCCGCTTTACGGTCTTATCTGGAGCTCAACGACAATTATTTTCCTGAGTTGGAGGAAGCCGTAGCTGCTTTTGCTGAAAAGCATAAGCTGCCTTCGCTCCGGCCTGTACCTCCCCGAACGCTGGCGGCATTGTTGGAGGAAAAGTACGGTTACGAAATAACTACTGGCCTGGAGGAACATAAGGACCTGTCCATGCTCCGATCCGTTTACTTGCCAAAGGAGAATAAGTTGTTGCTCAATGGTGAGCTGTCGCCAGTACAGCGGGGCTTTCAATTTGGCAAAGAACTTGCTTTCAACCACCTCAAGTTAAAGGAGCGGGCCAATACCAGCAGCCTGCTGCGCAGCCGTGTGTTCGAAGAAGTGTTGAACCACAGCAAAGCGACTTACTTCAGTGTAGCTCTGCACATACCGCTGAAACCCTTTACCGAAAACCTTGGCGAATTCTTTGCTAGAGACAGCTGGGACGGCGGTGCCTTCCTTAGCATCATGCAGCGGTATAACGCTACTCCGGAGATGTTCTACCACCGACTGACGAACGTTATTCCTAAGTTCTTCGGCCTTCGGGAAATGTTTTTTCTCCGGTTTATCCACGAGCCAAAATCGGATGCTTTTACCATCGACAAAGAACTCCACCTTAACCGACGGCACCATCCCCACGAAAATGGATTGTTCGAACACTACTGCCGCCGCTGGGTGAGCCTGAGCCTACTGGAAGAAATGAAAGTAGATGATGCTACCGGCCTACGGATCGACGTGCAACGGAGCCAATATTTTGGAACTGAGGACGAATACTTATGCATCACCCTGGCCCGAACGGATTATCCTTCGGAAGGAACCAACGTTAGCGTTACCCTTGGCTTCCTCTACAACGAGACGCTGTTAGAAACCATCGGATGGGCCAATGACCCTGCCATCCCAACACGGACGGTGAATACTACCTGTGAGCGTTGCCCGATTACGGACTGTAAGGAACGGGCGGCCGAGCCAATCATTGTGCAGAAGCGAGAGCGGATGCGGAAGGTGAGGGCTGCTTTGGCAGACCTGTAGCAGACCTGTAGAAGTCTTGTAGCCTGGTGGTCTTGTAGGCTACCACTCTTTTCTATCCACTACTAACCGTCACTTCAACACCGACTTCAGCAAATCAATACTCTCCCGAATGGGCCACGATTCGCCCTGCAGGTGGCTTTCTGCCACCGCGCTTTCGTAGGGCATATAAACCTGGTTGGTCAACTTGGCTTGGTCTTTTTCGGAGAGATCGGGCTTGTCTGTAGTTTGGTTGGGTACATTGACAAGCGCAGCGTGGGCCGCGGCCGCAGGTGCAGCGAAGCTAAACCTGACGACACTCCAAAACTACCCAATCAAACCCGCCAAAACGACTTCGCCCTGGTCCATCATTGCTTCTGCATCCCCATTTTGCACCAGCGCCCTCGCCAAAAAAACTTGCTCCGTCTGCCCCGGTGTTGGAACCAAAAGAACCTTGCCCGAAACCTCCAATGCCGCCAGGTCCATGAGCGTGCTGTAGCCCGACCGACAAATAATCCAGTCCGCTGCCGGAAGGTGGGCAGCGAGGAAATTAGCGTCCGCAAAGTCGTAAATCGTGATGTTATTGTGGAGCTCAGGTTCCTTTGCCGAAGGAATGCCACGCACTAAAGTATGCTGGCCAGGAATGTCTTTCAGTTGGCCCAAGATGATGGCTTCTAATCTGCTACGCATCGGCTCGGGGCCACTAAGTAGTGTAAAGGATTTAACGTTAGCTGCCAGTGTTTTCGCCGGCTTCAATCGACTCAATGGGCCAATCATCCGCACTTCACCGTAACCGTCAGAATTGGACAGCTTACCACTCAGTCTTTGGTCCGGGAAGTCAGGAACCCAGAACTCCGTAAAACACCGTTTTAGGTAGTTCCGGTACAGCCAGGATACCGGTTTAGAGTTGGTGATTGGGTGCAATTGGTGGGTCATCATCACCGACGGAATACCGGGATAATAACAACCAAACCTGCTGTCTGAAATGATCCGGCCAATACTTAACTGTTGTACCAGCTGCGCTGTCGCCCGTTTTTCCTGATAAATGGTCCGTGCCCAGCGTGGCAACTGCAGCGCTACATTCAGGGGCATATTCGCCGTTGGGTACCGAACATCGTAGGCTGGCAAATCATGGACCTTCAGGCCTGACCGTTCCCGTTCCAGAAACTGTTTCGCCCTGCCAGAGGAGGCAAGGTAAACGTTGTCTCCTTGCCGTTCCAATTGCTCCGCCAGCGCGAGGCTGCGGGAAGCATGGCCGAGGCCCCAGTCGAGGACGCAGAGGAGAGAGTTGATAGGAGGTAGTAGTTAGTAAGTAGTCATGTGTTGGATGGTAGACAAGTAGTTCCTTAGTCTTGTCCTACATGTCAGACGGGGACTACTAACTAATTACTTACTTGTAATTCTCCTTATACCATTCCTTGTATTCCACCGCACTCCGGGATTTCAAAATCTCCCGGTAATTGCTCTGGGAAACGGCAAAAATGTCGTAGTCGAATTTGCCAGCATTTAGGAATTCCTTTTCCCGCTCTTTGGCGTTGTCTAGGTATTTTACAGCTGCCTGGCCAGTCTTGAAACGGCGCATGACGAGTACTGGGGTATCGTTGTCTTCACCGAGGTAGACATTCGTTATCCGCAAGCGGTCCAGCTTGTTGTACTTGGAGTTGAATTCTGAGGCGCTGAGTTTGGCATCATTCAGCTTGATGTCCTTCTTGTTGAAGACGATGAGGACATAGTGGAGTTCCTTCATGCTTTCCTTGAAGCCTCCGCCAACGCGGCCGTTACGGCCCGGTAGCCGGGCACCAGACTCTCCGAGCAAGCGAAGAATCTCCTTCGCCCGGGTCTCCTCCGGCGTGCCACTAAACTGAGCAACAACTTGCCGCAGCGCAGCAACGTAGGCTGGCCTACCTTGGGTATTACCCGTCGTCATGGCCAGCAGTAGCGCGTACCTTGGCTTGAGCGGGTGCTGGCCGATGAGTGTGGTCCGGCCTTTGGTGGCAAGCTCATGTGCAGTCTTGTAATCACCTTTTTCAAAGGCGGAGTAAGCGACCTCATATTCTCGGGACAGCTTGTTGTCCTTGGCCAGTAGCTCGTCTGCGTAACCAGGCTCATTGGCCAGGAGGGCATACTTGGAACCACGGAAACCTTTGTCTAGTTTGTCGGCGAATTCAGCCGCCTTAGCGGTATTCCCCAATTGCTTGTGGATAAGGTATTGGTAGTACCAACTTTCAGCTTGCGTGGCGGCTCCTGGGAATTCCTTGTTCAGGGTCTCGAAGGCGTCCAGCGATTTAGGCAGGTCCTCAAGGCGGTCGCGGTATTCCCGACCGAGGTTGAACCAGTGCTCCGAAAGTTGGAGCTGCATGGTTTTTTGCTCAGATTCAGTGGTTGGGATGCCGTTGAGGAGGACTTTGATTTCGTCTTCCGTAACGATTTGAACGGCCTCTTCTGTTGGCGCATCACCCGCGTCGTTGAAGATGTTGGCTTCCCGCGCGGCGCTGCCGCGCCGCCAGTTATCTGTCAGTTCCCGATCACCCCAACGGCGTTCGAAATCACGCTTACCTTTCTTCATTACCGACGTATTGTAGGCGAAGAAACTACTGTTACCAAGGACGGGAGCCTGGGGTCGGCCGCGGCCAGCATCCACTACCGGATTAATCGGAACGGCAGCAGCTGCTCGCTTGGCTTCGAATAGGTCCGATGCCCATTTGTTGCGGGCTTCCTCCGGGAGGAGACCGATGCGGAGCAGGCTGTCTTTGAGGGTAATGTCTTGGAGTAGGGTAGCTATGCCTTCCAGCTTGTCCCGGAGTTCTGTGACTCCCTCGAAGCGTTCGTCATTTTTGGCCATGACCGTCAGCGTAGAATCGTAGTACAGCTTGGCGGGTAGGTAGCTGTTATCTGCGTAGGCGAGATCGCCGAGTAGTTTGTAGGCTTCCAGTTGTTGGACGGGACCAGCCGACGGGCTATTCAGCGCCATGCGGAGGTATTCCTTGCCAGCCACTTGGTCGTCGGACCGCAGCGCAATCGCTGCCATGGAAAAATAGATTTGGCTTTCGTAGGGGATGTTCTTCTCCTCCTTGGCCATCCGCTTCAGCTTCTTGAGTGCGTCCTCCGGAGTGCCGCTGCCGCTGAGGTAAGCGTTCTGGGCCAGGTTGAGGCGGGCACCGAGTTCGAGTTCGTAGTTTGGGCGGGCGGCGATGGCTTCTTCGAAGTTGCTTGCTGCAGCAGCGGGATTACTCAGCTCTTGGTTCAGTTGGCCAGCGATGTAGTAATAGCGGGCACGTTCGTTGCGCTCATTAGCGACTTCCGCTGCTTCTTCGAGGTAAGGAATGGCTTCTTCGAGGCGCTCTTGCTCGATGTATAGGAATGCCTGAACGGCCATCGCTTTGCGACGGATTTCTGGGAAAGTCCCCCGGTCAGCCCGCATATCTTCTAGGATGAGCTGGGCCCGGTCGAAGTTGTCGCGCTTGATCAAGGTCCAGGCCAACCATAGTCGACCTTCCTGGTAGGCAGGGCGGTGCTTAACGATGTAACTGTCGGGCTTCTGGCCGTAGGATTCGCCTTTGTCGTCGAGGTTAGAAGAACCGTTGAAGATGGAGATCATGCCAACGGGGCCGAGTTCGTCCAGAACGTCCGGTTCTGGTTCGTCTTCGAGGCCGGTGATGGCGGAGGTGTCGGGGCGTGCCTTTGGTGGCAACTTGATGCCTTTTTTACGGGCGCGGGCACGGGCTTTACGGTCCTGTTCCCTGGCTTTCTTTTCTTTTTTCCGCTCCTTGGTCCGTTCCTTCCGGACTTTGTCGCGCTCCTTCTCGGCGTCCTTTCGGGCACGGAGTCGGTCTTTGCGATCTTGTTCCGGAGAAGCTTCTACTTCCCGGCGACTTTTGAAGTCGTCGCCTTTGGTCTCCTCTTCACCGGTTCCGGCTTTGCGGGACTTTGATTTCTTACGTTTCGGCCGTGGTCGGAACTCGGTAGTCAGGAAGCGGAGGGTTTTCTCTGCGCTTTCGTAATCCTGTTTAACGAGTTGGGCTTGGCCGACGAGTAGATAGCTGTCGTCCACCCAATTACTGTAGGGGTGTTTCTTGACAACGATGGCCACCTTTTCGATGGCGACGTCCATGTCTTCCGCAACGATGCTGGCGTTGTCGACTGCTAAGAAAGGGAACATCTCTAGCCGTTGGGTGTAGTTGTCCACATGCTGCTCGTCGAGCGTCAGCAGGCTTTCAGTCATCAGCTCGCGGGCGTTGAAATAGCCGTTGTAGTGAGAGTTCATATTGTGCCATAGCTTGCCAATGGGGCCTTGTTCGTCGCGGCGCTTCGTGGAAGAGCAGCTGGAAACAGCAATTTGGAAAGCTAGTAACAGGAAGAAAAATCGAGTAAACTTGTGCAAAATCAGGAGATTTTAACGGGGCAACATCCTATCGGGAAGAATGAACTGATGGCCCGGGTACTTCAGAGGCGGTGGCGGCTCGTTATCTTTGCGCCGCCCAACTTATATCATTAGGGACGGCAAAGGTACATAGCTTTAGATCAGCTGTGTAGGCTACAACAGACTGTAAACGTTGATATTTGCGGGCAAAGTGTGGACTTAACTAAAAAAAAACAAGCCCTTCCAGATGGAGGAAAACGAAAAAAGAATCAGCCGGTGGCAACGCTTCCGCAGCAACAGCAAGGATGAATTCCAATTGGTGGTGCGGGATGTTAAGAGTTATAAGGAGGTTGGTTCCTATAACCTGACGCCATTGAACATCTACATTGCGGTAGCAGCCGTCCTTGGGTTGGTTGCCATAGCGGTCTACTTATTGATCGCTTATACGCCCTTGCGGACCTACATTCCGGGCTACGGCGACATCGTGACCGTTCAGGAAATGGACGAATTGGAAGGGATGTTGGAAGCTATGTCGGCCCAGATGGCGCAACAGGAAGTGACCATCGAAGCCTTCAAACGCAAGATCCACGAAAGGCCGATTACCGAAGACAGTATTGAAGACCGGACCATTGCCATTGATACCACGGACATCAAGCCCGTTCCGCTCTCGGAGGAAGAGATTCGCCTACGGCGGGAGATGGATTTGGAAAGGGTAGGGGAGAACATCCGGAATGGAGGGGGTGGAGTGCCGACGCCGGGCAGTGCGGCAGTGCCGCTGGCGCAGGTGTTCTTTGTTGCGCCGGTTAAGGGCGAGATCAGTGCTGGCTTCAAAGTTACCGACGATCACCTGGGCGTAGACATTCTTGCGCCGCAGAATACACCGGTTAAAGCGGCCAGAGACGGCATCGTCTTCCTCAGCGAATTCACGAACTCTAACGGCAACGTCGTTGGAATTCAGCACGATAACAACGTCATCACCTTCTACAAGCACAACTCTAAGTTGCTGAAAAAGGTGGGTGACCAGGTCCGGTCCGGAGAGGCAATTGCCATTATTGGCAACACCGGAACCTTGTCTACTGGGCCACATCTTCACTTCGAGTTGTGGCATAAAGGCCGGGCGGTTGATCCGACGGAGTACCTGAGGTTTTAGGGTTGCGCAGTTGCCGGTTGCGCAGTTGCCGGTTGCGCAGTTGCGGGTTGCGCAGTTGCGGGTTGCAGACGTTGGAAATGACGAAGCTTGATTTTTGCAACGTGCGATAGCTGACTATTTGACTAAGAACTGGTTGGCTTTTTTTTGCCGCGGACGCAGGTGCAAGGGATGTTGAAAGGCAAGGCTTCTCCACCGTATCGTCGATGTTTATGACGACACCTCGTTTCTCTGCATTTATGCCGTAAAATCTGCACGCAGAGAGAGGGAGTAGAGGAGAAAGATGAGCTTGGATCTAGGAAAGGGCTAAAACAGCTTTCCTCCCTCTTCTCCCCTAACTCCCCCTCTCCGCGTGAAAACTCCTGTAAAACACAGCCTTCAGGCCATGAAGTGATGTACCGACATAAATGTTGACGCTACGGTCCTGGGAGCGACCAACATATTTAGTGCCTGCATCACCGTATTGCGTAGCTTTGTCTTCCCCCAACTAGTATACACCGGATGAGAACAACTTTACTCTTTGCTTTTCTAACCCTTCTTTGCACCTGCGTCCGCGCCCAAGAAGAGCTTACGCTCAACCTGGACGCCAGCTCGATCACCCGGGCCTCGGCCCTGAAACAGATCAGCGACGGACTCCCGGTTAAGATTTTCTTTGAAGCTGATCAACTCGGCACTGCACCGATTTCTCTCAGCCTGAAGGATGTAACGGTACGGGAAGCCCTCGATGAAATCCTGCGTGGGACCATTCTTAGTTATGTGGATTACCGCAACCGTATCTACGTCGTTGGCCAATCCATTACCATTGGAACGGAGTTTGATGCGGCCTACTACGCTGCCATCGCAGCACGAGCAGAAGCTGACGAATCCTCTGAAATTGTGCCTGGTTCCACCGGCCCAGCACCCATCGGTAGCCTTGAAAGCCTCGGTGCTGACGGCCTCGCTGAAATCAGCGGTGTGATGACGGATCAATCAACGGACGAAACCATCATTGGCGCTACCGTTCAGATCGAAAATAACACTACCGCAACGGTAACGGACATAGACGGAAACTACTCTATGAAGCTCCGCCCAGGTAGCTACACGATGATAATCTCTTACGTTGGCTTCGGCGCCAACCGCCGCGAGATCAACGTCAACGGCAGTGGTACATTTGACATCGCCCTCGGCTCCAACTCAACAACGCTTGCGCAAGTAGTGGTCACTGAACAGGCCGCCGACGCCAACATCGGCCGCGTACAAGCCGGTGTTGACCGCCTCGATATGGCCCAGCTGGAAAAACTGCCGACCTTCCTCGGAGAGACGGACGTTGTGAAAGCCCTGCTCCTGAAACCAGGCGTAAGCTCCATCGGTGAAGGCGCTTCCGGATTCAACGTCCGGGGTGGCGAAATTGACCAAAACCTCCTGTTGATGGACAACGGTTTACTGGTTAACAGTAGTCACGCCCTTGGTTTTTTTAGTACCTATAACGCCGACCTTATTAAAAGTGTCGACCTCTACAAAGCAAACATGCCAGCCCGTTTCGGCGGTCGCCTGGCTTCCGTTCTTGATGTCCAACTTCGCGACGGTAACTTCGATCACTTCCGGGTGAAAGCCGGTATTGGTCCGATAACCGGTAAGATAATGCTCGAAGGCCCAATCGTTAAGGACAAGAGTAGCTTCATCTTTGGCGCTCGTTCTAGCTACGCCAACTGGGCGATTAACCTGGCCAGTGTTCCTGAAGTGAAAGCGAGTTCCGCTTTCTTCTTCGATGGCAACCTTCGACTTACACAACGGATTGGTGAAAAGTCAACCCTGATCCTTCAAGGCTACGGCTCCCAGGATGAGTTTACCTTCAACAACACCTTCTCTTTTGACTACCAAACTACCTTGGGGCAGGCAACATGGAAGCAGATATTTAACGACAAGTTCTACGGCGATGTGAGTGTGGTCTTCAGCGATTACCAGAGTAGCCAGAGTGACTTGCGCGAACTGACGGGGGAAACCGTTAGTAACGGCATCAAGTACGTGACGGTTAAACCTAAGTTCAATTATGAAGCATCCGAGAAGATGCGCTTCGAAGGAGGCTTGGAGATCAACCGTTACTGGGTAAACCCAGGTGTCCGTACGCAGGCCTCTGATGGTTCTTTGGCAGCAGAATCAAGCCTTGACGAAGAGCATGGCTTGGAGGCAAGCGCCTTCGGTAGCATCGATTATGATGTCTCAGACCGCTTCAGTATCAGCGCTGGCGTCCGGTTCACGAACTACCGTTTCCTCGGCCCTAACAAAGAATTTCAGTACGAAGATGGAATTCCGGCCCGTGGCCGGATCGTCGACACCCTAAACTTCGGTGCCGGCGAAGCCATTACAACCTTCAACAGCCTCCAGCCCCGGATCAGTATGCGCTTCCGCCTGAATGCTACGTCTTCTATCCGTGGCGGCTACAGCCGCACGGCACAGTTCCTGAACCAGATATTTGTGAGTGACTCGCCAACGCCGAGTTCCCAGTTCCAACTCAGTACCCGCTACATTCCACCTTTCCTGAGCCATAACATGAGCTTGGGGTACTTCGTCAACAAAGAAGACAACAACATTGAACTGGGCATGGAGGTCTACGCCCGCCAGATTGACCAGTTGTGGGATTACCGCGACTTTGCTGAAGTAATTGTTAATCCCTCATTGGAAACGGAGATACTTATTGGAGAAGGCCGGGCCTACGGCCTGGAGCTTAGCGCCGAACGGAAAGTTGGTACCCTTAACGGCCTGGTGAGCTATACCTTGAGTACTACACAACGTAAGATTGAAGGTATCAATAACGGGGAGTACTACCAGAGTAACTTTGATAAGCCGCACAACTTTGTGGCTACAATCAATTGGAATCCAAATAAGCGTAATACGCTGACGGCGAACTTTACTTACGGCACTGGCCGTCCGGTAACGGCACCGATTGGTAACTACCGAGTGGAAAACGGCCTAAGTGTCCCGGTTTATAGTAACCGCAACGAAGTCCGGATCCCGGATTACCACCGCCTCGACCTTGCCTACACGCTGGGCAAAGGCTATAACAAAACAAAGTCTTTCCAGACAAGCTGGACGGTATCTCTCTACAACGTTTACGGCCGTAGGAATGCTTTCTCAGTTTACTATACCCAGGCTCCAGACCAGAGTAACGTAGCCAACCGCTTGGCGGTATTGGGCTCCGTATTCCCAGCCATTACGTTTAACATCGAAACGCTTTAAGCGTGAAGAGGATGGATACTGCAAACAGCAAAACATACCTCGGCTTGTGGTCTCGTGCTGCAATGCTGCTGCTTATGGCACTTCTCTGGACTAATTGTCTGGATGAGATTGACCTGGCACAAGGGATACCGCTTCCGGAAGGAATCGTTGTCTCTGGCCGCCTTTTGGCCGGGGAGCAATTCAACGAAGCGGAAGTGACCCTTGAGGAGTTGTTTCGGTTTGAAGAGTCAAACCGTCCGGCACAAGTGGTGACGGCAGATGTAAGTATTGTGAATGGAGATGGCCAGTCGATGGAACTAATATTCCGAGACGGAAAATATTCTGGCAGTCTGCCGGCCAACGATCCTTCTTTTCTGGTAGAAGATGGCATGACTTATTCGGTAAACGTCAGAACAAGAGAAGGAGGCACCTACTTCAGCGAGGAAGAAACCTTACTGCCAGCATTGGTCCCTACAAGTGCTTCGGTTGAAATGGCCGAAATAGAGACAGCCAACCTTATCGGGAACCCTGTTTTTTTGCCCGCTATAGAATATAGAATAAGCTCTCCAATACGCTATGCCGATGGTAGCCCTGCTTACCTCCGGTGGCTGATGAACGAAACTTACCAGCAAACTGATGAAAGCAGAGATACTGTAACTGGAATAAAGACCTGCTATACCTCTGTTGCTTTTGAAGGACTCAAGGTTAAGGTGGCTTCCAGCCCCGAGGGGGCGGCACAGATCACAGATTTCTCTTTGGGTAAAAACAGAATTGACTTTGGTTACGCCGAAGGGAATTATATGGTTGTCCGTCAGGAGTCTATCAGCCGACTGGCCTTTGATTATTTTGACCAAGTCCGGCAGATTGCCAGCACGGAACTCAGCATTTTTGAGGCACCGGGCGGCCCGGTGATAGGCAATATTGCTGCCGGAGATGAATCCATCACTAATGTTTACGGTTACTTCTACGTTGCAAGACCAGCAACCATTAGAATACCAGTTACCCCGGAGGACGCGGGAAACCCAACCTTAGCTTGTCCACTACTTGTGGATATGCCGCCACCGGTTAGCCGTTGCACGGATTGTCTTACCGTCAGAAACGCCACTATTGTCCGCCCTGAATGGTGGAACCTCTAGCCCTAAACTTATGAACTACCCCCAACCAAAAACTATGCATCTATTGAAAACTGCCACCATATTATTGGTCGCGCTACTTTTTACAACTTGCCTGGATGAGATTGATCTGGGACAGGGCGAATCCCTACCGGACGGCATCGTCCTTCAAGGCCGGATCAACGCCGGCGATGGTGGTGAAGATCACGACGTACGGGTTAAGCTCGAACGCCTGTTCATTGCCCAGGAATCTAACCGGCCAGACCAGGTCGTTACCGCAACGGTAACACTGGAAAACAGTGAAGGGCAAAGTATCTCACTTCCTTTTAGGGATGGTGCGTATCGCGCTTCCATTACACCAGGTGACGCCAGCTTCCGTGTAGAGTCGGGCCTAGGATTCCGGGTTCGGGTAATGACCCGTGAGAACGAAGAATATGAGACGGACTTTGACGTCCTGCAGCAACCCCTTGAAGTTGAGGCGGCCCGAGCAGTAATCGGAACCGTGGAAGTTGAAAATGCCGTTGGTGAAATTGATGATGTTCCCGCTATGTCATATGACATTACTGCTCCTGTATCGTACCCTGACGGAACACCTACATTCTTACGCTGGACACTGGAGCGAACTTATAAAGTAACAGACCTACCCGTAATCGCTCCTTTCAATTTGAATGACCCGAAGCCCTGCTATGTTACCCGGGCTTTTGATGGCAGTAACCTCATTCTGTTCAATAGTCTGGAGAGTTCGCTCGATCGGGTAGAGAACTTTCCGTTGACATCTCAGGTAATTGATTTCGAGTATTCGGAAGGGTACGTCATGACCATTTTTCAGGAAGCCCTTAGCCGAGAGGCCTTTGAGTATTTCGACCAGATTGACCGAATTTCCAGCCGGGAAAGTAGTTTGTTTGAACCACCGGGAGGACCGGTGGTAGGTAACGCCCGGGACGTAAACGGTTTAACGACTAACGTTTTCGGATTTTTCTATGCTTCCAGCCGGTCTTCAGCCCGAGTGGCGGTCTCACCAGAGCAAGCGGGGAACCCTGGGTTTTTCTGCCCGCTGGTGCCCTCGCAAAGCCCTTTTCCACCGCCCAACGATTGTGATGACTGTCAGTTTATCAGTGGGTCTGACCTGATGAAGCCTGTTTGGTTCCCTTTTTAGTAAACAGGTCGTTTTAGTTTGACGTTCCTTGCTTTGATTAACCGTCCTTGCATTCAGCGTTAGCCCCCCAATTATTCCTACCGCAATACCTTAGCCATGCGCTTACTTATAACTCTGGCCTTACTGGTCTCTTCCGCTGCTACCCTTTTTTCTCAGGCATCCATCCATTTTGACCGTCCTTACCACGTTGCTGGTGAGGTGAGTTGGTTTTCCGTCTACCCCGACGGCCCAACCCCGCCCAAAGTACGGGTAACCGTCAACGCTCCCGACGGAAGAGTAATGGATTATTTCTTCCTCAATGCGGATGCCAACGGCCAACTTAACGGTTATTTCCGCTGGCCGTTTGAGGCCATCACCGGCTATTACAGCCTGGTGGTTGACGGCATTGCCACGGATAAAAAGACCTACGGCCTGATCAAGGCTGACCACGCTGTTTACAGCGACGCCCGGGCGGAACCTTCGGCCGGTAACCCGGTTTCAGGTGTTGGTCTGCCCGCAGCAGGTGGGCTCGCCCTGTCCGTTAACGGCGGCCAGGTGAGTATCTCCGGCTTGAATGGCGATACTTACAGTGTGAGTGTTATTAATGAAGATGTGGTCGGGGACGCAGGTGCAGGGTATGTTGTTGGGCAGCAAGCTCCTCAGCAAGCTCCTCAGCAAGAATGGGTAGACACCCTGTTTTACCAAGGCCTCCTGAGTCTGAAAAACGGTGAACCTGTCCAGACCAACCTGCTTCCGGTTTTTGATCCTGGGACTTACCGCTTCGACTTTACCAAGTCTGACGATAAAGGACGCTTCCTACTCGAAATGGCCGCTTTTGAAGGGGCAAAAGAGGTGCAGGTAAGATCCGTTGAAGGATCAGAATTTCATTCTACCGTTAACAGTGTTGTACTGGAAGCAAACCGGGCCACTCCTCCCGTTACGGAGGCGATTGCTGCTTACATTGACTTAGCGCGCCGCCGACGGAAGATCTACCAGCTGTTTGCTACGGTAGAGACGGAAGTGGACGCTTCGGTTACACCCCAAGAGCGGCGGACACTCCGCCCCAACCGAGACTTTGACGTACAGGACTACAAAGCCTTCACCAAAATGTATGAGTTCTTCAAGGAAGTTGGTGGAGAGCTTCGGGTTAAGGTGAGGAAGGAGAGTTACTCTGCCCGCCTGTACAATGCTCCCAACCAGCGTTTCTTTCAGAGTAGTCCGCTTTACATCGTGGATGGTAAACTGACCCAGAACGACAACTACATCAACAGGATGAGCCCTTCAGATGTGAGCTACTTAGCTTACTTCTACGACAATAAGCAACTGCGGAGAGACTTCCCCGCACTGGGTAACAACGGTGTGATTCAGATTGAAACTTTGCGTCAACCAACGAATTTTCCTGCCTCAGATGCCGCAGGCATCTTTACCGTTAAAGGCCTGCAGCCGACAGCGACCTTCCAGCCACGTAACGCTGAGGACAGCGGTGTGCCAGCCCTGTCTCCACTCTTGATGTGGGAAACCGGCGGTGGTGAGCAAACTGTTACCGTTACCCTGCCTGCGACCGATGATTTTGGCAAGTACAAAATTGTCGTTGTGGCAAGGGATATGGATGGAGTTGTACGCTCTGTTAGTGGTGGATTTGAACGAGAAGTTAAGTAGTTGGTAGTCGTTTTCATGCGATTATATGCGCGTGTAATCGTTTAAACTGGTAGGGCTTCAATCTACCGTCTACCGTCTGCCGTGCGAAGCACCTCAGCCACAGCTTCAGCCGCCTTATCCCAACTAAACGCCCCAAGTCTCCGCTTCCCGTTTTCAACGATTCCAGAAGCCAGAAACGGCGTCGTCACCAGCGAGACCATGCCTTCTGTCATGCTCTTAAAATCTTCCCCCTGCACCAGCGTCCCCGCCCCTTTCATTATGTCGTTGTCAACGGCCATGATGGGTACGTGGGCATGCCAGGCCTTTAGGATTTCCACCGGAAATTTTGTTGATAGTGAAGGGTAGAGAATAGCCCGCGCAGAGCTGTAAACCTTCCAGTATTCTGCTTCCGAAAGCTCGGGTAGGAAGGTAATATCCGCCCGGTTAGGAGAGGCTTGGACTGCCTTACGGACGGCTTTAGGCTGGGCTTGTTCAACGCCGTTAATCAGAAGGCGCACCTCCTCTGGGCACTGCTGCCGAAACAAATCGTAGGCCTTGACCAGTCGTTCAAGGTTGTCACTTTTCTGCCCAGTTGTCGGCGCCAAAAAAAAGGACTTTTCCCGGCCATAAACTTCCTTAGTGATGCGACGGGTGACGGAGTCGGCGGGGAGGAAGGCTTGTACTTCAGAGGGTAAGCCATGGCCAATAACATGGACAGGGCAGGCTACAGAGTGGTGATCCCGAATGGCGTTTGCCAGATGGATATGTGATACCAATATCCCCGAAGCCTCATGAACGACGGGGTCAGTAATCTCTTTTCTCCTTCTTTTGAACGGCCACCAATGTTTAGGAGGAAAGACCAGGTCGTCAACGTCGTCAATAAAAACGTAGAGTGGAGGAGTACCGTCAAATGCTCCATTGTACAAATGAAGCTGGACGTCGCTATCTGCTGGCCGCTGCTTGTCCTGATTAAATTCAACGGAAGGCATAATTGAAGGTAAACGCTTCCATACTTCGAGTGGAAGCTGGAAATTCACGTCCGCCGCAGGTGTCTGGTTCAGTGGGTTTATCCAGATTTTCATTTGGTATCCATTTGATTCCTAACTCCTAGTTTCTACACACTAGTGCGTCAAGATTGAAGTTGGTGCTAGTTAGAACGCCGGCAGCGCGGTGCTGGACGACCAGCTGAAAGTCGATCATAGCCTTAGCTACGTGAGGTTTTCAGCTGGGAAGTACAGTGCCGCGATGGTAAGTTATAACTGTACCGAACTTTGATCTTGATGCACTAGCTTCCAGCTTCTACCTCCGCCGCAGCGTTCTTAATTAGCTTGCGTAGGTAATGCTTCTTTACACCAAACTTCTCTCGCAGTACCCGGAATTCTTCCAGTGCTTCTGGACGTTCCTTGCCTTTTACCGCTGTTATCATCACGTTTTTAGCTGTGTGCTCAAGCGGGATGAATTCAAATAACTTGGTCTTGTAACCTTCGGATTCTAGCAGTAGTGCGCGCATAGCATCGGTGAGCATGGCTGCCTGGCGTTCGAGGAGAATACCGTTGCCAAGCATTGGCTTTAGGTCGTCGGGGACGACCATGTCTTGTCGTACTTGCTTTTGGCAGCAAGGGGCAACGACCATCATTTGAGACTTGGCCTTAAGCCCTTTGAACAACGCATCGTCAGTCGCAGTGTCACAGGCGTGGAGGGCGATGAGAAGGTTGATGCTGTCGGGGTTGAAGTCGTCGATGTAGCCTTCGACAAAGCGAAGCTTTTTGAAGTGATTTTCTTTGGCAATCGCACGGCATTTCTCCACCAGATTGGGACGGAGTTCAACACCCGTGACGGTGACGTCGAGGCAGAGTCGGTTGACGAGGTGGTCGTAAAGGGCGAAGGTCAGGTAACCAGAACCTGAGCCCATGTCGACGATCTGTGCGCCGGTGGGGAGTTCATTGTCTCGGACGAGCCCGTCGATGATCTCAACGAATTTGTTGATCTGCTTGAACTTGCGCATGCCGTCTTGTCGCACCTTTCCGTCGGCCGTCGTAATACCAAGGGCGTGGAGATAGGGGCGATCTGCGGGAATGTCTCGGTGCTTTTTCCTGTTGTGCTCTGTGCCGCCCTTAGTAAGGGGCTGTGAAGGCTCGTGCAGGACCTTGCGCTGAAAGCGTGCGTTGCCTTTCCGGGTTAGGGTTAGGGATAGTTGCTCCGTCGTAGTGAATAAATCGGCATTGCCAAAGTCTTCGCCAAGCGCACTTTCGAGCAAGGAGATCCCCTTGCCAATAAGGTGGTTCTTAACCTCCTCCCGGTCGCTGTATCGGTGGGTGATCTGCAGCTGGGTAACGCCTTTGAGCTCTACAAGGCGCGCATAGCGGTTTCGGGGCAGATTGCTAGCCTTGTGTCGGGGCTTACTTAGGGTGAGCTTCATGAGCTCGCCGGCAGAGGCGGAGGCGCGCGCCGCGCTCCAAAATTGGCGTATGGTGGTAATGTCAGTCAAGGGAAGTATTGAAATTAGACATCAAAGCTACTGCCTGGAAGTAACATCAGCTGGTATTGTTGCGCTCTTTGTGAAAGAATTAAATGTGGTTTTATTTATTTTAAAACAAAATTTGTTTTATTTGTTGCGGAAGACTAACTTTGTTACAACAAGTAACCAAACCACCAAAACATGACTGTCCAACAAATTGCCGACCGCCTGGTCGAACTCTGCCGCACCGGCCAAAACGATAAGTGCTACCACGAACTCTTCACTCCCTCCGCTTCCGCCCACGAAATGCCCGGATTTCCGAACGCTGATACGCACGGAGTAGAAGCCATGCTCGTCAAAAGTGCCGCCTGGTCCGCCGACGTTGCCAAAGTCCACAAAATGGAAGTCACCGACCCCCTCGTCTATGCCGACTTCTTCGCGGTAGGCATGGGCATCGACCTCGAGAAAAAGGATGGATCCCGTTCCTTCGAGCAGGAAATGTGCGTCTACACCGTTAAAGGCGGTAAAATCGTAAGTGAACGCTTCATCTACGCCATGCCGGATTAATGCTCTGGCTATTCGCTAAAACCTCTACCACTATGGCTAAGAGACGCGAACACGCGCCTTGATTAAAAACAAATCCCCCCGACATCCAATGGACGTCGGGGGGATTATCGTTTGCAACAACTGTAACAACTGTAACAACTGCAACAACTGTAACAACTGCAACAACTGTTACCCTGGATTCTGCGGCTGCGTCTCCGGAGCTAAGTACAGGTAATTACCCAAAATCCGTTCCACCGCAGCTTTCACTTCTTCACTACCGCGAAGGCGGGAGTTCTGAATAAGACCACGTGCGATGGCTTCTGCCCGAGCGTTGTCGT
>JBLIGS010000024.1:0-17140 GCA_047637095.1 Neolewinella sp. | reverse complement strand
ACGAGGTACAGTACCTGGTTGCCCAGGCTGACATCACCCCCGATCAGGATCTGTGCGGTGGTAATTCGGCCCTGGCGAGTGGGGCTGAAGGGGCCACGGAGGAAGCAGGAAGTAGCAATGGCTTTATTGAGAATTCAATTACTTCACCTTTGAACCATAGCTCCTCCAACACCCCACTACAAGTGTCCCCCAACCCCAGTGCAGACGGCCGCTTTGTGGTGACCTTTAAGCTTGATAAGCCTACTCCGGTAGAACTAACCGTGACCGGATTAGATGGCCGCCAACTGGTGACCCAAACGCTGAACCCTGAATCGGCGGGACAGTACCGCGTACAACTGGATCAAACCCAGGGCTTACCCCCAGGCATCTACCTTCTGCGCGTTCACTTCGGTGACCGTACTGAGAGCCGCAAACTGGTGATTGGCAATTAATTTTATTCGCCAGTACGACAGGATAATGAGAAGACAACCCCCGCCGACAGAAATTCGGCGGGGGGGACGCTGAATCCCAGTGGGCTAGCCGGTAAGTTTCGTTGCCCAAATAAACCACCTTATAAGGCTTCTCATTGGGATAGTATTCTCTGATGGGCATTCTTTGCTTCCCTCCGTATTCCACTATTTTCTTAGTCAAAGCTTCGACATCTTTGTGCGCTACTCGTCCTTACTTTTAAATGTACCACTTTTCAGTTACAATCCATCTCTGGCCACACTCCAACCTCCCCAGCACCTGCGCCCTCGCCCTAAACCCCATCCGCCTCCGTCAGCAACCTCGAGTCCACCACAAACCGCACCCCCAGCGGAATCT
Organism: Neolewinella sp.; assembly: GCA_047637095.1. Lineage (GTDB taxonomy): Bacteria > Bacteroidota > Bacteroidia > Chitinophagales > Saprospiraceae > Neolewinella. The sequence continues at coordinate 16,336 of JBLIGS010000024.1, read as the reverse complement.
CCGCCGAAAAGCTAGATCCCCTCCCTTCGGTAACGTCAAGCGTAAGGTGGGTATGCTTCCAATATTCGTACTGAAATTTGGACATATAGTAAGGACAGCCGTGGACTTCCCCCAGCAACTCGTCGTTGTCGTCGATGTAGAATTCCCCGTCGGGGAAGCACATGGGAGAAGAACCGTCGCAGCAGCCGCCACTCTGGTGAAAGATGAGGGGTCCGTGCTCGGTGCGGAGGCGATCGATGACTTCGCAGGCAGCTTCGGTGATGGCTACTTTTGGCATGATTGGGTTGATTTAGTTTTTGTGGAGACCGCTCGTCCGCCGAGGCGGCCTGTAGGGCCTGACTCGTCGGCCGAGAGGTCGTGAATAGCCCGAAATCCCTCGGCGGCCGAGCCAGCTCCTGCGTCGCGCCTCGGCCGACGAGCGATTCCTTCAGCTAAAAGCCAAAACCGGTCAGCACACAAAAGGGCACTGACCGGCTGTGGTAACACTTTGAACAATACAAATTCATTGCCTAGAAGAAGCCAAGCTTATCCTTACTGTAGCTAATCAGCATGTTCTTAGTCTGGCGATAGTGATCGAGCATCATCTTGTGGTTCTCCCGTCCGATACCGGACTTCTTGTAACCACCGAAAGGAGCGTGGGCGGGGTAGTCGTGGTAGCAATTTACCCAGACGCGACCGGCCTGCACCTTACGGGCAATGCCGTAAGCCTCGTGCATATCGCGGGTCCATAGGCCCGCACCAAGTCCGTAAAGGGTATCGTTAGCGATCTCTATGGCCTCGGCTTCGTCCTTAAAGGTGGTGATACACACCACCGGGCCGAAGATCTCCTCCTGGAAGACGCGCATTTTGTTGTTGCCTTTCAGCACCGTCGGCTGAATGTAGTAACCTCCGGAAAGCTCGTCGACGTAAGCCGCTTCGCCACCAGTAAGGACCTCACAGCCCTCTTCCTTACCAATCTTAATGTACTTCAGAATCTTCTCGTACTGGTCGTTGCTCGCCTGGGCTCCCATCATGGTGGTGGGATCCAACGGGTGGCCCATTTTGATGGCTTCGACGCGCTCGATGAAGCGCACGACGAATTCGTCGTAGATGGACTCGTCGACGAGGATGCGACTCGGGCAGGTACAAACCTCACCCTGGTTGAGGGCGAACATAGAGGCACCTTCGAGGCATTTGTCGAAGAAGGCATCGTCGGCATCCATGATACTCTTCATGAAGATATTGGGGCTCTTTCCGCCGAGCTCCAGTGTGACGGGAATGATGTTCTTACTGGCGTACTGCATAATGAGCTGGCCGGTAGTCGTTTCACCGGTGAAAGCCACCTTGCAGATGTCCGGGTGGCTGGCCAAGGGCTTACCGGCTTCGATGCCAAAACCGTTAACGATGTTGAGCACGCCGGGAGGCAGGATGTCCTGAATCATTTCCATCATGATGAGAATGCCGACGGGCGTCTGCTCGGCGGGCTTCAGCACGACGCAGTTGCCTGCGGCTAAGGCGGGAGCAATCTTCCAGGTGGCCATCAAGATGGGAAAATTCCAGGGGATGATCTGGCCAACTACGCCGAGGGGTTCCCAGACGTTCATGGAGACGGTGCTACTGTTAAGTTCGGAGACACCTCCTTCCTCGCCACGGATAACGCCGGCGAAATAGCGGAAGTGATCGACGGCCAGCGGCATATCCGCTGCGCGGGTTTCGCGGATGGATTTACCGTTGTCCCAAGTCTCGGCACGGGCCAAGACTTCGAGGTTGTCCTCCATAACCTGCGCAATCTTCAGCAGAAGGTTGCTGCGCTCGGTGGCGGAGGTATTGTTCCAGTGCGGGGCGGCAACCCAAGCAGCGGCGACGGCCTTATCAATGTCCTCTTTGGTGGAACGGGGAATGCGGGTAAAGGACTTTCCGTCTACGGGGGAGATGTTGTCGAAGTATTCTCCCTTCGCGGGCGCTACCCATTCGCCACCGATGAAGTTCTCGTACTGGTCTTTGAAGCGGGGCGGCGCCAGGATATCCGCCGTTGTTGTTGCAGTGGTACTCATGATCGAATTGGTTTACTGTTTAAGCTGAAAGTGGGATAAAAAACTACTATCTTTTGACTGATTCCAAAGATATACTCAGAAGAGTACCACCACCTTGCACAATCCTACTATCCATCTGTACAATCCTCCCATTATTCCGCAACAATAGTCCACTGCCGAACATTCTACTGCTTTTATACCCATAATTAGTTTCAACGCTTGAAAATACGCCACTAAACATGCTACAGCTAAAAGCCGACCGACTTGCTCCCGCCCAACTGCATACGCTGGTAGAGAACCGCACCACCTTCACCCTGGAGTCTGCTGCACTTAGTCTTTTTGAAACGCATCAGGAGGCAGAAGCTGTCCATCTAAGGTTCGACCAGCCAGTCCTGGCCAGCATGATCGAAGGACGAAAGATTATGCACCTCCGCCAAAACAGAGGCTTCAATTTTTTACCAGGTGAGTCCGTCATGCTTCCACCCGAAGAGTTGATGGTGATCGACTTCCCCGACGCACGGGAAGGCCGACCGACCAAATGCCTCGCGTTGGAGATTGACCCTAGCCTTATTGCCACCGTCATCCAGGGGATGAACGAAAGAAGGCCCCGCTCCGACGGTTTCGCCTGGGACCAGGCCGATCAGAATTTTCACTTCGCCAACGACCCGGGAATTACCCAACTGATACAGCGAGTGGTCTACCTCTGCGCCGAAGACCATCCGGCTAAGGACATCTTTGTGGATATGTCGTTAAAGGAGTTGCTCATTCGGCTATTGGAAACGAAGTCCCGCCAAAACCATCTCAAAAATCAAGGTACGCGTGCTACCAGCCAACCGATCACCGCCGCCGTGGCCTATATATTGACACATCTCGACGAGCGGTTAACGGTTGAAAGCCTTAGCAAACTCGCCTACATGAGCCAGTCGAGCTTCTTCCGGGCCTTCCGCAACGAGATGGGCATTTCTCCGGTTGACTTCATAAATAGCGAGCGGATCAAGCTGGCTTGCTGCTTGCTTAAGCGCGACGACCTCAGCATCAGCCAAGTGGCGATGCGTTGCGGTTTTAATAGTGCCAGCTATTTTACCCGGATGTTTAAGAAGCAGTTTGGGGTTAGTCCGGCGGGGTTTCAGGATAAAAGAAAGCCCTAAGCCTTTCCTTGCCTTTAAAAAAACAATTCCTTGCACACGTTCGGCTTCGCTCAGTGACCGCCTGCGTCCGCGCCCAACTCCGAGCGAAGCGATCACGCGCCGCGTAAAGACGCGAACTATTATTACATTGTCTACTCAAAATAACCCAAGCGTCCAATTCATGCTACCAACCCAGATTACTTCCTTCGAACATTACCAATCCGAATACGCCAAATCAGTTTCCGATCCAGAAGGATTTTGGGCAGAACAAGCAGGCACCTTTAACTGGCATAAGCCTTGGAACAAGACCCTAGAATGGGACTTTGACGGGCCCAACGTAAAGTGGTTCCAGGGCGGCAAGATGAACATCACGGAAAACTGTCTCGACCGTCATTTGGCCGAACGTGGCGACCAAACCGCCATTCTTTTTGAGCCCAATGAATCCAGTGATCCCGCCCGGGCCATCACCTACAACGAACTCCACGCCGAGGTCTGCAAAGCTGGTAATGCGCTGCGCGAACTCGGCATTAACAAAGGCGACCGCGTCTGTTTTTATATGCCGATGGTGCCCGAGCTCACCTTCTCCATATTGGCCTGTGCCCGCATCGGCGCCATCCACTCGGTCGTTTTTGCCGGCTTTAGCGCCCAGGCGCTGGCCGACCGCGTCAACGACTCGGATTGTAAGATGATCATCTGCTCCGACTACAACAAACGGGGCACGAAGAACATCCCGGTCAAAGCCGTCGTCGACGAAGCGATGGCCAAAGGATGCCCCAGCGTCGAAACCGTACTGGTGCACAAAAATACCGGAGGAGAGATTGGCTGGGACCCGAGCTACGACGTTTGGTACCACGACAAAGTCGACGGCCAATCCGCCGTCTGCGAAGCGGAAATGATGGACGCCGAAGACGTGCTTTTCATCCTCTACACCTCCGGATCGACGGGCAAACCCAAGGGCGTCGTCCACACCTGTGGCGGCTATATGGTCTACACGGCCTACAGCTTCCTCAACGTTTTTCAGTACCAGAAAGGCGACGTTTACTGGTGTACGGCCGACGTTGGTTGGATCACGGGCCACAGCTACATCATCTACGGCCCGCTGCTTTGCGGCGCAACGACGCTGATGTTTGAAGGTGTACCGACTTACCCCGATCCAAGCCGGTTTTGGGAGACTTGCGCTAAGCACAAAGTCAACCAATTCTACACCGCCCCGACGGCCATTCGCGCACTGATGGCAAAAGGTGATCACCACGTTGAAGGCCACGACTTGAGTAACTTGAAAGTGATTGGCTCCGTTGGCGAACCGATCAATGAAGAAGCCTGGCAGTGGTATAAAAAGAACATCGGCAAAGGCACCGTTCCAGTCATCGATACCTGGTGGCAGACGGAAACTGGCGGCATGATGATTACCGGAGTTGGTGGCCACAGTCCGCAGAAACCCACTTTTGCAGGCTATCCGTTACCGGGAATTCAGCCTTGTTTGGTGGACAAAGAAAATGTGCAGGAAATCGTGGAAAGTCCGGCGGAAGGCCTACTGGCCATCAAGTTTCCCTGGCCGAGTATGCTGCGGACGACTTGGGGCGATCACGAGCGCTGCAAGAACACTTATTTCATGACCGTTCCGGGTATGTATTTCACCGGCGACGGCGCGCGGCGCGACGAAGATGGAATGTACCGTATCATCGGTCGGGTAGACGATGTGATCAATGTTTCCGGCCACCGGATGGGGACGGCCGAGGTGGAAAATGCCATTAATGAGCACCCACAGGTTGTCGAGTCCGCCGTGGTTGGTTATCCGCACGACATCAAAGGACAGGGTATTTATGCCTACGTGATTCTGGGCTCCGGCGCGGCCGCAGGTGCAGGGGATGGTTTGAAGGCAGAGATTGTGGCTACGGTCCGCAAAGAAATCGGCCCCATTGCCAAGCCCGATAAGATCCAATTCGTTGATGCCCTCCCAAAAACCAGATCGGGCAAGATCATGCGCCGCATCCTTAGGAAAATTGCCGCTGGCGAAGGCGATAAGCTAGGGGATGTGAGTACGCTGTTGAATCCGGAGGCGGTGGCTTCGGTAATTAAAGGGGCGTTGTAAAAGGCGACGCTGAGCCCCGACATAACACACACGGTACGCCCCCTTACTGCGGCACGTTGCGCTACCGAAAGGGTATGTGTTATGCCGCGGGCGCAGCAGGCGAGGGAGATCATCTCTTGCCGATTTCGGACGGTACAGAGCGCCAACGATGAATTCAACGCGCCAAAACTGCTGGCTTCTAAAGCCTACATTTATCGGTTGACGACTTGGATTTTTATAAAATGAAAAGCCTTTTTTAAAGCCCGAATTGATTACCCCTAGTATCTATTAAATAAAAAAAACGAAGGTACTAATTGAAATAATTAATTGCTTCCTTTTAGACTCGCGTACTAACATTGGATTAATAAAAATGTATCTCTTTTGAAAAGCGCGTTGCAAAAAGAGCTGATTTTATCGTACATTTACACTGTAATTGGTGGTTTAGTGTTCTAAAAACACAAATTGTAATTCCGGTTAAAAGAATTAGGTTTATTTTTCATGAGAGACACTGTGGATAGCACAGTTGTATAAACAGGCCCGGGCGCGATTCGTCCGGGCTTTTTCTTTGTTAGAGCAAATTTATACAGAACAACAGTGTAGAGATAACGGTATCCATTATCTTTGGCCCATGGAACCTCTCGACAAAGAAAAGCCCTCTATCGGGCTCTTTTTCTTAATGACGCTGGCCTACTTCGGAGCCTTTTTTGGGCTGAAGTACGGTGTTTTTGGCGGTAATATTCCCTGGTATTACAACCTTGGGTTAATTCTAGCTTGTTTGATTTTAGCTATGGCACTAAGAAATAGAAGCAGGGCGTAGCAGGCTAAAGAAGCGAGCAATTACTATACTCAAAAGCCCTCCGGCTGCTAAAACCGCCAGCGGCGGAATGCTTCCATAGCCTCATATTCCGTCAGACCAAGTTGGTTGTACCGGCGAGCAGTTTCCCGATTACGTTGTTCTGCGCGCTGCCAAAACTCCCGGTCGTCTTCGCCCTGGAACATTACTCCATCCTTTTGGCTTTGGTGGAAAAAGATGGCTTGCCGCTTCTTGTCTACTTCCTGTGGGCTAAGTGGAACAGCCATCTCAATCTCATGGATTGGCCATTCTTGCCAAGCTCCACGGTAGAGCCAGAGCCAGGTGTCCTTGATGCTGGGATCTCCTTTCAACTCCACTAGGGCGGCAAAAATAGCATCCAGACAAACCTTGTGGGTGCCGTGTGGATCAGCTAGGTCGCCAGCGGCATAAATCTGGTGTGGCCGTACGTCCCGGATAAGCGAGACAACCAGGTCGATATCATCTTGAGAAATGGGATATTTTTTGTTTTTACCTGACTCGTAAAAAGGCATATCTAGGAAGTGGATCTGCTCATCGGGAAGCCCGCAGAAGCGGGCACCGGCAATCGCCTCCCCCCTCCGAATTAGGCTTTTGATAGTACGAACTTCTTTAGGGTCAACATCTGCCTTAGGGTCCGGCTTCTGCAGGAGCTTAAGTGTCTCGTTGAGTACAGGGTTCTCTACTTCCGCTCGGTCATTCATTTGAGAGGCGAATTCGGCAAACCGGAGGGCATCCTCATTGGAGACGGCGATGTTACCACTGGTTTGGTATACAACGTGTACTTCGTGGCCTTGGTCTACTAGGCGGAGGAAGGTTCCGCCCATACTGATGACGTCGTCATCGGGATGCGGGCTAAAGAGAATTACCCGTTTTTTAGCAGGCGCAGCCCGCTCCGGCCGCTGGCTATCATCTACATTAGGCTTACCGCCCGGCCAACCGGTGATGGTGTGCTGCAGGGTATTATACATCCGGATGTTCAGGTCGTAAGCCGTCCCGTCTAGGGCCAGCAGGTCAGACATACCGTTGTTGTTGTAGTCTCGCTCCGTAAGCTTAAGGATTGGTTTTTCAACGTGGCTAGAAAGCCAAACGATGGACTTCTGGGTGAGGTCTTCATCCCACTGGCAGGGGCCAACGAGCCAGGGTGTTTTGAACCGACGGAGATCGGAACAAGCCTCCTGGTCAAGAAGCACGGTCAGGTTATCATGATCCTGCAAAAAGGATGCCGGAATTCGGCTGGTGCGTTCTCCTTCAACGGCTTCCTGGACGATTTCGGATTTCTTATGTCCCCAGGCCACCAGAACAACCCGGCGCGCCTTACGGATGGTATCAATTCCCATAGTGATGGCCCTGGTTGGAACGTTGGCCATGCCCTGAAAGTCGCCAGCAGCATCTACCCTAGTCAAATGGTCCAGGGTAATCAATCTGGTGAGGCTCCGGGAGTTAGAACCGGGCTCATTGAACCCTACGTGGCCGGTCCGGCCAATGCCCAACAGCTGAAAGTCAAGCCCTCCGAAGCTAGCGATCTTCGACTCGTAATCCATACAATGCTGGTAGACATCGTTCAAGAGAACCATCCCGTCAGGCAGGTAGATATTTTCGGGCTTAATGTCGACGTGGCTAAACAGGTACTCATGCATGAAATGCCAGTAGGAGCGGCCATCGGTCCGCTCCATCGGGTAATATTCATCGAGGTTAAAGGTGACAACGTTTTTAAAACTAAGCCCTTCCTCTTTATGCAGACGAACCAACTCGTCATAAACTCGGATTGGGGACGAACCGGTAGCCAGGCCAAGTACACAGTTTTTTTTCTGGTAAGTCTTTGCCCGAATCAGGTCGGCAATTTCCCTAGCCAGTGCTACGGAAGCGTCCCCACTATCGGAAAATACTTCGACGTGCATCTTTTCATAACGTGTAACGTCGGTTCGGCCAACGTGGCGGTAGGCGATGTCGGCATCCGCCGATTGGTGGACAGGTAGTAGATCGAGCATGGTTGATTGACTTTACAAGCGTGTCTTAGGAAAGATAAAACTAGGAAAAAGATTGGGATTTAGTACCAAACAATACGCTTTATCCTAATTTTCACCGACGGCTGAGCATTCAGAATTCGAACACCGAATTTTCCGGGCTTAGGGTGTTCAGTCTTCAAGTACTTCAGCCTCAACACTCAGCGAACAACCTAATTAACCTTTTTAAACAATCAATAACGTATCCACAGGCCTTCCGACTCAACAATAAGCCCCCATCCGAACGTTATTTCTTTGCTTTAAATCCCCGTATTCCGATGAAAAACTTTCTTCTCAGCTTCGTGATTATTTTAGCCGCCTTCGGAGCCGGCCTCTACCTTTCCCCCCTTGCACCCGCGGCCGCGGCCCAAAACAATACCGTGACCGTCAGTACAACGGAGGCCCCACAGCGGACCCAACAGTCCGCGGCAGAAATACTTACCGAAGCCGAATCGTTAAACTATACCGACGAAGAGTCACACACCATTCGCCTCTTCGAAGACGCCTCACCTTCGGTCTGCTACATCACCACGAAGACCCGCCAGCGCAGCTTCTGGAACTACAATGCGACGGAGGTCCCGAGTGGCTCTGGCTCCGGTTTTGTGTGGGATAAAGACGGCCACATCATCACCAATTTCCACGTTATCAAAGGCGCAACCCAGGCCATCATCACCCTCGCCAACGGCGAGAGTTACCAAGCCACCCTTACTGGCTACGCTAAGGAAAAAGACCTTGCCGTCCTCAAAATCGATGCCCCAGTCAACGAGTTAGAACCGATCCCCCTTGGCACCTCCCAGGGCATTCGCGTCGGCCAATCGGTCTACGCCATCGGCAATCCTTTCGGCCTGGACCAGACGTTGACAACGGGTGTCGTCTCCGCCCTCGATCGCGAAATAAATAGCCAAGCAGGCGTTCCCATCCGAGGCGTAATCCAGTCAGATGCCGCCATTAATCCAGGTAATTCCGGCGGTCCCCTACTCGACAGCCGCGGGCAATTAATTGGCGTCAACACCGCCATCTACAGCCCATCTGGTGCATCTGCTGGTATCGGCTTTAGTATCCCTGTCGACGTTGTTCGCTACGTCATCCCCGACCTCATCGACTACGGCGAGGTACGCAGGGCAACAATTGGAGCAGATTTCCGCCCACTTAACCGAGGGGCAGGCTTAGCATTTTATGAGATAGAACAAAACAGTCCCGCCAGCCTTGCGGGCATTCGCGGCCTCAGCCGCGATCCCAGAGGGAATTGGGTTCTGGGCGACATCCTCGTCGGTATCAACGGCGCCTCCGTCACCAACAATACGGAGTACTATCTCGAGATGGAAAAGTATGAGCCAGGACAAACGGTAAAACTAAACCTGGTGCGAGACGAGCGCAAAGTTGAAGTCAAGGTCAGGCTCGGGAGTACGGTAGAATAACAGCGTTTTACATTTCGGATTTCTGACGATCTTGCGGGCGAAGCAAGTAAGTAGTCGGTAGTAAGTAGTGCCCATCACGCATGCCTTATGCCGCTAAATACACGGCCATAAACAAACCTCAAGCTAACCATGACCCTCAACAGCCTTTCCGTCCGCGACCCCGAATACAAAAGCTTCAACCCGCCACACCAGGTTCCACTGGTGGCCGCTTCGAGTTTCGTTTTTGACTCCATTGAAGAAGGGATGGACATATTTGGCGGAGAAAAACCCGGCCACATTTACGGCCGGTTCGGCAACCCAACAATTGATGCTGCGGCGGCTAAAATCGCTGCCATGGAAAGCCACGACCTCTCCCACCCCGCCTCAGGCCTGTTCTGCAGCAGCGGTATGGCCTCGATTGCCACCGTCCTCCTCGGCATCTGCGAAGCGGAAGAAACAGTGTTGACACAGGCCGATTTATACGGCGGAACTATCGGGTTGCTCCAGCAACTGGACAAACGTGGCATACGAATGGAAACCGTTGACCTCCGAGACACTGCTGGGGTAGAAGCCCGGCTGGCCGCCAATCCTAGCATCCGGATAATCTATGTGGAAACGCCCTCGAACCCTATGTTGCGGGTTACAGATTTGGCAAAACTGTCAGAATTGGCCCATGCGAACGGAGCTTTACTTGTGGCAGACAACACCTTCGCGACGCCTTTCGTCCAACGACCATTGTCATTCGGAGCCGACATTGTGGTCCATTCCACAACGAAATACCTGAATGGCCACGGGACGGGAATTGCCGGCGCGATCGTCTGTAAAGACCAAGAACTATTCAACGAAAAGCTGGTGCCGACTTACCGGCTATTTGGCCAAAATGGTAATCCCTGGGATGCTTGGTTGGTGCTGAACGGTTTAAAAACCCTCGGCTTACGGATGGAGCGGCATAGCGAGAACGCCTTGAAAGTAGCAAAATATTTGCTGGCACACCCTTCGGTGACGAAGGTCAATTACCCAGGCCTGGCTGGCCACCCCGACGAGGTAACGATTAAACAGCAAATGAGCCTTCACGGCGGCATGTTGAGCTTTGAATTGGCCGGAGGAACTGCGGCTGGCATGGCCTTCATGAACAAGATCAAATTCTGTACCCTCACCCCTACCCTTGGGGATGTCGATACGTTGGTGCTGCATCCGGCGACGATGAGCCACCGGGGCCTAGATCCGGCGGTGCGGGCGGCACACGGCATTTCAGACGGGCTGGTACGGCTGTCGGTTGGGGTGGAATCGGTGGAGGATATTATTGCGGACCTGGCAACTGCTATACTTTAGTATAGTAGGCTAAGGGACGCCGGCGGTCACTGGGCGAAGCCGAACGTGTGAAATGAAAGGTAAAAAGACGGTGTATTGGCTATTGTCTTGTCTATAACATTCGGTAGCCTACAAGCGCGAAGCGTGTCTACAAAAGAGCGAAGCGAATGTCTAGACTAAAGTATTCGCTCAGCGAATACTACTCTCTATGTACGCCACCTAAATCAATGTACCGTTTCTGAATCAGCTCATCCACCGTTGCCTTACGGACATTGAGGATGGCGCCAGAAAAGAACAAGCTTTTACCTGCCAGGGCGTGGTTAGCGTCCAGGGTAACATTTGCATCGTCCCACTTCAGGATTTTGGCATTAACGGCCTTTCCATCGGTATCTGTGAGGGTAATAAACTGGCCTTCCACCAGTAGGCCGGGTTCAATCTGTTCCCGTTCATTTTGGAAAAGGCTGAGTGGCATTTCCAGGATGTGTTCTTTGCCGGCAACACCGTAGGCGTCCTGGGGGGCGAGTTGAAAGCTAAAGCCCATCCCGGATTTGAGCCCGAAGATGCGGCGCTCCCAGGCTGGGAGCATTTTGCCAATGCCGAACATAAAGACAAAAGGGTAGTTGACGTCCATGCGTTCGAGGAGTGGCCCTTCGGGGCCTCCGTCTCGGACTTCGTAGGTCATGGTAACGATGGTATGGTCGTCGATGGTCATATGCTATATCAGTTAACGTTTCAGGGAAACGGTAAGCCAGGAAGATAGTTTGCCAAATAACCGGATGTCAAGCAACTTAGTACTTTCGTTCAATCATTGGATCCTCCGCTCCGGGGCCGGCGTTGTGTTTACGGACTTCTGCCAGGCGGTCTCGGCACTCATCACAGCTTCCGATATGCTCGCTGGTACTGCGGTAAGCCTTTCGATTTGATCCTTTCATACTTCCGTCCCAGTAATCCACCAACTCCTCATCCGATGGGTGGCGGAAGGAAGCAAATACTTCCCTACCGATGTAGTAGATAATGGCTGCGGCGACGCCAATGACGAAGAGGAGTTTCATGGAGTAAAGATAGTGTGTAAGATTAGAGGGTCAAACAGTCTGGTACCGCGCATTGCCAAGGGCACTCCACTGCCCGTTGTTAAAAGTTTCTACCGTTTAACTCTTTTGCACAACCTTTCGTCGATTTAACCCCACTGTTTCGGGAAGCCTTTGTAATTTGGCACCATGTCAACCATGACCACAAAACAAGAGCTGGACGGTGCGGGAACTTTTCTCGACCGGTTGGGCCGTGCCCTCGTTCGGCGCCCCTTCTATCATGCTGGTGGATGGTTTGCTTTTTTGATTCTGATGGTAATGGCAGAATGGCGCTCAGGCAATTATTCTTTCGGGACGTCCCTGGCCAGCCAGTCCGTTAATGTGGTCTTCTACATCGGAGTCGTTTATATCAACCTACTCCACCTGTTTCCGACTTACCTAAAAAAAGGCAAGTACTGGCAATACCTACTACTACTGATTGGCCTGGCGCTGATGGTAACTCCGCTTAAGCTGGTCCTGAAGTTCATCTTGTTCTCGAAGTCCGGAGCAATGCAGAACGACATCCTTGAAAATATGGATGCCTATTTCTTCAGCACTTTCCTAGTTGCAGGACTAAGCACGGTTGGTAAAATCATGGTAGACTGGGTTACGGAAAACCGTAAAAAGGTAACTGTGGAGAACGAGAGCATGCAGTCTGAGCTCCGTTTCCTCAAGAGTCAGATCAACCCCCATTTCCTGTTCAACACCCTGAACAGTCTGTACGCCCTTACGCTGAAGAAGGACGACAAGGCTCCCGATATCGTAATCAAGCTGTCTGAAATGATGCGGTACATGCTTTATGAATGTAATGAACCTAGGGTACCACTCCGCAAGGAGATCAACTACTTGAAAAACTACCTCGATCTGGAGCGTCTACGACAGAGAAAAGGTATTCAGATTGATCTAGAGGTTACCGGAAATGTTGCAGATCAAATGGTCGCGCCATTACTGTTGATTCCTTTCCTAGAGAACAGCTTTAAGCACGGCGTGAACGCAAATATTAAAGATGGCTTTGTAAAAGCCACCCTGGAGGTTCGCGATCGGTCCATCCACTTCATCTTGGAGAACAGCAAAGGTTCCGTGATGCCAAGCCAAGTCCATGGCAACCGCCCAAGCGGCGGAATCGGCCTCGTTAATGTCCGTCGCCGGCTCAAACTACTCTACCCAGACTCTTACAGTCTGGAAGTAAAAGAGACGCCGAATACCTATGCTGTTCATTTTCAGCTTGATCTTTAAGATTCATTTAACGAAATTTCATCCCGGTTTGTCGAAGGAATTTGGGTGACAGCCCGATTTTGGCGTAGTATAGCAGTCGTATAGTCAAACAAACCGCAAATTCACACCCATGATTAACGCTATTATTGTCGACGACGAGCCATTGGCCCAGGACATCCTGGAGACCTACCTCGCTAAAATTCCACAGATCGAACTGATCGCCAAGTGCAACAATGCATTTGAAGCCAACGATGTACTGAAGGCCAACGACGTTGACCTGATGTTCCTCGACATCAACATGCCACAGTTGACGGGAACGGAGTTCCTCAAAGGCCTGACCGATCCTCCGGTAACCATCTTCACTACGGCTTACCCCAACTACGCCCTCGAAGGGTTTGAACTCAACGCACTGGACTACCTCGTTAAGCCCATCAGCACCGATCGGTTCTTGACCGCCTGTAACCGGGCCATCGAGCAAGCAGAGTTGAAGCAAAAAGCCAACGCTGGTGAGGTTGTGGAAGAGGCGCCGGGCGCAGACTTTTTCTTCGTCAAAGCGGATAAGAAACTTGTTCGGGTTAACCTCTCCGACATTGTGTACATCGAAGGCCTGAAGGACTACGTCATCATCCGTATGCCGGCCGACCGGGTCATCACTCTCCAGACCATGAAGTCGCTCGATGAGCGACTCCCCAGCGCAGACTTTCAACGAATTCACCGCTCCTACATCGTCAACGTCAACCGCATCGAAGCCCTCCACGGCAATATGGTTGAGGTAAAAGAGAAAGGGAAGACGACGAGCTTGCCGGTGGGCAAGAGTTACCGGGAGGTGCTGTCGAGTAGAATTGAAGGATTTAAGCTCTAGTGGTCTGTAATCTAAGTTTCATCGCCTAATTCGCGGTGCCTTTTACGGTCTAACTGCGTTGGAAAAATCCTCACTTAGCTACGGCTAGGCTCCGGTTTTTCCGCCTTGTTAGTCGGCAAAACCCACCAGCGGCTTAGTCAACAAACTTAGTTTACAGTGCACTAGTGCGTCAAGATTGAAGTTGGTGCTAGTTAGAACGCCGGCAGCGCGGTGCTGGACGACCAGCTGAAAGTCGATCATAGCCTTAGCTACGTGAGGTTTTCAGCTGGGAAGTACAGTGCCGCGATGGTAAGTTATAACTGTACCGAACTTTGATCTTGATGCACTAGGTTTTAGAGATTTAGGGACAGATAGTAGAGGTTAGATGTCAGAGACTAGAGATTAGCAGTAATGCTTGTCTCTAACTTCTAATATCTAGCCTCTAATATCTTAATTCCTACCTTCGCGGTATGGACTCCCCCACTACCCTCCAGCCCCTACAATTGTCGGATGATTTCAACTATGCGCTTGAGCGCATGGAGTCTGGTGCCAACCTTTTTATAACGGGCCGGGCGGGGACGGGAAAGTCGACCCTGCTGCAGATTTTCCGACGGAGTACCAAGAAAAACGTCGTTGTATTGGCGCCTACGGGCGTAGCAGCATTGAACGTTCAGGGGCAGACCATTCACAGCCTGTTTGGCTTCCCTCCACGGTTGATCCAGAGTAAGGATGTACGGCCCAACCGCCGCTACCACCGCCTGTTCATGAACCTGGAAGTGTTGGTGATTGACGAGATCAGTATGGTCCGGGCCGACGTAATGGAGGCCATTGACTACGGCCTGAAACTCAATCGTAACAGCAGTAAGCCTTTTGGCGGTGTCCAGATCGTCCTTTTTGGAGACTTATACCAGCTGCCACCCGTCGTCAGCAGCGAACAAGAGAAACAATATTTTAGCTACCGTTATTCCAGTGCCTATTTCTTTAGCGCCGATTGTATGGATACCATCGACCTGGAAATGATCGAATTGACGGAGGTTTACCGGCAGGACAGTCGGCACTTTCTTCGCCTCTTGGAGGCGATCCGAAATGCGGCAGTAGACTACGACGAGTTGGAGTCGCTCAATGAGCGACACATCGAAGACTTCCACCCTGGGCCCGACGACAACTACCTCACCCTGGCCGCAAGAAATGCGACTGTGGCGGCCATCAACACCACGGCCTTGGCACAGAATGACAATCCTGAAATCCTATACCTAGCGGAAGTCAAGGGCAGTTTCCCGGAACGGCTTTTTCCCGTTCCTGCGGCGCTGAAGCTGAAGCTTGGCGCACAGGTGATGACCATCCGGAACGACAACGAGAAGAAGTACGTCAACGGAACCATTGGAACGGTGATAGAATTTAAGGACAAGTCTGTCGTCATCCGAGTAACGGAAGGCGACAAGCCCCGGAACATTGAGGTTGGTCCGGAAGAATGGGACATCATCCGCTACAAAGCCGACAACGTCGACATGACGAAGATCGGAACCGAAAGCCTTGGAAAGTTTAAGCAGTTGCCCGTCCGCCTTGCCTGGGCGGTGACCATCCACAAGTCGCAGGGAAAAACCTTCGACAAGATCATTGTTGACCTTGGTCGCGGAGCATTTGAACATGGCCAGACTTACGTGGCCCTATCCCGTTGCCGGACGCTGGAAGGCATCGTTTTGCGCAAGCCGCTAACACCGAGAGATGTGATGGTAGACCCGGTAATTGTGGAGTATTACGACATGATGAGACGCTAAAGCCTTCGGCTTTAACTTAGACGGCCTGCGGCCTTGTAGGCTCCCTCATGTGGGTGGATGCTCGCTTCGTTCGTGCGGCAAATCTGCGTCCTCCCTACAAGCGCAGCGCGTCTAAAAATGAAACGGTGATAGCCGTTGAACGTCTAAAAGGGAACGAAGCATCGAACGTCTTAGCCCGACATATCAACCCCACCAACGGGGAGGACGCAACCTGCATCCTCCCCCTCCTTTAGTGAATCCCTTTTATGTCCGTCCCGGAAATTGTCCTGCTGACCATTACCCTGTTCACTTCCCCTTAGGAACATCTATTTAAAACTGTCCTGATTAGCTAACGCTGCTGCTGCTGCTGCGCGGTGAAGCGTAGTCATCGTGGTGAAGGGCAGTACTGCTAGGACAAGCTACAACTATGAGCGAAGTGACCACGCGCAGCGTAAATCGGACAGTTATTAAATTAACTTTCCTTAATGGTAACGCACAGACTTGCTGTTCCGGCGGCGTACCGTTGGCGGGTAATCTTGGGCTTCCTACCGGAGAGAAAAGTACTCGTTTCGATGGGGCGTTTTTTATCCTGGCGTGGAGGTGTACAATTAACGAGTCACTGAGTTGGCGGGTTAGTAAGTGGCTCCGCACGAGGTAGGACAAAGAGCTCGTTTCGCTCGTCAGCCAGCGGCAGTGAGGGAAG
>JBLIGS010000023.1:0-17199 GCA_047637095.1 Neolewinella sp. | reverse complement strand
CATCGCGGCACTGTACTTCCCAGCTGAAAACCTCACGTAGCTAAGGCTATGATCGACTTTCAGCTGGTCGTCCAGCACCGCGCTGCCGGCGTTCTAACTAGTGGCCTAGCCACTAGCACCAACTTCAATCTTGACGCACTAGGTGGCTTGTTGCGCTATCCACAATATCCACTCCCATAAGAGTAGATGCATTCTGGCTTCCAATCACTGTCTTTGCCTAGCATCATTCTTGAAGTCTTAGGCCCTTTCTTTAGTCCAACCTTCTCGAGGAAGTCAATCCCAGCTTGGTTCTCAACGGGTAACTGTGTCCTGCGTCCTTGTTGTGAATGTTTGAGTTTCAATAGCTCAGTTCCTACCTTTTTGTTTCTGGCTAAAACCAGCCCCCGCCCAAAATCGGGAAGGTAAACCCCCAACAACTTGTTCTCGTCGTCAAAGTACCCTAGACCCGTTTCATAGAACTTGCCAATCAAGTGTGCCCGGTCTTCGCCATTTGCATACTTGTCGAGTTCGTACAGGCTGTTTAGATCTGATTGTTTTAAATCACGAATTCTCTTTGGGTAGTCGAAATTATAGCCTGTTTCGGAATCAAAGCATTGGTAGTCCGTCACTTTCCTAAATCCCAGTTTTTGATAGACTGGCCCGCCCAATTGAGTCGCAATCAATAATTGAGTATCACATCCTTTCTCTTTTGAAAAGTCAACCAGGAACCTTGTCATTTTAGAGCCTAGCCCCTTGCCTCTATGTTCCTTGTGCACAATGATGTTTGCTAGCCATCCGATCTTTCCTTTGAGGAAGAGGTTGCCTGTACCAATGACCTTATCATCAAGGATAATGACAAAGGCGAAGTAGAAGTCTTCTGAAAAAAAGTCCTCTGTAAACGTCTCGTAATTGAATCCCCAGTCCGTTGGGGGGAGGGTGTTTAGGCCGGGAATGTCTTGTTTTTGTAGTTCTCTAATCACGGTGGGAACTTTTATGGCTTTATTGTGAATTATTGAGCGAATCATATCACTTCCCATCCAGCTTCAAAATAAGCTCCTCTACATCCGCATCAACCGCCACAACTTCTCCCGCCCTATTAACTAGAAATTGCGCGCCTCCAGATTCCGCTTTGCCATACTTTAGCCAGATACTTTGTTCATCACTCACCTCAGGATAAACAGCCCAGGGGTATTGATGCTTTTGCTTAGCTAGGTTGAACTTGGTGTTGCTGTTGATACCTCCGATTACGCCCACGACCTTTAGGCCCTTCTCTTGAAGGATATCATAGGAGGCGAGTACTTTTCTGCTTTTACTGATGCAAGGCCCACACCAGGGTGCCCACAAATCAATAAGGGTATATTCATTATTGGAAATGATTTCCGAAAGCAGTACGTCGTCCGCAGTATCCGACTTTAAGGTGAAATCGACAAACTGACCGCTTAATTTTTTGTTGAGGCCTATCCCTTTGAAGAGGTAGTCGGTCATTAGCGCTAAAGGATGGTCCGGGAACTTTTGGATCCAGAATTGGTGGTGCTCCTTCAAATCCTCAGGCGTTAAGTTATTGCTCTTCATACTATAGACGATCTCATAGTATTCGGAGAGCCCTAAAGCGTCAGGCTCTTTGGCGAAGTCGTTTAGCCGCCAGTTGTGAATCTCTTTTTCAA
The DNA here is from genome assembly GCA_047637095.1 of Neolewinella sp. Taxonomy (GTDB): domain Bacteria; phylum Bacteroidota; class Bacteroidia; order Chitinophagales; family Saprospiraceae; genus Neolewinella. The sequence goes on along the minus strand of JBLIGS010000023.1, from coordinate 15,556 downwards.
GAGACTCGATTTCTACTTTAACCTCAACTATTTGAGTGGGGGCCAGCTCCCCCTGATTTTGCTTGCGGTATAGCCCACTCAGCTCTTCATAATACAGGTCTTTGAGTTCCTTGAAATGGGCTGCTCTTTTTGTCGAAAGCGGGCTTCCGGTAATGACATTGCTATCGTGGTCAGACATTGGGTACAACTCAAAGTCAATGACGTCGCCATCATTGAAGAAGATAACTCGGCTCCAGCCTCCAGCCCTGATTTCACTCTTAAATATGAAGTAGTACGCTTCGACGATGTCGGACTCCAGCCGGTAGGAAAAAGTGCTGTCTGCTTTGATGGGGACCTCAATTCCGCTATACCTAAAGTCTTCATAAGGCTTGAGCAAAATCAGGGTATCTGCAGGCCGGTAAACTTTACCCATGAGTTCAACAAAACCATTTTGTTGAGCAGGTAAAGTGATGGAAAGGAGAAGAATTAGTGTGAGTAATAGGTGTTTAGGTTTCATGTTACGAAGTTAATGAAAGCTAGCTAAAGCAGGGCTTTTTTCGAGGGTGTCGGCATAGCCATTGATGTGTTACAGAGGTTATCCATACCATCGATTAAGTTGCCTCTAAAATCTAATCTCTAATTACATCCCCCTGCTTCTCAAAACCTTTCCCTTGAACCCGCGTCCGCGCCCCCATCGCCCTCTTTTTTTCCGACTCCTTCTCTCTCTGCAAGCCTCCCCCGACTTAACGCGCTCGGAGCGCACGTTTGCTAGAGGGGCTCCGCGCGTTAATACCTCCCAAGCCCTCCCAAATGTATAAATACATGTATCCATTTGGGTATAGATTTTTCCGATTTAATAAACCACAGCCTCCCACAAAACAAAAAAGAGTCCGCACCTCCCGGCACGGACTCTCTTTGTCTTTAAACATTCATCCTAAAGGGTGAAGAAACCACGCAGGGCTAAACATCCCACACAGTCTTAAAACTTAGCAGAAATACCCACCAGTAAGTTCGTTCCAATCGTGGGGTACTGCACAAAGCGTTCCCGCTTATTGCTCAACAGGTTGTTCACCCGAACCCAAGCGCTGAAGTTCTCACTCAGGTCGTACTCACCGTTCAGGTTAAGGTCGGCCAACGCGTTCAGGTTCTGGGCCACACCTTCGCTGTCCTGGTACGGCAAACCGTTCTCCAAGTAAATCTGTGCACCAACCGTCAACTTGTTCTCCATCATGGAGTAAGCGCCGCCGGCATTGAGGCTGAAGGCGGGCAAGTGCCACGCCTTTTCCTCGTTCTCTAAGCTGTAAAAGCGTTGGGCAATGGTCGCATTGATGGCCAGGTTCTTAATCACTTCCGCCGTAGCCGAAGCCTGCAGGGTAATGATGTTGGCGTCGTCGTAGATCACGTCAAACTTCGGGATTTCCTGGCTGCGGTCCAGCAGGTACATCGCCAAGTTGTCAACGATCTTGTAGTTGGCTTCCGCACGGTAGGAAATACCAGAGAAAGTACCATCGACACCACCAAAGATGCGGGTGTACTCAGAGTTACGGATGCGCAGGCGCGGCTCAATCCAAGGATTGTATTCCGCCAGGCTGCGGAGGGTGTTTTTTTGTAAACTACCCTCAGCACCAACGAAGGCGGAAAGTAGGCCGTCAATGATCGGCGCGGTCAGGGAAACGTTCGGGAAGATGTCGAAGTCGTCGTCCTGGCTGGTCAGGTTTAACCCGATTTTGAGGCGGTAACGGCCGGCAATGGAGGTCGTGTAGCTAGGGCTGAAGTAGATGTTGTTCAGCGTCTGGCTGCTTGTGTCCTTGTAGGAGGTGAAGTCGGTGCGGAGTTTGATGTCCAGCGGGCTATCGTCCGAGATCCACTTGGTGGCCTGGAGGTTGACGTCGATGCCGTTCTCCCGAACGGCGGGGTTGCCGTCCATCAAATACAAGGCGATACCCGCCTTATAATCAATGTTAGCTTCGGTCGCCGTGCCATTGAAGATATCTCCATGGATGCTAAAGGTGTTGAACCGCTGGCGAACCTGGTCGTCCGTAAAGGACGGCAGCTCGGTCGTGTCGCTTACGCCTTCTGGGAAGTTGTAACCGTAGTAATACCGGCTCTGGGTTTCATAGCCAGCGCCAGCGCTGACGGCAAAGCCCTGGTCGAAGAGGTAAGTTCCAAGGATTCCGAATTCGGTATCACTGGATTTTTGATTCTCAATGTTGCCATTGTTGTTGAAGCTGTGGTGACGGGCAAAGATGCCGAGGTCGGCATTGTCTACACCGCTGAGGTCATAACTCAGGTCGCCGTAAAGCGCGCCCGGAAGGCCTGCGCCAATACCAATGTATCCGTTCTTTGTTGGCGAAGCTTTCTCGCGGGATACTCCCCGCGGACGAATCACCGGTGCCGGATAATCAATGTTCAACGGCCGGTCAACAACGTTGTATTGCTGCCGCCGCCGACTGGTGTCGGCCGGAGGGTTAACGGCGTTTACCCGCACGCGGGAAGCCTCCGTCAAACGGGCCTCGAAGTTGGTGATAATAGTGACGTTGTTGTCGTCAATACCCCCGCCCGGTTGGGCTAGGAGAGCTGAAGACGCGGCCAGAATAAGGCCGCAGAGGAAGAATATATTACGAAGCATTGTGCTTGATTCTTTATGTGGATGGTCGAAAAACGATGGATTGGATACGTTTGCCCATGGGGCTTTGTTCCGTAGAATTGCTAAGCAATTCCTCCAAGCCCCTCTCCTTTGGGGAGGGGTTGGGGAGGGTACAATTAGTTCCCCCCGCCGTTATCGAGCTCAATGAGGTTATTAGGAGTAGTTGGCTGGTTGTTGATCCGGTTGGTCCGGTCAATCTCGTTCTGCACAAGTACTAGTTTCTCCCGGGCTTCGGCAACGACGGTCTGGTCCTCGTTGTAGTTCTCCAGCAGCGCTTCGAGCGCTGCACGGGCGTTGTAGATTTCTCCCTGATCTTTCAGGATGTCGGCCAGCAGAATCACCGTCTTGGCTACCCAGTAAGGGTGGCCGGAACTCTCGCGGTTGGCTTCGAGGGCCATGTCGCGGGCGCGCTGTAGGTCGCGCTGGATGTAGACGATGTTCGTCCGCAGGTAACGGGCTTCGGCCGTCTGCTCGTCGTCGGAGGTGGCAATCACCTGGTCGAAGGCAGTGGTGGCGTTGGTGTAGTCGTTGCGGTCGTAAGCGATCTTACCCAGGTAGAAGTTGGCCGTTGTTTTCTGCTGCTGCGGAGCAGAAGGGTTGGCGGCAACTTTGCGGGCGTAGTCTTCCGTGGCCCGAACGTCGTTGAGGCGGTAGGCGGAGCGGAGGGCACCGACCTGGGCGTCAAGACGAACGTCTTCGGTATCTGCAGCCGTTTCCAGTAAGGTAAACAGGCGGTAGGCCCGGTTGAAGTCCTGGAGGCTGTTGTAAGCAATCAGGCTACCTTTTTTCAATGCGGGTAGGTAGAAGCTGCTAGGGCCGGCGTTGATTACGGCTTCGTAGTCAGGCATCGACTCGTTGTACTTACGTGTAGCGACGTAGCTGTCGCCTCGGTAGAAGGTGGCGGCCAGCGCGTTGCCGCTGCGTGGGTACTGGCGGAGGTAGTCCGTCAGTGCGCCGATGGCGCGGTCGTAGTTACCGTTTTCGTACTGGCTCTTGGCAGCGTCGAAGGAAATCCGCTCGCGGTTGTCGGTGTTGATCTCCTGGCCCGGTAGGGTTTCGAAGAACTGGAAGAAGAGGTCAGCACGACCCATGTCTTCCACGTAGATTTCACGTAGGGCTTCACGGGCACGGTCAGACTCTCCAGTATTAGGATTGTTACTGAAGACCTGCTTGTAGTAATCGATCGCTGCATCCCGGTTACCGAGGTTGTAGCTGATCAACCCAAGCTGGAGCAGGCTCTGGTTGACGAGGGGGGAGTTCAACTTGTAGTCCTTAACAATGTTACGGAGCGGCACCAATGCCTGCTGCGGACGCTGCAACTCTTGGTAAGTCAGGGCCAACTGGAACAAGGCATCGTCAGCGTACTCACTTTTAGGATAACGCTGAACGAGTTGCTCAAGGGCAATTACTTTGTCTGCGTTGCGGCCACGAAGGCCTTCGATCATCGCCTTCTGGAAAAGGGCGTAGATGAAGCCGCTGGTCTGGCGGTTGATGGCATCGTCGTAAAAACGAGCGGCCTGGTCGTACTGGTTCTGGCTGAAGTAAGCATCGCCGGCGCGGAGCACGGCGTCGCCCAACACCCGTTCCCGAACGTCGGCGTCAGTGATGTACGGCAGGTTACGCTCGATGCCTTCCACGGCGGCCGTGAAGTAATCGAGTGCAGCTGGGTAGTTGTCCTGCTTCAGGTAGTTGTATCCCTGCAGGTAGTTGGCCGTGTAGAGGCTCGACTGCGGCGGCAGGCCCTGAACGTTGCTGGCCAGGGTAAGGAATTGGTTGGTGTAGTTGATGGACTTGGCGTAATCCTCCTTGCGGTTGGACAGGTCGGCCAACCAGTATAGGGCCTGGGCGCGGAGGCTGGCGTCTACCGGTCGTAAAAGGCTCTTGTTGAGCATCTCTTCGGCGCCGACGTCGTCTCCATTGCGGAGCATTTCCAGACCACGGTTGAAGGCGGCACGCTGGTAGGCTTCCTCAAGGCGAGGTGTACGGTTGGGCATCCGTTCCAGGATGTCGAGCGCACGCTGGTAGTCCTGGGTCGTATTAAATACGTCGCCAAGCAATTCCTGCCCCTGGAGGTAGTAACGGCTGCTGGGCTGAATCTTTTCGATGGCCGTGATGGCATCGGCGGCGTAGTTGAGTTCGTAGCTCAACTTAGCATAGTTGAACAGGGCTTCTTCCTGCAGGGCAGGGTCGAAGTTCATCCGAGAAGCCGAGCCGAAAGCGGTGCGGGCGGCAGCGCCGTCGCCAGACTTGAGCTCAAGGTCGCCGAGGTAATAACTGGCAGACTGGCCAACGAGGCTGTTCTGGCCGGCAAGCTCTTTGAAAGTCTTCTTGGCGTTGGTAGCATCGCCCAGTTTGTACTGGGTGAAGGCCAACTGGTAGAGTTCTTCCTCCTGCATCCGGCGGTTGCCACGGGCGTATTCTTCCAGTAGCGGGCGGGCCTGGATGTAGTCTTCTTTCTCGAAGTAAGCCTGACCTAGTAACTGCTTGATCTCTTTTTCATTCTTAACTCCGGAGCGGCTACTTGTACTGCTTACCAACGGTGCAGCGTAGGCAATCAGTTCGTCAAAACGGCGCTGGGCGAAGAAAATCTGCGTCAGGTAGTAAGGAATGTAGCGCTTGTACTTAGCGTCCTTCTCCGCAATCTTGAACTGGCCAACGGCGCCGTCGTAGTTGCCTTCGAAGAACTGAATCATACCGAGGTAGTAATTCGTTGGGTAGTAAAACTCGCCCTGGGTGCTTTTGCTGAATTGGAAATACCGCTTGGCATCACCGAATTTCTTCTGGACGAAACTGGCGTAGCCGAGGCGGAAGTTGACTTCGGCGCGCTGTTCGGTGTTAAGCAGTTCGGTAGGAACGCGCTTGTAGTAGTCTACCGCCTTGGCAAGGTCATTTTCATTGAAGTAGTAGTTGGCAATTTCCAACAGGGCTTCGTTGGCAACCGGGTCTGGCTGGTAGCGGCGGACGAAGTCGAGGATAAGTTTCTCGCCTTCAACCTTGCCGAGTTTTACGGCGATCTTGGCTTGGTTGAGCTCGGCTTTGATGCGAAGCAGCTCGGCTTCGGGCTGGTGTACTGGCAACAGCATCTCGATGACCTCGCCATATTGACGCTGGGCCTTGGCCAGCAGGTTGTCCGATTGGTCAGCCTCGGCTTTCTTGTAAATTTGCCAAGCTTCAGTATAAACGGTTGTGGCCTGTGCTATAAGAGCACCGCTGAAGAGCGGTAACAGCATCAATATGGCTGTGTACAGGACCCACTTTTTGGTGGTTGTGACTGGGTTCATTGTGGTAGTTTGGTTGAAAACGCGGTAAGCAGCGCAAATATCAGTAAAGATGGCGGGTAATATAAGGGTGTGTTGGTTATCCCGCGTTGGTCTCCCAACGACAAAAACGGGGAGGTTTATTACACGTACCCTCTCTCAATCGTGGTTTTTACCCAATTTGTTCACTCTTTTCTACGACTGATGAAACTATGCTGCAACATCTGATGTATATACATTGAATTTTGCGACGCACATATTCTGGCCTTTACCATGTGCTTCCAACGGGGCAGCGAGGCAATAGGAGCTAGGCATTAGCGTTCTGGCAGTTCGGCGTGACTGTTTGACTGCTGGACTTACAGACTATTTGACTCGTAGCTTTACCACGGCCAACAACGTTGGCGTTTATGCTGAGCGAAGCCGAAGTACAGGTGCAAGGAGAGGGTAGGGGAGCAAAATTCGCATTCTGGTGGCCTCTGGCTACCAGCTCCACACAAGATCAAATTCTATTTTTTTAAATCCATATATTATGTTTAAATCACTCCTGCTTACCACCGCTTTCTTTTTCGCGCTTGCGACTGTTGCCACTGCTCAGGTAGACGCCGACAAAAGCCTCGTTACCTGGAAAGGCTACAAAGTAACTGGCGAGCACGCTGGCACCATCAGCGTTGCTGACTCCAGCAGCCTCGATTTCAAAGAAGGCGTCCTCACCGGCGGCACGATTTTCATCGACATGCCGTCCATCGCCGTCACTGACCTCACCGGCGGAACCAAGGCTAAGCTCGAAGGCCACCTCAAGAGTGCCGACTTCTTCGGCGTTGAGAAGTTCCCAACCGCCAAGCTGGTCATCACCACAGTAGTAAGCCGTGGTACACCTGGTGACTACCGCGTAACCGCCGAGATCACCATCAAGGAAAACACCGAAACCATTCGCTTCAACACCAAGGTGACCGAAGAAATGGGCGCCTTCGTCGCAGTTGCCGACATCACCGTTGACCGCACCGACTTTGACGTTCGTTACGGCTCCGGCTCTTTCATCGATAACCTCGGCGACAAGACCATCTACGACGAGTTCGATCTTACCGTTAAGCTGGTTGCCAAGCCAGGTATGTAATCCAAACCTTTGCTTCTCCTTCTGGAGAAGAACTGAAGCGCTGATTGTCCGTAATGGATGGTCAGCGCTTTTGTGTTTATTTGTACTGATGCTATACCCGCCACCAGCGCCCTTTAGTCGCAAAATTATCCTCATTCGCCTAATGAATAGTACCCAATGGCGCTAATCGCCTTACTTTAGCTCCATAACCGACAGCGGCCATGATTGCCGCTCTCACAAACCAGTCTTTCCTATGGCACTTTCTGCTGACTCAAAACTAATCCCGGTAATCGCTACTATTTTTCTGCCGCCCTTGGGTGTCGCCATTCACGAAGGCATCACCTCCCGCTTTTGGATTTGTTTGGTACTCTCCTTTTTCTTTGTCCTCCCGGGAACGATCTATGCGCTCTACGTTATTCTGAAGTAATTTTTGTCGGCCAAACGTTAAATTCCTCTTAGCAGCCAACGGCCCCTTGACAATTAACGTCAAACCGACATATCTTACTAACGAACCCAAAACCCTAGCAGTTATGCGCAAATCAATTACCCTCCTCGGAGGCCTATTCCTTCTCCTCTTTACCTTTTCTTCCTGCTTGGAAGAGGAGAGCATTACCACCTTAGGCGACGAAACTACTGAAAACGCCATCGCAGAAGGCTCCATGAGCTACCGTGGTGTTAGCAGCATCATCGCAGCCGGCTACGACGTAAGCGTTTCTGGAGCTGAGACCAACGGCCAAGAAAACCAGCTCATCACCATCATCCTGAGTAACCGTGAAGTGAAGGATGCTAATGACCGACTTACCGGCACAGCTGACATGTTGATCATGGCATTCATGACTGAAGATGGCACCATCGCAGGTACCTACCGTCCTAACGAACAGAGCGATGACGGCTTCTTTTTCTCTAACATTTGCACCGGTATGAATTTTTCCACTGGTGCAATTATTGACGACGAAGGCATGGCAGATGGTGAAACCATCATCGTTGACAACGGAGACGGCTCTTACAGCATCTCTTTTGATTTCCGGACAAGCAGTAACAACTCTGTTCGTGGAAGCTGGACTGGCGCACTGGTTCCTGCTGGAACCTAGGAACAATACCTGACCATCAGGTACCATTAGAATTATAAAGAGCGTCTGGTCCCATTGTGGATCAGACGCTCTTTTCTATTTAACCTAAGTGTTATTTGCTAACCGCTGAACATTACTTACCGCCGCTTTGCTTCCCGAACCATCTCCTTCACCTGCTCCCGCATCTTCACGGCGTCGTAAACGATGCCGTCTTTGATGGTGTAGAGAATGCCCTTGGTGGTGGTTACTTCGCCGTCTTCGTCGAGGCGGGTTGCGCCGGTACCGTAGAGGACTTTTAAGTCCGCCAGCGGGTTTTCGCCAACGAGAACGATGTCGGCCAGTTTTCCGGGCTCGATGGTGCCGATCTGATCGTCCATGCCGATGGCCTCGGCGCCAGAGAGGGTAGCGGAGCGGATGACTTCGAGGGGGTGGAAGCCTGCTTCGCGGAGCAGCTCCAGTTCGCGGATGTAGCCGAAGCCGTAAGTCTGGTAGATGTAACCGGAGTCGGAACCGGCCGTTACGCGGCCGCCGCGGTTTTTATACTCTTTGATGAAGGCCATCCAAAGTTGGTAGTTTTCCTTCCAATCAACTTCCTGTTCTGTTCCCCACTTGTGCCAGTAGCTGCCGTGGCTGATTCGGCTTGGCTGGAAGAATTTCCACAGGGAAGGAAGCGTGTATTCGTCGTGCCAGTCGGCGTTGCGGGCGCGCATAACGTCGCGGTTGGCATCGTAGATATTGAAGGTGGGGTTGATGGTGAAGTCCAGCTCCAGTAACTCGTCCATTACTTTGTTCCAATGATCAGATCCTGGCTTGGCAGCTTGTTTCCAGAGGCGGCCAGCTTCGCCGAAGCGGTCTTGCTCATTCTGGTAATTGTAGTCGACGGGGTAATCCTGAACGGTGCGGTCGGTGAACAGGGCTTCGGGCAGGCCGTACCAGTGTTCCATAGAAGTGAGTCCGGCGCGGGCAGATTTAAGGACGTTCCAGCGACCAACGTCCATCTGGGCGTGGTGGCAGGCGCTGCGCAGGCCAATTTCTTTGTTGGTCTCTAGGGCGGCTTGCATCAGCATCGGGCTTGCGCCGAAGAGCTTGATTCCGTCGGCGCCTTTTTCCTTGTTGGCTTTGATCCAGCTCTCTACTTCTTCTGGCGTGGTGAAAGGCTCTTCTCTACCCATGCCGAAACCGGTGTAGGCGACGATGCGGGGGCTGGCGATCTCGTTGGAGGCGGAGCGGCGCTTGTGGTCTAGCGTCCAGTCCAAGCCGTTGAAACTACCGGGTTCCCGGATGGTGGTGATGCCGTGGCTGAGCCATAGCTTGAGGACGTAGTCAGCTGTTGTACCCTGGGCGCGGCCGCCCATGTGGCCGTGCATATCGACGAAACCGGGTAGGGCATACATGCCACTGCAGTCGATTTCTTTGCCGCCGGCCTTTAGTTGGGGGCGGCGTTTTGGATCAATCTCAACGCCAGGAACGCCAACGGTGCTGGCTGAAACGATTTTGTTGCCTTCGATGACGATGTCTACTGGTCCGGTCGGCGGCGCGCAGTTGCCGTTGATGAGGATCACCCCGCGGAGGATAAGTTGGGTATGAGGCCCGTCGCCAAAGTCTCCACGGTCCGGAGCTTTTTCTTGTTGGGCGCTGACGCAGGTGCAAAGGAGGAATAAAAGAGCAAGGATGGTTGGGCGCATGGTTGGGCGTTGTGTTACGGTTGCTGGCAAAATACGGTAATTAGTTAATGGCGGGCGGGCTGGTATTTTGGTTCTCCAGTATTCAGGGCAATTACAAGCTCGAAAGTGAAGTCTTCGCTCGTCTGCCGAGGCGGGAGCAACGACCTGACTCGTCGGCCGAGGGAAGGCTTCACGGGTAACTTCAATCCGGTCTCTCGGCCGACGAGCCAGCTCCTATCGTCGCGTCTCGGCAGACGAGCGACCTTGCAATTGCCTTGACTTTGACTGGGCTCACCTGGGTAGCATCAACTCTTAAAGTATACCTTCGCCCTAGGCAAACAAATCTGATGACTTCTAACGATCTCCAACAACAACTCCGCTCCGGTATCACCGGTGACAGCACCTTCGACGAACTCCACGCCCTAATCGTCGGCTTCAGCAAAGCCGGAGGCTCCCAAGACCAAGCCCAGGATGTTCTTCTGGACATTGGCGAAGAATTTGAGGAAGAGGAAGACGTAGAAGAACTGCTACTCGAATTGATGGACTGCGTAGCAGGCTGGGGTGACGAAGCATTTAAGATTTGGTAAAATCTTATTAACCAGCCTTGTCATCTTCCAATTCTGGCATGTCCATCAAATAGAAAAGGTTGCCACCGAAGTTAGGAATTTTCCCTGCTTCGATTTCTCGCTTCCAACGGGGTAAGTGCAGAATACGAAGGGGGAGAAGCCAAAAGTCTTTACAGAATTCAAGGAATTGTAGTACCACCTCCGTTTCACCAGCTTCCAATAGCCGTTTACCGAGGCTAAGATTAGGGCCAAAACTTTTTAGGACTGGAGAAGTGGGTGCTTTGCCCGACTTCAGTAACTCAAGTTTTGCCATCTCTATGTCTCCAGCATCTAGGGCCAAAAGCCCACGGTAGGTGTGGTCCATGAAAACTGCTTCACCATACATAACTGGATGATGATAAATGGTGTTGACAGTCCATTCTTCTATCAGGCCTTTCAGTTCTTCAATGCGTCCTTCTCTGTAGGCTATTGCCGCAGCACGAGCTGTATTTACGAAGTAGTGTTTGTCTACCATTGCAACGAGATTTTATTATTTAAGATAAGGGCAACCGAGGTCACTTTGGGATGAATTCGACCAACTGGTTGATTTTGTACTGTCCCAGTACAGTGTAATCTAAGTTTCAGCGCCAAATTCGCGGTGTCTTTTACCGCCTAACTGCGTTGGAAAAATACTCACTTAGCTACGGCTAGGCTCCGGTTTTTCCGCCTTGTTAGTCGGCAAAATCCACCAGCTACTTTGCCGACAAATTTAAATTACATTGTACAAGCTAGGTTTTTAGGTGGAATCGTGGACTACATTTATAAGAATATTTGGGGGTGAAGCTTCCTCCTTTATAATGAGAGAATCCTTTTAAGATCAATTATGCCAATAGAAATCGAACACAAATTCCTCCTCCGCAGCGATCGCTGGCGGGAGCGCATCGTCAAAACTATTCCAATTCAACAGGGCTACCTCAGCTCGGTGAAAGAACGGACCGTCCGGGTACGGCTGAAGGGGGAGAAGGGAATTTTGACCGTCAAGGGGGAATCTGTTGGCGTTAGCCGACCGGAGTTCGAGTATGAAATCCCGGTTGAAGAGGCCCGGTTGATGATGGGGCTGTGTGAGCAGCCCATCATTGATAAAACCAGGTACGAGGTGGTGCACGAAGGGCACCTCTGGGAAATCGATGTCTTCGCAGGAGAGAACGAAGGCCTCGTTGTTGCAGAGATTGAATTGGAGGCAGAAGGTGAGGTCTTTGCCCGGCCGGATTGGCTAGGGGAGGAGGTCTCTGATGATCCGAGGTTCTTTAATTCATCGCTGGTAAGCTTGCCTTTTTGCAAATGGTAAAAGTAGTAGAAACCGAAGGGTAAGAAACTGTTTTTACTCCTCTAAACGCACAGGAATCCCTCTTTGACAAAGCTGTTATTGTTGACAGTCTCTATAACCGTATTCGCGACGGAGATCGGGAGATGACAGGCAAGGTTTTTGCCCAACTTAGAGGCCTTTACCCAGAGCGGTGGTACTGTTCTGGTTGGATGGCAGCGATAATGCATTACCTGAAGACGTTGGCTTTTAGCAAGTTTTTTCGCCTGGGGTGATGTATAGCCATGGCCTTCCCAATATGCCACTTTCAACTTTGGTGGGGATGCAGGTAAGCCCACCATTACGTAAATTCGGGTATGTTCCTGCGGATGCTTTTCGGTTCAATCTAGGCGTTACAGTGGATTTGCCAACAGCAAATCTCAACACCCGATCGGTGGAAAAAGAAGAGTAGATGAAGGGATGAAATAAGCCATGGTCACTAGGAATGGTCATGCCTTAAATGGGCATTTCTTGACGGAGGGCTTTTTTGTGCGCGGCCGCAGGTGCAATGTGAATTGTATAAGCAGCTGGATGAAATATTGACACCTTATCTTACCACCGGAAAACCATCCCAAGCCAATGAAAACCACCACCTTACCATTCCTTGCTCTTCTACTTCTCCTTTGCACCTGCGTCCGCGCCCAAGAAGAAATGCCGAAAATAATTGACAACTCTCTGGTCGAAGAATTCAGTATGGAAAGCCCTGCGCTGACCAAGTTTTGGGGTAAACCTACGACGGTAAAAGCCGCGATTCTACTCCCCCCCGGCTACGTCGACAACCCCGGGAAGACCTATCCCGTCCGCTACAACATTGCCGGCTATGGTGGCAGCTACCTCCGGGTAAATTACCTGATGAAGAATCCTAATTTCGCCAAATGGTGGTCCTCCGCAGAAGCTCCAGCCATCATCACCGTTTTCCTCGACGGCGGTAGCGGCCCGTACGGCGATCCCTATCAACTAAATTCCGATAACAGCGGCCCGTACGGCGATGTCCTTATCAACGAGATTATCCCCGCCATCGACGCTAAATACCGCACCCGAGGTGCCGAAAACCGCTACACCGACGGCTGCTCCACCGGTGGTTGGGTATCCCTCGCCCTACAAATAATTTACCCTGATTCTTTCGCCGGATGCTACTCCTACAGCCCCGATCCCGTCAGCTTCCACAAGATGCAATTGGTTGATATTTACGGAGATTCTAGCGCTTTCACCAACAAGTTCGGCTACCTCCGCCCAAGCAAGAGAACCCGCGACGGAGAACCTGAATTCTCCATCAAAAAGGAAGTCATGGACGAAAACAAGGACGGTAAATCTGGCACCTATGTCGACTCCAAAGGGCAATGGGGATCCTGGAATGCACTCTACAGTCCCAAGGGTGAAAATGGCCTGCCTAAACCCGTTTTTGACCCACTTACGGGGGAAATTGACCACGCCGTTGCCGAAGAATGGAAGAAGTATGACTTGCTCATTATGGCCAAGGACAACTGGGCAGAATTAGGTCCCAAAATTCAAGGCAAAATATACATATGGATGGGCGACATGGACAATTATTATCTCAATAATTCCATGCGCGATTTCGATGCTTACTTAAAGCAAACTACCTCGCCAAAATCTGACGCCGTGATCGATTTCGAAGCGACGAAAGGACATTGTGATGAGTATAGCCACCGGAAGGTATTGTTGGCGATTGGCCTGCGGTAAATGTAGAAAGTAGGGAGGCGAGAGGCGAGAGGCATTAGGCCGTAGTGAGACTGTTCACCTAAGTGTGTCTACATTTACATCTAGAATGGCGGCGGACCTCCTGCCTCTCTACTCCTGCCTCCCGCCTCTCTACTAATGCCTTAACCACCACCACCACCACATGACTTCCATCTCCATTTTCGACATCTTCAAAGTAGGAGTCGGCCCTTCCAGCTCGCACACCATTGGCCCGTGGAAAGCGGCCGTTGACTTTGCCAACTCCTTGCCAAAGGAGCCAATTGATCGGATCGAAGTTTTACTCTACGGCTCCCTTTCCAAAACCGGAAAGGGCCACGCCACCGATGCTGCCGTGCAACTCGGCCTACTCGGTCATGCAACCGAAACGGTGGATACCACGAGGTTAGATGAGTACCTGACGGAACTTAAAGAAAACATGGTGCTGGAGCTTAATGGCAATATCATAATCTTTAATCCGCAGACGGATGTGGTCTATACGGATGAATCACACGATGCGCATCCAAATACCTTGGTTTTTACCACTTATGCTAACGGTAAACCAACTTGTTCCCGGAGCTATGCTTCCGTTGGTGGCGGGTTCATTCAGCGGATAGGGGAAGAAGATAAAGAAGAGGAGGTGAAGCTTCCTTTTCCTATTGAAACGGGTAAAGATCTGCTGAATCACGTCCTTAAAAAAGGGGTGTCTATCGCGGCAATAGTGATGCAGAACGAGATATCAATGCGGTCCCTTTCGCAGGTGGAGGATGATCTTAGCCTGATATATGAGACGATGAAAACATCGGTTTACCGGGGCTGTATTACCGAAGGGATATTGCCTGGAGGACTGAATGTTAAGCGTCGCGCTGCAGCGATGAGCCGGGAACTACTCACCGGGCGCAGGTACCGTACCCAAAAGGGCTGGGAAAAGCTCGTCCGGAAGTCCAGCCGGGATTTTAATACCATCAACAAATGGATCAGTTGCTTTGCACTGGCGGTGAATGAAGAAAACGCTGCCATGGGCCGCATCGTCACCTCGCCCACCAACGGCGCCGCCGGTGTTGTACCCGCCGTCATCCTTTACTACGATTACTTTGTAGACAAATCATCGGCCCTGGGGATCGAAGACTTCCTCTGCGTCGCTGGAGAGATTGGCTCGCTGTTTAAAAAGGGAGCGACCATCTCCGCAGCCGTTGGCGGCTGCCAGGCCGAAATCGGTGTTTCCTCCGCCATGGCTGCCGGAGGGTTGACCCAGGCCATGGGTGGCACTGCCCAGCAGGTATTAATGGCGGCCGAAATTGCCATGGAGCACCACTTAGGTTTGACCTGTGACCCCATCGGCGGCCTGGTCCAAATTCCCTGCATCGAACGCAATGCCATGGGGGCCATGAAGGCCATCACGGCTGCCAACCTGGCCCTGTCTGGCGATCCCCGTTATTCTAAGGTGGACATTGATACGGTGATCCAAACGATGTGGGATACGGCCATGGCCATGAACGGAAAATTCAAGGAAACCTCCGAGGGGGGATTGGCCTTTAATTTGCCGGTAGCACTGGCGGACTGCTAGGGGGAAATTACAATCCTTAAATAACGATGAATCATTACCATGTCTCGGCTTCTCTCTGTAGCCGATTAGGAAGATTATTCTAGCGTCAAGCTAATGATCGACGGTTTGTTCGGTTGATTAAAACCGCCAATGATAGGCGAAGAGTACACGCTTTATATACTTGACAATGATTGGCTGGACATCTATTTGTATTGCGTAACTTTTTGATTTTGTGGGGATTGGTCGCCTAGTTGACCATTGCTTCTATGCTTGGTAATAAGCGTAGGGGGAGAGGTGGTTCGGTGTGTCTGTTAATTAAACCAAAAAGTGGACTAGCCAGCCAACGTTTTTCTTTTTTTCGCAGTCTAGTGTGTGACATCCGGCTGTAAAGCCTACCTATTTTACCCATTTTAACACAATCACCATGCCTTTCCCTACAACCCTGTTTACCCTACTAACGTTTGCCCTTTTCTCTTCCGATTTGATGGCCACCAATCCAATAGAGGATCCTTGTGCCCACCCCGACTACGCCGCCTTAGAGTCCTTCTACCAAGCCCTCGACGGCGACAATTGGGTCGACAAAACCGGTTGGCTCGAAGACTGCGAGCCCTGCCAATGGTACGGCGTCCGTTGCGACCAAAATAACCGGGTGACCATGATTGGCCTCCGGGACAATGGCCTGAACGGCGCCATTCCT
>JBLIGS010000022.1:0-17275 GCA_047637095.1 Neolewinella sp. | reverse complement strand
CAAATTATCGGTACTGGCCAGTAATTGAACCGGGCCAACGTTGGCGTAAATATGCACGCCGAGGTTAGCGGAGGCATTGCGGCGGGCGTTGTAGTTGAAGCCAACGGCAAGTTGCTCGATTACCCGATAGCGGGCGCTTATGGCGAATGCCGTTTCTGCCGTTTGCGGCCGGGCGTAGTGGGCAATAAGCAGGCCAGCGGTTAGGCGATCCGTCACGTCAAATTCTGCGCCGATCAGGTAGGTGGCGGAGACATCACTTTTGTAACTATTGTTGGTCTCGGTCGGGTCAAACTCAATTTGGATACTGTCAACAGCTCCAGCGAAGGAGATGGAATCTTCGAGGAGTTGTTCCAGGATATCGAGGCCGGTAAAAGCATCCGTCCCGGTGAAGTCGAGGTTGGTGACTTCGTTTTCCCAGGTGATGGTGCCACCAATGTCATTGGCTGCGGCTTGCAGCCGCAGCTTGCCTAGGTCGGCGAAGAGGCCGAAGTCGAAGGCGATGCCGTTGTTGCCGCTGAACAGTTGGTCGGTCCGCAAGCGGCGGAGATCGTAATTGATATTAACGTCGCCGATTCCTTCGTATTCAAGGGCTCCAGCGCTGTTGACGGTGTAGTCTTGGTCCAGGGTGAGGGCAAAATTCTCCTCTCCTGTCGTCAATTTAAGGCTGCCATTGAGCTCGCTTCGGAGGTCGGCAATGCCACTTAGGTATTTGATGCGGGCGCCGAAATGAATCTTATCCGTGATGGCGTAGCTGGCGCCGAATGCAAGTTCGTGGAAGCTGGTGATGGCGCCGAGGGGAGCAATTTCGATGGTTTGACCAATGAACTGCGCATTGCCTTCGGCAATGATTTGGATCAGCGTCTTCGGCAGGTCGGCTTCTATGGAACCTCGAAGACGGTGGTAAAGACCAACGCTGAACCTATCGCCGCGGAGGCCGACGCCAATGGTTTCGACGGTGAAGTCGTCCCGGATTTCATTTCGGTCTTCCAGCAAGGTAGTAAGCCGGGTCAGGTCCAAAATTCGTTGTCCGTTTTCAACCGACAAGAGATCGCTGTAAGTCGCATTTTCAATCGCTAGATCGTTACTTCCACCAGGGAGTCCAATGGTGAGACGGCCTCGAAGCTGGCCGTAAAGTGCCGGATTGCTGAAGGTAGATTGCCAGGAGTCTGAGATCAGCGGAGTGGTCAAGTCCTGGGCGAGGAGCGGAGCGGAGCAGATCAGTGTAAGAATCAGTGCGCGGACGTGGTTGCTGAGCGGAGCCGAAGTACTGGTACAAAGTAAGTTTTTCAAAAAGCAGAGATTGACAAAGAAATCGTTAGTAAGTAGTCGGTGGTTAGTAGTGGGTAGTTACGACTACTAATTACTTGAGCTGACAGAGATGATGGCCCCCAGTAAAACTTCCAGTTCCTGGAGGTTGGTAACCCGGACGAAGTCCGTCCCGCCTCCGGCGGTCGTCACCCGCAGAGACAACACCAATTTAGCAGCGTCCCGAACGGCATCTAGGCGAGCATCTTCCAGTAAAATGTCTTTGGTCACCACCCTTTGTGTGTAAATGTTACCGGTAACATCTGGTTCTCCGGCTTCGAGGATAACCAGCTCTCCGTCGGTCAAATCAGCCAATACATTGTCGTTAGCATCAAGGAAGGTTCCTTCAATTTCAAGATCAATCGGCAGGCCGTTTTTGGTCGTCAGCCGGAAAGTGACGGCGGTAACATTCTCGTATTCCTCCATGATATTCAACGGGATGGTATCGCGGAGGGTGAATTGGTCGGCGCTGCCAACGAGGGGGAGGTCCACATCTACCCGCGCCCGGTAGTACGCGGTGTCTGTCAAAAATCCTCGGACGTTAGTATCGGCGTCGGGGTTAATGATGGCGTTCACCTCATAGTCTAGGGCAATCGGCCGGGCACTTAAGATGTCGGCAAGGTTAGAATTGCTGGTATCGAAGACGAAGGTTGTTACTGCAAAGTCGCCAGGTATTAACGGATAATCAAAGTCGAAGCCATCCGTTACCCCACTTCCTTCAATCGGTATAACGTTCCCTTCGTTGTCAATCACGTTTAATACATCAATCAAAGCCCTGGCCGGCACGCCGAAGGAGTTGGTCAGGGTCATGGAAATTGTTGGATCGGCAAAGCGAATGTCTCCTTCCTGGTAGTTATCGAAGAAGTTGACACTGATCGTATCCCTGCCGCCAGGGTAGAGATTTTGGCCGAGGTAGCCTTCGACATAGTCGAAGCGCAGACCGGTGATGACTACGACCGTATTCTCTGAAGGTTGTAGTTGAAAACCATTTCCATCGGTAATGGTGTAGACAATGTAGATGGAGTCTTGGACGGTGTTGAGTTCGTACATGGACAGATCAACCGGGGTCAATACGTTAGAGATCGAGGGAATATCGCCGGTACCGTCGTTGGCCGGCAGTTCTGCGGTAATAACGAGGGGCGCGCCGTTAAGACGTGCATCCGGGAGGGAAAGACTAACCGTGACGGGCCGGTTGTAAGCGTTGGTGAGGTTGTAACTCAACAGTCCGCCTTTTACCCGGAGGACGTCCAGCTCAACATCGCCTGGGAGGACGAAAGGTGCCGCCGTCCGTTCCCGCGTAATCGGGAGGAATATCCCCGCCGCAATCTGGTCCAAACGGGAGAAGACGACGTCGCTGCCCACGGCAACCACCTCGCCGGAATACCGGAAGCGGAGCAGGCCGTCGGGGTCGACGGCTAGGGAAACATCGTCCGTTACATCACCAATCAAGTCGTCCAGCCGGACTTTACTATCAATCAACGGAATGGCGTAGTCTGCATCAACCCTGACTTCATCAATCCGGGAGAGGTCTTCAATCTCTTTGGTACAGGCTGTCAGGATTAAAAAAACGAGAAAAAATAGTGGTAGTAAGCGACGTGTCATTATGCAGTTTTACTCGGGGTAAATTCAAAGTACTAAGGTAGTAACGAATTTACGAGCCGGTTTGTGTTGTGGTGGTCATTCTAAGCGATGTCTGGCGCCTTGCCGAAAAAACAGCCTCGACAGAAGACCTTACATTCATACATGAAACCAGGACAAGAGGTATTACGCTGCAATTCAACGCTCTTTATTTTTGATGACGGTGCCGGTGCAGCGATCGTTTCGAAGGACACAATCATCGGCTACACCGATGCTTAGTCCCCTGCTAGGAGCTTTGCCTCACCCCTAGCGGGACTAGCAATTTCGGGAGCTAATAATAACATTGACCATTAACCACCCCCGCTCCTCCAACTCCCCTTTGCACCCGCGCCCGCGCCCCCAAAACAAAAAGCACTTAGCGATTAACATTTAAGGCTTCCCTCCAAATGCTAATCACTAAGTGCTTAAGGTACTTTTAAAAGTACACCGCAGGATACTACTGCGCCGCTTCCAGCAAACGCGCCATGTCCACCTTCGGGCCAATCAGGCTGGCTAGGTCTTCAATCTTAACCCGTTTTTGCTCCAGCGTATCGCGGTCACGAACGGTAACGGTTCCTTTGTTCTCGCCCTCTTCGATGGTGTCGAAGTCGACGGTGACGCAGAAGGGCGTGCCCACGGCATCCTGGCGGCGGTAAAGCTTACCGATCGCACCGGTATCATCGTACTGCACATCGAAGCGGAAGCGCAGGTCGTTGAAGATGTCTTTGGCGACCTTCACGATCTCTGGCTTGTTGCGCTTCAGCGGCATAATGGCCACCTTGATCGGCGCCAGCGCTGGGTGCAACTTCATCACGTCGCGGGTATTATTCGGATCATCCTGACCAGGAACCTGCTCGGTTACTAGGGCATTGCTCATGGCCGCCAGGAAAAGGCGGTCAGCACCGATAGACGTTTCCAGTACGTAAGGAATGTAGCTTTCCTTCGTCTCTGCATCGAAGTACTGCAGCTTCTTACCGGAGAGTTCCATGTGCGCACCGAGGTCAAAATCGGTCCGACTGTGGATGCCTTCCAGTTCTTTGAAACCGAAGGGGAAGTCGAACTGAATGTCGACGGCAGCGTCGGCGTAGTGGGCCAGGTTATCATGGTCGTGGAAGCGCAGTTTTTCGGCAGGATGGCCAAGGGCCAGGTGCCATTTCATGCGGGTTTCTTTCCACTTGTTGTACCATTCCTGCTGGGTTCCGGGCTTGATGAAGAATTGCATCTCCATCTGCTCGAACTCCCGCATACGGAAGATAAACTGGCGGGCAACGATCTCGTTACGGAAGGCCTTACCGATCTGAGCGATACCGAAGGGCAGCTTCTGGCGGGTAGATTTCTGCACGTTGAGGAAGTTGACGAAAATACCCTGCGCCGTTTCCGGGCGGAGGTACAGTTTGCCTTCTTCGCCGGCAATGTTACCGAGCTGGGTGGAGAACATCAGGTTGAACTGACGAACGTCCGTCCAGTTGGCAGAACCGGTGTCTGGATCCTTGATCCCAAGGTCAACGATGATATTGTAGAGTTCCTCCATGTTGCCATCGGTCATGGCCGTAGCAAGGCGCTTGGCCACTGACTCCATTTCAGCTAAATAGCGGAGGACGTTACCGTTGGTCTTGCGGTATTCTGCCTCGTCGAAATCATCGCCGAAGCGCTTTTTCGCCTTAGCAATTTCTTTGTTGAGTTTACCTTCTACTTTATCGATGTAGTCTTCGACCAGCACGTCGGCGCGGTAGCGTTTCTTGCTGTCCTTATTGTCAACCAACGGATCGTTGAATGCATCGACGTGGCCAGACGCTTTCCAGGTCTTCGGGTGCATAAAGATGGAGCAGTCCAAACCAACGATGTTGTCGTTCATCTGCACCATCGAGCGCCACCAGTACTGCTTAAGGTTGTTCTTTAGCAGCACGCCGAGGGGACCGTAATCATAGGCAGCAGCGAGGCCATCATAGATTTCAGAGCTCTGGAATACGAAACCGTAGTCCTTGGCGTGGGCGGTCAGTTTTTTGAAATCGGCAGCGGTGGGATTGGCCATTTTATTAGTCTTGTAGTCTGTTAGTCTTGTAGTCAGTTAGCCGGCGCGCGGTATTGGCGGCCCGGAGCAAACGTCATTTGGGAGCGCAAAAATAGGTAATTAGTCAGGTAGTTGGTTGGGGGATAAGTTGCAGGGTTCTACGATTAGTGGTATTGGGGCCGCGGACGCAGGTGCAGAGAACGTTTTTTTAAGCGCAAGGAAGGGCTTACCTTATGCTCTGAATTAAGATTTTCCTGCCACTAAAATCCGAAAAATGACCCGCCATAATAAACTTCTCCTCCTTACTGTAGTTATTCACGCCGTCTTCACCATGGCCACGTTTACGCTATTCTGACCTTAATGGCTTAATGGTAAAAGACACCGCGCGAAGCGAATGGGCTTGCGGTAGCAAACTCGGTGTTACTCTGTGTTCCCTCGGTGAAACTCTGTGACCCAAAAAGGCCGCTTGTGGCCCTAAAACGATCAAGGTCCCAAACGCGCCTACAAGGTGCTTTTGCCAACGTCGTGCGTACAACGCGCTCACGCCATACGAGCAGCAAAGACTGCTCCGTTCGGCAGCAATTCGCATATTGCATATCGAAATCACATATCGCATATCAGAACGGGCACTGGAGTGCCCTCGCCGTAGCAGACGAGCGAAGCGAGCTACCGTATCCTTGCCACGCGTTAGCCTACAAGACCACCAGGCTACTTCAGACTCCACCGCCACCCCAGAAACCACCTCCGCCCCTGGTTCGAGGCATAAACATAGGTCGGATCAAAAGTTAGGGCTTGGGGATTGCTGGCCGTAGGAACTACACCGCCATCTCCCGTGAATTCCACACCCTCATCAAACGGATCAAAAGACCGTGCAATGCTGTTCGCCGGCGGCGTATAGTTCAGCATGTTCTTCACTCCACCATAGATCTCCATACCGTTGGCTAAAGTCTTGGTCAACTGAAGGTTTTGGGTAGAAAACCAGGGCGATTGCCCCGGCCGCTCATCCAGCGCTCCCAGCAATGGCAAGTCCATCGGTCCATAAACGTTGCCCGTATAATCCACCTTCAGTTGGTGGCGAAGAATCGGAATACCGAGTTGCCAAACAGCCGACACCGTCTCCGTCAGCAACTGCCGCTCCCGGACACCATTTTCGTTGGTAAAGACATCCTGCACCGTAATCCCAGCATTGAGGTTCATTCCTTTCCTAAAGCTGATATCGGTGCTTAAGCTCGCACCCTGTGAGACGGCAAAGCCGTCTAGGTTACCATAAATTATTGCCGTCGGGTTCGACTCATAATCCGGTAAAATCCGGTTCCCAAAACGGGTATGCCAAGTTGACCCATCCAGCGTAATAACGGCGCCTCCTCTGGTAAATATCTTACGGACATAATTCAGGTTAACGTTCCAACTCGTCTCCGGCAACAACTCATCTTCGAAGATGACGTCGCGGGCACCGGAGAGCGCAGCATGGTCCTCCGTAAAGATGTTTGCCACTCGGTAACCATTGCCGACACTCACCCGAACTACATCTTTCAGGCTCTTGGAATTCCACTTGTAATTCAGCCTTGGAGTCAGGATATTACCGTGCAGGCTGTTGTAATCGTAGCGCAGGCCGAGCAAAACAACGTTCTGCCTACCCAACCGAATTTCATCCTGCAAAAAAGCGCCGGGTAAGTGAATCCGGGACGGAGCATTCCGGTCTCCTTCGGCAATAGCCGTTGCCGGGGTATTATCGTCGTACCAAGTGTACCGGTAGCCCGCGCCGAAGAGCAAATCATGGTTGCCCAGGCTTTTGTTCCACAGCAATTGACCGAAACCGACATACTGTGTTGCATCATAAACCGTCTCTCCGTAAGCGGAGTTCTGGTAGTGGCCGTTGGTACTAAACTGGAAGGTTATGTTTTCGCTGGTTGGCAGTTGGTAAGTACCAAAGGTTTCCCAACGGTTGGTGTAAATACTTTCGCCGTAGACCTCGTTTCCTTCCCGAAAACCTTTGTTCCAGTTTAGCTCTCCGCCGAAGCGGTCTTCGTAGACATAGCGGCCAGCAATGGTGAAAATTTTACCGTCCTTACGGTCAAAAGACCACTTATTAAAGACCGAAATACGGTCCTGCAAGGTGAGGTCAGTGAATCCGTCGCCGTTGTTATCCTTCGGTTGCTGGTAGTTGAAATAGTTAATCCCGATAAGGGCGTGGGCCGATTTGCCAACCTTGGCTTTCATCCCGATATCGGTATTGACTTCGCCCCAACCGGAGACCATCACATCCGCCGAAAACAGGGGAGCATCCGTTGGGTTCTTGGTGATGACGTTGATCAGTCCGCCAACGGCTTCAGAGCCGTAGAGCGTAGAGGCGGGGCCTTTGACGACTTCTACCCGGGCAATCAGGCTCTGTGGAATGCCCGTCAATCCATAGACCGTTGAAAGGCCACTGACAATGGGCATACCGTCGATCAAAACCATGGTGTACGGCCCTTCTAGGCCGTTGATGTGAATATCGCCGGTATTGCAAACGGAACAATTCAGCTGTGGCCGAACACCGTTGACGGTTTGCAGGCTCTCAAAAACACTTGGTGTTGGGTTGGCCCGGAAATAGTCGGCGGTGTAAACCTCTACAGGAACGGGGCTATTGGCCTTAGACACCGGCTTCATCGTTCCGGTAACAACGATCTCTTCGAGCTTCTCACTGCTGCTTTCAAGGATTACAGAATATTCTGCTGACTCATTCGCCCGAACGGTAACGGTGAAAGAATTGCTGGCGTAGCCAACGGCAGAAACGATAATTTCGTAAGTGTCTGGAACAAGGTCGTTAAAAATAAAAACGCCGTTCTCTTCAGCGATGGTTCCCATCCTTTTGCCCTGCATACCAAGGCTTGCATAAGGCACAGGTGCACCACCTTCATCAAGTACTTTCCCGAGCAGCGTGCCGACTTGTGCCGGTACGGCTGTAGTTACCAATAGTAAGAGAAAAAAGAAAAGGATACGAAGCATTACAATGTGTTTTAACCATTAGTACACTGTAAACTAAGCTTCATTGCCTAATTCGCGGTGGCTGACGAAATCAAGAAACGCAGGCAACATTGTAGTGTTAGCGAGGCTTTTTTGATGAGCTCAGACGCCAGAAAGCGCCGCAAATAAAGTGATAAAACCGGCTTGACAGAGTACTATATTTCTTGCCGCGAGCGCGGGTGCAGTGTAGGTTGGAGTGCAAATATATGTTGTTTCAAGGTAAAAGTTAGCCTAATCTAACTTTTATCTTAGCCAAGCACTCTCACTTGCCAACTTCCGGCCTGCGCTTATCTTTGCCCTATGGCAACCCAAACCGTCGAGAACTACCTCAAATCCCTGCTTGCGCTTGCTGACGCAAGCGGCAACGTCAGCGTCTCCCGCTTGGCGGAGTCTTTGGAGGTCAGCAAACCTTCGGCCAACAACATGGCCCGCAAGCTTCATGAACGGGGTTTGGTAGAATACCAGAAGTACAAGCCGCTGCGATTGACGGATGCCGGCCGCAAAGCGGCAGCACTCATCGTCCGCAAACACCGGTTAACGGAGATGTTCCTAGTTGAAGAAATGGGCTTCGGTTGGGAAGAGGTTCACGCTATCGCGGAACAGATAGAACACGTTAAAAGCCCGGAGCTTTTCGCCCGCATGGACGAAATCATGGGCCACCCCACCGTCGATCCCCACGGCTCCCCCATCCCCGATGCCAACGGCATCATCATCACCAACAACAGTAGCTTCCGATTAAGCAACTGCTCCCCGGGGCAAACAGTGACCATCGTTGGCCTAGATCATTCTTCCAACGATTTCCTCCATTTCCTCAACGACCACAAGCTCTCCCTTAAGACGGAACTAACCATTGTTGGCAAAGAAGCCTTTGATGGCTCCTTAACGGTGAGTTATGGCGAGGAAGAAAAGGCGGTGTTTAGTAAGGTGGTGGGGGATAAGATTTTGGTCAGGCCGAAGATTTAGATGTTGGATAGTAGGGTTTAGATATAAGTACACCGCTTTGGACGCGCTTGCCCATGCGGCAGCCTACCGCCTAATGCCTCCTTATTACCGCCTTTCTACTAATGCCTTCCTTACCAACTAAATCCAGGAATCCCCTGCCCACCAATAATCTTAATCTCCTCCGGCTCAAACCGAAATTGGGTATAGGTAATGGTTTTACCCAGGTCCTTGTGCATTTTCTCGTAGTACGTCTCGGTGCTCAGCTCCGGGATAACGAGGGGCTTGGAGTAGATGTCGTTATCTCGGTATTCGACCTTGACGGCGGGTTGCTTATCGAAGACTTCTTCCGTCCAGTCATAGAGTTCGCGGCTATCGGTTTTGAGGTGGACGATGCCGTCCTTGCGGAGCATGTACCGGTACTGGCGAAGGAAACTAGGGGCCGTCAGGCGACGGTTCTTTTTGCCCTTCTTGAGGAAGGGGTCGGGAAAGGTGATCCAAATTTCATCTACTTCGCCTTCAACGAAGAAGGCCGCAATGACTTCAATCCGGGTTCGAAGGAAGGCGGCATTGTCCAGTCCTTCGGCGATGGCATTTTTAGCGCCGCGCCAGATGCGCGCGCCTTTGATGTCTACACCAATGAAGTTGCGATCCGGGTACTGCCGGGCAAGGTCAAGGGTATATTCTCCTCGACCACAGGCCAACTCCAGGATAATAGGATTGTCGTTACCAAAGTGCTTTTTAGCCCACTGCCCCTTCAGATCAACGGGCAAATTATTGATGCCATGCAACTGTGGCTTCATGGGGTCGTAACTTTCGTAGACGTTGGGAAGGGTGAGTATTTCGGCGAACTTCTGGAGCTTGTTGCGGGTAGCCATGATTGGATGGATGAGCAGATTATCAGGAAGAAAACGGCGACAAAGATACTGCCGGAGTTTAGAGGTTAGAAATTTAGCGTTGGATTATAGAGTCTTTCTAAGACTTGACTTCTAAAATCCAACGCTAAATCTCTAACCTCAAGAAACTAAACCTTGCACCTGCGTCCGCGGCGCCTAAGCCACATTTTCCCCATTCAGTCTATCTATGTTTTGGGTAAGCGCATCCTCACTACCTTTGCAGACTTTTTGCTCCAACCACCAACATGGCGATTCAAACAAAACCATCCCCCACTCCTCCGGCACATTTGCTGGGGGTGCTCCGCAGCCTTTGGCAATGGAAAATGCCGATCATCTACGTCACCATTGCCGGGACGCTGCTGGCCGTCGTTATTTCATTGCTCCTACCGGAATACTTCACAGCAAGCACCACTTTCCTGACCATTAGCCCGGACCAGAATTCTATCGATGGCGTTTTCGGGAACAAGAACAGTCGGATGCAATTTTACGGCTCCGGTGATGATATTGACCGGACGATGGCCGTTGCCGAAAGCGATGCCCTCATCGATTTCATGGTCAAAGAGTTCAACCTCTACGACGTCTACGAAATCGACAGCACTAAGGTTAAAGCACCGGTCTACGTCCGTAGTGAATTCATGGGCAACTACGAGGTGAAGAAAAATGCCCGCGATGCCATTGAGATGTCTATCTCCGACAAAGACCCCGTCCGCGCGGCCGAAATGGCCCGCGCCGCCCGTGTCAAAGTCGACCAGATCAGCCTTTCTCTCATCCGTAACACCCAGGCCCGTAGCGCCTCCGGCCTGCGCGCTGAAATCCAAACGACCGAAACCAACCTCGTTGACATCAACAACATCATCCGCGCCCTCCGGAAAAAGTCCGGCGTTTACAACACGGATGCACAGAGTGAAGCGCTGGCAACGATGACGACCAGCCTACAAAACAGCATCGCCTCTACGGGAGCGAAGATGAAAATTTACCGCCAAAAAGGCGGTCGGGGTTCCCGTGATTCCATCGCCAAATACGAAGTTCAACTCGCTGGCTATGCAAGCGCCCGAATCAATCTCGACAGCCAACTAGTCCTCCTTAACGAGAGTCTCGGGCCCATCGATAACCTGGAAGAAGAACGCCAGCGCCTCAACGACGCCCTTTCCAGAAACAGGATTCGCCTCAAGCAGTTTGAAACGGTCCTGACCTCCGACCAAAAGGCTGTGGAAGTCGTCGAAGAAGCAAAAGTACCTGTGATCAAATCTTACCCCGTCCGAAGCTTGATCGTTGTTGGCGCCTCCATCCTCAGTTTCATCTTTGCCGTCGTTGGCGCCTTGATTATTGATACTGGGAAGAAATACGACTGGGGAGAAGTATTTGAATAATCGTCGTTTTACACCTCGGATGAGCCTCCTTCCAGCCTCCTTCGTCAGTTCTGGAGTACACATACGAGGGTAAAACGACTGCAATTCACCACACTTCCGACTACCACAAACTACCAACTGCCATCTCCTCACTATCCACCGATCGCCGGCTCTTTTACGCCTACGCTACCGTCGCTCTCGCGGCAATGGGCGCAGGCATCGCCACTACTGAATACTGGCTGGCCGGAGCACCTGTATTACTTTGGGTAGTAGCGCAGGCAGTGTTGGACTTTCGCAAGCTATTTTGGCTCTTGCTGATCACTATTCCGATCAGTACCAAGATATTTCTGCCAGGAGGTTTTGGCACCGATTTACCGACGGAGCCACTCGCCATCGGCCTTACCGGTTTGCTGGTCATCCACGCATCCAGACACTGGCCGGAGTACAATAAACATACCTTCGGTCATCCCATTGCTTGGCTACTGTACCTCCATATAGGCTGGATATTGTTTGCTACCGTCTTTAGCGATGGCTTCGTAGTCAGCCTGAAGTTCAGCCTGGCCAAACTCTGGTACGTCGGAGCCTATTTCCTGGTACCACTGCTCATTCTTTCTTCGCCGAAACGGATCAGTTTACTGGTCCACTGCATCCTCTGGCCGCTACTTTTTGTGGCGCTGCAAACCCTGGTTCGCCACGGTGCTTACGGCTTCAGTTTTGCCATGCAGCATAAGACGATGCACCCCTTCATGAGTGAGCACGTGAGCTATGCTGGCTGCCTGGCCACCTTCACGCCCTGGCTGATTTGGCTCCGTTGGTACCGCAAGAAAAATGAACAGTCGACCTGGTGGTGGGCTTTATTGGTGGTGCCGATTTGGCTAGCCGCCGTCTACTTTTCCTATACCCGGGCGGCTTTTGTCGCACTGGCCATGGCTGGCGGAGCTTTCTACATCATTAAGTGGCGGTTAATGAAGCCGGCCTTGGGTTTGGCCCTGATCGGAGGCCTGGCCGTTTCGGTCTTTTTCCTTCGGGGAAACAAATACCTAGACTACGCCCCAAATTTCGAGACAACGATTACCCACCAACAGTTTGACAACCTGATATCCGCCACCTATAAGCTGGAGGACATCTCTACCATGGAGCGCTTTTATCGCTGGGTGGCCGCAGGTCATATGGTCCCTTATCGCCCGATGACGGGCTGGGGCCCAGGTAACTTTATCGAGTTCTATGAAGGATATACCGTTAATGCTTTTGAGACTTATGTAAGCGATAACGAAGGCCGCTCCGGCATTCATTCGTATTACCTTATGACGCTAGTGGAACAGGGCTTTCCCGGGCTGATTATTTTCATAATCTACATCTTCGGCGCCCTTATCATCGGCGAACGGCTCTATCACCAGCAGACGGATCCGGCGGCAAAGAATGCCATCATGGCGGCCTTATTGGCCATGCTGATTGTCGACGCCTTCAATATCATCAACGACCAAATGGAGACGGACAAGGTTGGCGCGCAGTACTTGCTGAACCTAGCCATTATTATAATGATGGGTTTTTATAAAGGGGAGGATTCAGCAGAAAGCGTTAAACATTTAGGCGTGTGACCATGGTCGTTGAGGAGCCTACAGCTTGACTCCTTGACTCACTGACTGCTAGGTTCCATACTCTTCGTACCTTCGCGGCCAACATCCAAACGCGCGCTATCCACATGCTTAACCTATCCCTCCTCAAAGCCATCTGCGAAGCTCCTGGCGTATCCGGTTACGAACGTCGTATCCGTGAACTCATCCTTCGGGAAATCAAAGACCTTGCAGATGAGGTCCAAGTTGACAATATGGGCAACGTTATTGCCATCCTCCGGGGCAAAGCCCCGAAGCGCGTCATGGTAGCTGCTCACATGGATGAAATTGGCTTCATCGTCAACCACATCGACGAAAAAGGCTTCATCCGCTTCCTCCCGTTGGGAGGTTTTGATCCCAAGACATTGACGGCCCAACGAGTGATCGTCCACGGCCGGAAGGATGTCCTTGGCGTCCTCGGTTGCAAGCCGATCCACATCATGAAGCCGGAGGAACGGAAGGCAGTTATCCCCCTCAACGAATATTTCGTTGATACGGGCATGAGCAAAGAGGATGTAGAAAAGTATGTCGCCATCGGAGATCCCATTTCTCGCGAGCGTCAGCTTATCGAAATTGGTGATTGCATCACCAGCAAATCCCTAGACAACCGGGTATCGGTCTTCATTCTCATCGAAACGCTGCGTCGCCTTAAAGGACAAGAAATCCCCTACGACCTTTACGCCACCTTCACCGTTCAGGAAGAGGTTGGCCTGCGGGGCGCGATGGGCTGTGTTAGCCACATCGACCCAGACTTCGGTTTCGGACTTGATGTAACTATTGCCTACGATGTACCTGGTTCCAGTCCCCACGAAGCAGTAACGACCCTCGGCGGAGGAACGGCCATCAAAGTCTTAGACGGCTCCGTAATCTCTGATTACCGAATGGTCAATTTCCTAAAAGAAACGGCTAAGGCCGAAGGCATCAAAACCCAGTTGGAGCTGCTTCCTGCTGGTGGAACGGACACCGCTGCCGTGCAACGCTATGGCAAAAAAAGCGCCATTGCTGGTGCCATCTCCATCCCCCTCCGGAACATGCACCAGTCTACCGAAATGGCCCACCGGGCCGACGTAGAAGCTACCATTGACCTCCTCACCGCCAGCATATGCCAGATTGGCTCCTACAACTGGGACTTCAGCGCGGACCATGGCCGTGGGCAAGGGCATCCGGATGCGAGTAAGGATGGACTTGACTGGATGTAATTAGTCTTGGCAATTTGGTAGTCTGGCAGGCTCCGCATGTTGGAGCAGCTCCTCTCGCTGGCGCTCGTTATTGGATTTTTCACGCAGAGGTAGGGAGAGAAGAGGAAGGTAGAGAAATAGCCTGGTAGAGCTGTGGTCTGGTAGGCTACGGACTTACTCTTTATATCGTTCCTGCCCCTTCCCGGTACAATACCGCCGTCACCGTCTGCCCAACAGCCTGCAGCGTTTTAGCATCAATTTTGTCCATGTTGTCATCACCAGTGTGCCAGTGAGTGACGAAACCAGTCTTGGTATTCGAACGAAAATTAATGATGTCGATCATCGGAATACGCGCGTATTTCATAACGAAGAAGTGGTCGTCCGTAATGCCGGGAGAGCCATCCGTTTTTGGGAAGAAAGGGCCATATTTCAGGGTATGGGCCATGTTCCAGACCTTTTCGACGACCTGTGGCGCCTCTCTTTTGGAAAGGCCTTCGTAGGCAAAAGTGGCATCTTTTGCGCCAACCATGTCTAGCAAAATACCGTAACGTGGGCGGATGCCCGTTAAGTTCTTGGCGTAGTGTTGGGAGCCGAGGCCCCAGCTTTCGGAGTCCCCTGAACCACCGTAGTCTTCTGCGTCGAAGAAGACTATTTCTACGCCGATATCCGGTGTAGAGAGGCCGACTTGGCGGGCAATTTCCAGGAGCACACCGACGCCGCTGGCGCCGTCGTCGGCACCGTGGACAACGGCATTGGGATCCTTCTCGAGTTCGCTATCGGCCACGTGGCGGGTATCCCAGTGGGCGGCGAGGAGAAGTTTGTCTTTGTGTTCGGGGTTGAATCGGGCGATGATGTTGGTGCCTTCCAGTGCCGTACCGTCGTAGGCAGCAGCAGTGAATTTTTGCTGCTCAACCTGGGCGCCGAAGGACTCCAACTTGGCTACTAGGTAGTCTTTGGTGGCTTCGTGGGCGGGGGTGTTCATAACCCTGGGGCCGAAGTCGACCTGAGCGGCCACGTAAGAATAGGCGGAGTCTTGGTCGAAGCGGGGAACTGGCACCTGAAGGCGTTCTTTTGGGGCCGCGGCCGCAGGTGGAGTGGAGGTTACGGGCTTAGGTTCGCCTCCACAGGCGGTAAACATTAGGCAAGTGGCAAGGAACAGGTAGGTCGGTAGGTGGTGGGACAAGGCAAGGTTATTTTGGTAGAGGGTACAAGGTAAAGATTAGTAATAAGTACTTAACAGGACTCCGCCCTAACATTAGGCGCCTCGACTCCGCTCGGCGATCGATTCCTCGAAGTCTCTTTCCGTCGAGCCTTAGTTCGATGGTGGAAACAACGTGGATTCGGTCGCCCAGCGGAGCCGAGGCGCGTTACTTTCTAGAGTGGTTATTCGAAAGTGTATTACTTCCCTTCCGCTCCGTCTTTCACCAGCTTCGCATCCGTCAGGACGTACATCAGCCGGTTAATATCGTCGCTATTAAGGGCGAGTTTTCCGCGCAGGAGTACCCGATCGGTGCTGTACTTCACCGGATCAATGCTGGTAACCTCCATTACGGTTTCGGGGCCAGCCCCGCCGCAGAAGAAACACATGTTGTACGGGTAAGCGCTGAATACGAACTCGTTGTGGCTCTTGTATCCTTCCACCGGAACGATGTATCCGCTGACTTCAACCTCCTTACCTTCAAGGGCCTGAATCTCTTCGCTGAAAACAGGAACATCAACTTTAAAGCCAAGTAGTTCGTCAAATTTTTTCTCGTAGGTGATCTTGGAAAGCGTTTTCCAGAGGTTTGTTTCCTGGGCTTGCACTGCGGTGCCAGCCATGAAAAGAAGAGAAAGGGTGAAGAGCAGGGTGCGCATGGGGCGATATTTTAGTTTTTAGCTGGCCAACATCATAGATATAGGACGTTGGTTAGTTGACCGGCTACAAAGATAAGAACGTCGAAACTTCTGGATGGATGTATAAGATCGTGTTAATACTTACGCAACTAGGACCCAAGCTCCCGCGTTTAGTATCATAAATAAGCAAAGATGGAATCTAAACGACAACGGCAGGTTGCCGAAATGATAAAGCGGAACTTCAGCATCGTCCTCCAACAAGAAGGCTCGTATGTCTACGGCGCTGAGCCTTTGGTGACGGTAACGGAAGTTCATCCGACGCCGGACCTGAGCCAGGCTAAGATTTACGTGAGTATCTGGAATACGGACAACAAGCAAGCAGTTATCTTAAACATGAACTCAGAGCACCAGCGGCTCAAAGCAGCCCTGGCGAACCGCCTGAAGCGCCACATTCGCCGCATCCCGGCGATCTCGTTTTTCATCGATGAAACCCTGGACGAAATGACCCGGGTAGAAACGATGTTTGACAAGCTCTACGACTCCGAACAGATGCCGGTAGAAAAGGAGGACGAATAGACGTCGCCCTCGGTCACTTGGGTGGCCATAAACGTGCTGGACTCGGTCACTTAAAGATTCCGGCGAAGGACGATAAGCACTGGGTTTATCTCTGAATCGTTTAAAAATCACCTTAAGTGACCGAGTAAACCATAGCCCGATGCTCAAGAAAAAGAATCTTAAAAATGTAATTGCCTGGCCACTGGGCATCCTCGCCTTTATCTGGTTGGTCTCCATGCTGGGGATGTTCCTCCCGGATTACGTCCTGAGGATTCCTTATGCCTTGGTCCCCCGACAGATTTCCGGTTTGCCAGGGATTATTACCTCCCCGCTGCTTCACAGCGGTTGGCCCCACCTCTTGAGCAATTCCCTACCCTTCCTCTCCCTCACGGGGTTGATTGTGTTCTTCTACCCTCGGCTATGGAAACGGGTGCTCCCCACCCTGTGGCTAGGTACTGGCCTCTTCGTCTGGGTTGCCGGACGGTCTTTTGACTACACCTCTGGCCATACCATCTCCCACATTGGGGCCAGTGGTGTCGTTTATGCTCTAGCAGCATTTTTGGCCTTTAGCGGCATCTTTCGCCGCGATTTCCGCGCGGTCATCGTTTCCCTCGTTGTACTATTTTACTACGGCGGCCTTGTATCGGGCATCGTCCCCGGACAAGAAGGCATCAGCTGGGAAAGCCACCTTCTAGGCCTCGTCGTCGGTGCCCTTGCCGGTTGGTTCTATCGCGGCGAATTGGAAGAACACGAAGTCGAAAAACGCAAAGCCGACGCTGCGCGTCGTGCCCCTCGCCAGAAAACCCATTTCCTCGCACCAGACGCTTTCTCCAAAACGAAAGCTGAACGCGCCCAGGAGAAAAAAGAAAACGAAAGATTGGCCCTTTGGGAAAAAGTGGAACGGCTGAAGGAGGAACAGAGAAGGTAATATTTAGGCGGGAGGCGATAGGCGTGAGGCGATAGTCATTAGGCA
>JBLIGS010000021.1:0-17280 GCA_047637095.1 Neolewinella sp. | reverse complement strand
AGAGTTTACCCCGAAGACGATCCAGACAAAAGAAGCGCGTGTCAACCTCGTGTACGCCATCAAAGTGGCCGTCCCAAATCAGGATAAGCGGTTGAAGCTGGGCATGCCCGCAGAAGTCAATTTTGGGAGCGAGGACGTGGTTGCTGAGCGGAGCCGAAGTACGGGTGTAATGGAAAAAACGGAACAGCAATGAATGGGATCCAGATCGACGGCATCAGTAAATCCTTCGGGGACACGGTAGCGCTGGACAACATCAGCTTCAACGTGGAACCGGGAGAGCGTTTTGGCCTCATCGGCCCCGACGGGGCCGGCAAATCAACCCTGTTTAAAATCCTAACCACCCTGCTAATCCCCGACGCTGGCCGAGCCACCGTTGCTGGTTGGGACGTTGACAAGGATTACCGAAAAATCCGCCACCACGTAGGCTATATGCCAGGTAAGTTTTCCCTGTACACCGACCTCTCCGTCGAAGAGAACCTCAACTTCTTCGCTACGATATTCGGCACCACCGTAAAGGAGAATTACCACCTGATCAAGGAGATTTACGAGCAGATCGAGCCTTTCCGCAAACGCCGCGCTGGCGCCCTCTCCGGCGGCATGAAACAGAAGCTTGCCCTCTGCTGCGCCCTCGTCCACCAGCCCAAAGTTCTCTTCCTCGACGAGCCTACTACCGGCGTCGACGCCGTGAGCCGCGACGAATTTTGGCAGATGCTTGGCCGCCTGAAGGAAAAGAACATCACCATCCTGGTCAGTACGCCCTACATGGACGAAGCCGAGCGCTGCGAACGGGTGGCCCTCATCCAATCCGGAAAAATCCTCTCGCTTGATACGCCGGCCGGCGTAATTACTGGCTACCAACATCCACTCTGGCGGGTCAACGCAGACAACTACTACCAGTTGTTGCTTGATCTCCGGACGGCACCCTTCACCCGAAGGGTTGAAGTCTTCGGAGAGTTCCTCCACCTGACGACACTGCCGAACACCTCCCGGGAAGACATCGTCCAGTTCGCCGACCAGTCTGGCCACGGCAACATCGCCGTTAAACAAGCCACCGCAACCATCGAAGACGTCTTCCTCGACCTCATGTAAACCATCCGCTATGCAAGCCATCTCCATTACAAACTTGACCAAGAAATTCGGCGACTTCACCGCCGTGGATGCCATCACCTTTGACGTGGCGAAGGGGGAGGTCTTCGGTTTCCTCGGCGCCAATGGCGCCGGTAAGACGACGGCCATCAAGATGCTCATCGGCCTCAGCAAACCCTCCGGCGGCCAAGCAACGGTGGCCGGGCTGGAACTGGGCCGGCAAAGCGAAAAAATCAAAGAAAAGATTGGCTACATGAGCCAGAAATTCAGCCTCTACGAAGACCTCTCCATCCGCCAGAACATCCGCTTCTACGGCGGTATTTACGGCCTTAGCCGTACACGGATTAAGGAACGAACGGCCGACATTCTCTCCGAACTTCGGTTGGAGGACAAGGCCAACGACAAGGTTGGCGGCCTCCCCCTCGGCTGGAAGCAACGGTTGTCCTTCGCCGTGGCCCAGGTACACGACCCCGAGATCGTCTTCCTCGACGAGCCCACCGGTGGCGTAGACCCCGCCACCCGCCGCCAGTTCTGGGAAATGATCTACGCTGCGGCTGCTGCAGGCCGTACCATCTTCGTCACCACCCACTATATGGACGAAGCCGAATACTGCGACCGCATCTCTATCATGGTCGCTGGCAAAATTGCCGCCCTCGGCACCCCTCAGGAACTCAAAACCCAATTCGATGCCGACTCTATGGACGAAGTATTCCTCCGGTTGGTACGTTGACCGCCTTGCTTTTTCAACCTCCCCCTGCACCCTTCGACTTCGCTCAGGGACCGCCTGCGGCCGCGCAAAAAACCAACGAACCAAAATACCAACCCCTACAACAGCGGCAGCCCAAAAAACCAACGAACCAACGAACCAAAATACCAACATACCACACCATGAAAGCCTTCCTCGCCTTCGTTCAAAAAGAGTTCTTCCACATCCTGCGGGACACCCGTACGCTGGTGATCCTCTTCGTCATGCCCATCGTCCAAGTGTTGATCTTCGGCTACGCAGTTACGAATGAATTCAAGGATGCACCGGTAGCGATTATCAACAATGCCCACGATGGGCTGAGCCAAGAATTGATCCATCACTTTTCGGCAAGTGGCCATTTTATTGTTAGCCACCATCCGGAAACTACCGCCCAACTCGATGAACTGTTCCAGGCAGGCGACGTAAAACTGGGCATCATTATTCCTCCCGATTTCGAATCTGCCTTCCTGCGCGACAAACAGGCAAATCTGCAATTCCTAGCCGATGGGTCCGACCCGAATTATGCCACAACGCTGATCAACTATGGCTCCCAGATGGTGAGCAGTTTTCAGCAACGCTACGCCAAGGGAACGGGGCGCTACAACATCGGTATCGAGACACAAATGGTCTTCAACCCCCTACTCGTCAGCGCCTATAATTTTATCCCGGGGGTGGTGGCGATCATCTTGCTGTTGATCTCTGCGATGATGACCAGCCTGACCATCGCAAAGGAAAAAGAGACGGGGACGATGGACTTACTGCTCGTCAGCCCCCTCAATCCGATGGTGATTATTCTGGGCAAGGTTACGCCCTACGTGCTGCTCTCCATGGTCAACACCGTCGTGATCCTCATTATGGGTTATTACATTTTTGAGGTGCCCATTGAGGGCAGTTTACCACTGCTATTGGGGATGTGCCTGCTCTACGTTACAACGGCGCTTTCGCTGGGTATTCTCATCTCCACCAAATCCGCCAGTCAGCAGGCGGCCATGATGGGGTCCCTCTTTTCGTTGTTGATGCCTTCGATGTTGTTATCGGGGTTCATCTTCCCGATTGATAGTATGCCACTCCCGTTGCAATACGTTTCCTCGATTGTCCCAGCAACTTACTTCATCGACATGCTCAAGGGCGTCATGCTCAAGGGCGTCGGCATCAGCTATCTCTGGCAGCCAACGCTCGTGCTGGCGGTTATGACCGTGGTCCTGCTTTTCCTGAGTTGGATGAACTTCAAAGTTCGCACCAAATAACACAAAATTCCTCCTCCCTAAACAGTAAGGTATGCGTCGTCTTTTCTACATCATCCAGAAGGAATTCATTCAGATTATCGGCAATAAAGCGATGCTGCCGTTGATGACGGTTTTACCCATCGTCCAGCTTATTCTACTTTCTTTTGCGGCGAACAACGAAGTGAAGAATGTCAACATCGCTATTACCGACCAGGACCACTCCCAGCTATCGCAACAGCTGACGGCTAAGGTCGTGGCCAACGACCGTTTCACCTTGGTAGCGGCACCACCGGCTACACGTTTCTCGGAAGAGGAGTTGTTGAGTGGAGATGCAGATATCGTACTGAATATCCCTCCCGAATTCGAGGCCTCTTTTTTTGGCGGTGGCAACGCCAAGTTGCAACTACTCGTGAACGCCATCAATGGCCAGGCGGCAACGGTAGGCGCGGGCTATCTGACGGCGATCATTCAGTCTTTTAACCAGTCTTTGCGCCAGGAGGTGATGACCGGTCCGGCAAGCCTCTCTTCACGAATATCGATCCAGTACGCCAACTGGTACAACCCCGAACTGAACTATAAATTCTTTATGGTTCCCGGCATCCTTGGTGAGCTGGTCATCATTCTTGTTATGCTGCTATCATCGATGAACATCGTTCGGGAAAGAGAAATCGGGACCATCGAACAGATCAACGTGACACCCATCAAAAGTTGGCAATTCATCCTCGGAAAGATGATCCCTTTCCTCTTTATCGGTCTTATTTTATTGACGGTCGGCCTTACGGCAGGGAAGCTTCTCTTTGACGTACCAATGGTCGGTAACCTCGGGGTTGTTTTTCTTTATTGCACGCTTAACATCACCGCCGTACTGGGGCTGGGGTTATTGATTTCCAACCTCGTTGATACCCAGCAGCAGGCCATGCTGGTTTCCTTTTTCTTTGTGATGATCTTCATCCTCATGGGCGGGCTGTTCACGCCAATTGAGAGTATGCCAAAGTGGGCCCAGTACCTGACGGTGCCCAACCCCGTGGCGCACTTCGTGGAGGTGATGCGCAAGGTTTTGCTCAAGGGCAGCGGACTGGAAGACGTCCTTTATAACTTCCGGGCTACGGCGATCATGGCCGTGGTTTTTAATACCCTTGCGGTACTGAGTTACCGGAAGGTGACGTAGGGAGGGCTCATGCTGAGGTAATGAACGGTGCTGATCGTCGTGTACTGCACCTTGATGGGGCGCGGACGCGGGATGCAGAGGAAGGACAAGGAGCAATACTTTTTCTTAACAGCAAAAAGGCCATGTACTTGAGAATCTTTCTAATCCTCTTGCTGGGAACTACCAGCTTCTCCTGTCAATCACCAGCAGAAAGCGAAACCCCGGCCGAGCGCCAACCCAACGTAGTAATCATCTTCATGGACGACATGGACTACGCCAATTGTTATCATAATCCTCTAACCTTTTGATTTGGCTTTCAGTCTTAAGTCTGCGTTTTGAATACTGCAGACTTAAGACTGAAAGACTAAACCTTAGGGACGTACCACTCCCTTATTTTTAACCCATTTTTCCAGCCACTGGTCCTGCTCCCACAATAGGTGTAGGATTGATTCTTTCGCTCGGTAACCATGGCTTTCCTTCGGAAGCATCACCAGCCGGACGGTAGCGCCAAGCCCTTTTAATGCATTGAAATAACGCTCCGACTGCAGCGGGTAAGTGCCTGAATTGTTATCGGCTTGTCCGTGGACGAGTAGCAGCGGCGTCTTCATCTTCTCGGCGTGCATGAAGGGCGACATGGTGTTGTAAACCTCCGGAGCCTCCCAGTAAGAGCGTTGCTCGGACTGGAAGCCGAAGGGCGTCAGTGTCCGGTTGTAGGCGCCGGAGCGGGCGATGCCCGCCGCGAATAAATCGGAGTGACTCAGTAGGTTGGCGACCATAAAGGCGCCATAACTATGGCCACCAACGGCCACCCGTTCGCGGTCAACGTAGCCGAGGTTGTCAACGGCATCGATGGCGGCTTTGCCGTTGGCAACGAGCTGCTTGCGGAAGCTGTCGTTGGGTTCGGTGTCGCCTTCGCCAACGATGGGAAAGGCTGCGCCGTCGAGTACCACATAACCACGGGTTACCCAGTAAACAGGGCTACCATAATATGGGTAGGTGAAGCGGTTGGGGTTGCTGGTCTTCTGCCCGGCAGAAGCCTTGTCTTTATACTCCCGGGGGTAAGCCCAGAGAATCATGGGCATCTTCTCTTTCTTCTCTCGGTCGTAGCCGAGGGGAAGGTAGAGGGTGCCGGAAAGCTCAAGGCCGTCGTCCCGTTTGTAGGAGATGACTTCTTTATGGACATCCTCTAAGCCCTGGAACGGATTGGCGAAATCGGTAACCTGGGTCAGCTTACCCGAACGGACATTCCGGAAGGCGTAGTTGGGAAAATCTGACGGGGATTCGATGCGCACCATCAGGGTCTTGGTCTCTGGGTCAAACTCGTTGAGGGCCTCGTATTTGTCGGTGTAAGCCGATTCGTACAGCCGTTCTGTCTTGCTGGTTTTGAGGTTCATTTTGTCCAGGAAGGGGAATTGTCCTTTGTCGGAGAAGCCTGCGCCGATGAGGAAGGCGTTGTCGCCTTCGGTGGCCAGGACGGAGCTACCGAATTCGTTGCGCTTAGATACAAAGCTGCCGGGGTCGGAGTAGCGGTCCTGGTAGTTGCGGTCAACGATGGTGGTTGGCGTTTGGCTGGCGTCACTTGGGTTGAAGACGTAGGTTTTGGTATTCCGGGTGTCCCACCAGCGGTCATAGCCGATGGCTACGTTGTCGTTGCCCCACATGATGCCGGCGTAGCGGTTGATGGTTTTGAAGACGGATTTTCCGCCGCCCTTGAAGGGCGCTTCGAGTTGGAAGACTTCGTCGCGGAAGTCGACTTCCATGGCGGGGTCGCCTTCGTCGAGGGCCTCGACGTAGACGATGCTGTGGGCTTTATCGGCGCGCCAGTTGATGCTGCGGCGGCCCTTGGAAGTGGACATGAACCCCTGTGGGCGGACTTCCTCCAGCGGAGATTCGTTGACGACGGAAACGAGTGCGCCAGACAGGTTGTAGACGTTCGTTACGGTTGGGAAACGGTAGTAGGGGACGATGTAGCTGAAGGGACGTTCCACGCGGGAAACGAGGAGGTATTTACCGTCTGGGCTGAAGTTGATGCTTCGGTACATCGCCGTTGGCAAGAAGGTTTTTAGGTTGCCTTCGAGGTCGAGGCGCATTACTCCCGTTCGTGCCAGTTGTTCGAAGTTGTGCTCGTCGTTCGGGCTTTTCAGGAGGTCTTGATAGGTCCGATTCTGGGCTTTTTTGCCGTCGGCGGTGGAGATGGTTGGCCCGGTCGGGACGGCGGTTGCGCCGTCGATGAGTTCCTGGCGGTCGCCGGGAAGGACTTTGACGAGCATCGATTTGCTGTCCTCGAACCAGTTGATGACGTTGCCGAGGTTGGCGTTTAGGGGTGTTTCGCTGGCTTTGGTGAGTTGTTGGGCGGTGCCTTTTGCAACGTCGAGGACCCAGATTTCGACGCCGTCGCGGGTGGTGTTCGTCAGGGCAATCATGGACTGGTCGGGGCTCCAACTGAAGTTGGCCAGGCGTGGATTTTCGGGCAGGCCGGCAACGTCGCGCGGGGTTTTGTCCCGGTTAACACCACGAACCTGGACCTTGTTGAAGTAGTTCGTTCGGCTACCGATGTTGGTTTTTGGGTCGATCCGCAAGCCACCCAGCCGCATCTCTTGTTGGCTTAGTTCTTCGATGGATTTGTAGGCGTCGCGGTAGATCAAGACCATGTGTTCCTTTGTGTCGTCCATCAGTACGCTGGGGGCGAGGGGGACGTCGACGAGGTCGAGAATCGCCACGTCGGGTTGTTGGTAGCCGACCGTTTGGCCGCGGCCGCAGGTGCAAAGAATGAGGACAAGGAGCAGGGAGAGAATTGGTTTCATTCGGTTGGCTTTGTTTTGGGATTGGAAGATAGGGATTCTTGGGGTTTTGTCCGGACTTAACCTTGCGATTAGCCTGCTCTTCAATAAACCTTGTGGTGAAAGCACTTAGGGCCGCCGTAAGTTATTTACACGGCGTCTCTTAATGGGTAGGGAAGCGCCCAATGCACATTGCATTTGTTTATATGTTTCCACCTTAATAGTTGTTTGAGAAAGCCTATCCCACGGCCCGACATTTGTATCATACTAAAGCACACAAGCATGAAATAGATTTTACTACCCAACTAAGTACACTGTAATCTAAGTTTCATCGCCTAATTCGCGGTGCCTTTTACCGTCT
Source organism: Neolewinella sp. (assembly GCA_047637095.1). Lineage (GTDB taxonomy): Bacteria > Bacteroidota > Bacteroidia > Chitinophagales > Saprospiraceae > Neolewinella. Next base: position 9,935 of record JBLIGS010000021.1, on the reverse strand, counting down.
AACTGCGTTGGAAAAATCCTCACTTAGCTACGGCTAGGCTCCGGTTTTTCCGCCTTGTTAGTCGGCAAAACCCACCAGCGAATTTGTCGACAAACTTAAATTACACTGCACTCTGTCCGAGTACTTATTCATATCAGATCAAATACAACAAGCATGAATACTTCCCCCATTAAGTACACCCTGATGCTATTTTGCCTTTTCCTGGTGTTTTCGCTGACCGGACAAACACAAAACAAGTCCGGCAACTTCCGCGGCTATACCCATAGTGGTGCATCCGTTGGAGGATACTTCCACCACGCAGATACAACGGGCATCTATTATGCCTCCACAAAAAGCGCATTGAAGGATCTGCGACAATTAGAGAGTATGCCACTCCAGGAAACGCACCGCATTATGGTTCGCCGCAAAGGATCCGTCGTAAAAGGAGCCTTAATTGGCTTGCTGGTCGGAACAGTAACTGGTACAATGGTGGGGGGTACCATTGGCGCTAATGAGGATTATTCCGACGCTGGCATCCTGGGAGGTGTCGCTCAAGGTTTCGGAACAGTTGCTGGTGGTGCCATTGGTGCGCTTTCCGGTGCCTTGGCTGGAACTATTACCGGCGTATTGATTGGAAACGGAAAAAAACGCTTCATCATCCGAGGTAAAAAGGACCGGTTGAAGGAGCAGGAAAGGAAGCTGAAAAAGTTCGCCTACCGGGATCGGTAGTAAGCTAACTCATTTTAAAAGGTACGCGAGCAAGCAAAGAAGATAAAATCCTATGAATATAAACTATGAGTATAATGCTGTTTTTGGGCGGGGCCGCAGGATGCGGGGAAAGGTATAAGAGCAGGGAGCTAGCCGTTGCCCCCAAACCTTTCCTTGCACCTGCGCGCCGTCGCCCCTATAAGTACCCAGGCAGCAGAAAAAGGTACCTGCCATCAACCTCTCTGGAAAGTCCGTAAAGACTGCTTCAGGGTTGTTCATCCCCCTTAGAGGCCAGGTTAGTAGCACTCGGTTTTTCACGCTAAAAGTGTACTGCTATGGACTTCATTTCGTCTCGCATCTTCCTTCTCATAAGTAGCCTTCTCTTGCTCTCGCTAAGTTTATCCGGACAGTCAAAACCAGGTAAAGTCGTCAGTGAGATCAACGTCTTCTCTGGCGGATGCTCCCCCGGTGGCACCTCACATAGCGTCTGATTTATCCGCCACCTTAGCTAAGATTACAAAACCCCGTCCTCCAGTAGGAGAACGGGGCGAAGCATCAGATTTCTCGCTCAGTCACAACTGACTATTTTATGCGTCTCTCTTACTTAAAAAAGATATTGTTGAACTTGCTACTAACGCCTCAACTGAGAGCCATCTATTTCTCAGCAGTTTTACGTGGTGGGCTATAGGTAACGCCAATACCAAACTGTTTGTAATGGCCCTCTGCCTCTTCTTTTAGAGTGAAGAGCATTCCGTATTCTGGTCGCAAAGTAAACCCTTCGAATAATTTGATGCCCAGCCCTATGTTAAAAGCTATCGCAGTTTCCGAATCTTCCTGAAGAGGTACCAGGACTTTGAAAGATGGGTTAAAGTCCAATTTGTCATCAACTATGGGAATAGTTCCGAGCAAGGTAGGATGAACTTAGCGGTTCCGACTTTCACGTTTCTTGTTACTCCGGGCACTGGCTTCTGGCTTCCAGCCAGGACCATTGAAAAGTATCGCCAGCTTCGTTTTCCAGCTCGGCTGTTCGCGAATGTCCCGCCAAATGTCCCGCAACTCGTGCAAGTTAACATCTATAACGCCCCTTGAAGTCGGCGGATTCGTTACCCCGTACCGAATTCTTTCCGGTACCGCTGAAGGCTGATAGGTTCCAAAAAACTGATCATAAAAGCAGAAAATCCCTGCGTAATTTTTGTCGATACAAGCATCGTCTTTTCCATGATGTACTTCATGCACCCTGGGGGTAACCAGGAATGGTTCCAGGCGATCCCATGGCGTTCTTAGTTGGGTATGGCAGAAAAATTGGTAAATATTGTTGATGCCACGGGCACCAACCGTCATTACCGGGTGAAAGCCAAGAATCGGTAATAACAGATAGAAGAGCGGTTCATACAGAACTGCAAAGCCACTATTCCGGGCACCCACTGAAAGATTAAAATTATCTGAAGAATGATGTACAACGTGACAAGCCCAAAACAGGCGGATCTGATGACTTAGTCGGTGATACCAGTAAAAGCCTAAATCGTCTAGCATAACCGCTATCAGCCACCAGTAAAAGCCAAAACCAACCACAGAATAACCAAACAATGCTTTCCTGATAGGCATCAACTGCTCGTAAAGGAAATAGTACAGAACAATGTAAAAAGAAAAAAGCGCAGATTTGGTCACAGCGGTGAATGCTGCGACTTTAAGGTTACTTAAGAAGTCTGGCCAACTATAGAGAGAGAGTTCATTTAGGTTACCATAGAGGTATTCCCCAAGAACGCCTAGGAAAAAGAAGGGTATCGCATAGGTTAAAACAGGGGACATTTCCATGATCAGGTGATTGCGGTGATGCGGACGGGGGGAAAACAGCTGCCTCCCCTTTGAGGGCTTCTGCAAGTTACATCCATTCTTGGGGCTGTCCATCTAAATTATTACCTCCCACACCTTGAATTTAAATTGCATTTACAAAAATATGTTTGTCGCAATAATTACTTGAGAAGCAGCCCTCATAGGTCCGATGTTTGTGTCAGATTAAAAACACACAAGCATGTACCACTACATACAGTTTTCCTTCCTCCTACTATTCTCCTTCCTGTTCTTAACCGCACCCCTCCAGGGCCAGCGGGAAAGCAAACTAAGGCTTGTAACAATGGAGAGTACACAGCAAGAGGGCCTTCACCACTCAAGTCTCATCAGCCAGCCCGGCATCTTTGATTCGGAGTTCAAAAATGCGCAACAAGGCTACTTCCATCACCTTGATTCCACCAATATTTATTTGGCAAGCTCAAAAGCGAACTTGCGGCAGAAGACCAACTTAACGCGACTGCCAATTACTTCCATAAAGAGTCTTCAATTTAAGAAAAAAGGAGGAGGGCTGATAGGCGCCTTCTCCGGAATGATTGCAGGCGGGTTAACCGGTCTGCTCCTAGGGCGAAGCGCAGGAAAAAATGACGATTGCACGATTACCTACACCAACGAAGTATTCTTAATTTTCCCTATCCGCATCGCTCATCACCCACCCTTTCCTTGTGGTCCAAGCGAAAAGGGACGGGTCTCTGCTGTAAAAGGAGCCCTGGTTGGCGCAGCATTAGGTCTGATTGTCGGCAGTTGCTCCAAGCGTACTTTCCACATTGGTGGACAAAAAAGCAATGCTCGCCTTCAGGAAGAAGCCATCAATAAATTTAAGCACAACCAGTGAATACCATGCTTGTTTTCGGGCGCGGTCGCAGGATGCAAAGTAAGGTGTAAAAGCAGGAATATAGACTTTGCCCCATAGCCTTTCTTTGCACCTGCGCGCCGCCGCCCTTTTCACCTGGATGGCACCTTTATCCTTTCCGATCTTCCGCTTGGTCGAGCGATCGTGCAATTCTCTTATTTGGGTTATGAGACGGTGACGCAAGCCATCGAACTGACGTCTGCCAAAGAACTATTCCTTATTACTTATGACCCTTCGACGCGCATCTCGACGCGCATCTCGACGCGCTATCGGGCTCCACTGAGCGAAGCCGACTTCCGAAGGAAGCAGCGTAGCTAAATGCGCGCCGAGGGGCTGTTGTTTACCACATAGTTCTTTCTATGCGACTACTTAACTGCTGAAACATACTTGTTAACGTGTATATTGAGGCGAACCAGTGTATCAACATCGATGTCCTTTTTGATGTCAGCTTTAGAGGTAATGTCAATAACCTGGTCCAGCAAACGCGCTATATAACGACCGGTTTTATGCCTTCCCCAAACTACCAGGACACCTTTTTTAATGAACTTAGTAATCGCTTCAAAGACAAAAAATCTTTGGCAGGGGCTGTTAGTAAGGCGCTTAGTATTGGGATGGATGGTGCGTACCGGCGAATTTCCGGCCGCTCAAACCTCCAGATTGATGAGCTATTGACCTTAGCCAAGAAATTCAATGTCCATCTTCCCGGTGGTAGCGACGGAGATGTGCGCTTCAGCTTCAACAACCAGGACCAGACCATTAGAACTCCAGCAGATTATATAGACCAGCTGGAAGCTCAACTCATGTTGGTAGATAGCTGGCCAGGTAAACAATTGTACTACGCTACTGCTGACCTTCCCTTCTTTTACGAGTTAATGGCCCCTACGTTAATGGCCTTCAAACTCTACGTTTTTGGCGTTACCAGCTGGGGTTTTGAGGAGTGGAAAGACAAGGCTTTTAGCCCAAGGCTAATTGATCCTGCAGTGCTGGAGAAGGCCGCCGCCATCAGTAGTTATGCCTACCGGGTACCCAGTAAGGAAATATGGTCTTCTGGCCTTCTCAACGCTTCCCTTAGTCAACTGGAATACATTGCCATGATTGGTAATTTTGCTGATAATACGGTGCCTTTCAAGATCCTGGAGGAGATATCCATCATTGTGGACCACCTGGAAAATATGGCCATCCACGGGCGAAAGTTTGCGCCGGGTGAAGACCCTACGAAATCGAACACACCGTTCTCGATCCATTACAACGAGTTGCTCTACGTCAGTACAACCATCTTAGTAGACTCGCCCCAGGCTTCCTTATTATTCCTTTCCTTCATCACTCCAAATTACCTAGTGACTACCGACCGGGGGCTGGGGGAAGAAGTCCGGAGATGGTTTGATGAATTACTTGGAGAAGCTACCGAATTGGGGAAGAACACCCGAAAAATAAGGAATTGGTTTTTTAACCGACTGCGTAGTCAGGTTGCCGCTACCCGGCAACGACTGGAACTACAATTTCAGGAGGAATAAGTAGCCGTGCAGAACTAATGCCCTACCTTTTTGAGGACACTTTTTTTGTGGGCGCGGCCAACGAAGTTGGCGTTTATGCTGAGCACGTTCGGCTGCGCTCAGTGGAGTCCGGAGCAGAAGTACAGGTGCAATGGATGTTTATGGGTCTTGTAATGCCGACATTTATGCCTACTCCTCATTTGTCGGCCCTGAGGTCAATGCGGACGGTATCCTAACCTCTTGGTGTTGTCGCTGCCCTTCACCGACCCCGTAAGTAGGGGAACCATCAGACAGCGGATTTTTGGTGTTCAAACCTCCATCTAAATAGACTCCGGTGTTTTCATTAACTTTACTTTGGGGGAAGCTTTAGCTTGCATATTTAGCTGAACGAAATACCTTGTTACAGTGTACTAGTACACTGTAACATCTTCTTTTGGACGTTCCTTTTTAGCCGGCTAAAGACCAGCGATCAGTACCTCTTTCTTATTCAGAGCATTAGTGGAAAAACATGAAAAATATACTTGCCCTCTTCTTGTTCGCACTATCATTTTCGTACGCTTCAGGCCAAGCTGCCCAGTACGGTTTTGATGGAAACACTTCAGGTCTATTGAATAACCATGATGCTGCTTACATAGTGGATGGCGTTTCAGCTTTAAGTGTGTCAACCTTTTCAAGGTCCAACAATGTCTTTTACCAGGAATGGACGGCCAACGGCGTTGATGATTTTGAAGTAAACAACTCCAATTTCATGCTCAGTACCGATGATTTGCCGGCGGGCACTTACTGGTTGATGATAAGTGTGAAAGGGAACACTAAGGGACGCCGTACAAATAACTTACGCCTTTTGACCGCCTTATTTTGCCCCCACCAAACTTAAAAATCATTTCCGTAGCTAAGGCTATGCAAAGGATTTGTAAGTTTGGTGAGAACAAAAGCGTCAGATCAAAAACCAGTAAGTTATTTATACGGCGTCCCTAAGCGGCAAAAGACATTTGTGAATTAGTAGACGATAAACACCAACTAATTCTCTATTCAGAAGTCGCAAGCATTACGAATGTCAGCGTTTTGACTGATTTGGCCTAACTGGGGCTGATTTAACGCTGGCTTTTCGACACGCATTTTTTAATATGTAATTAACCAATTTGTTAAACCAACTTGTATTTAACCTGCTTTAAACGATATTTAATCAATATCAAAAGAACTAAGAAATGAAGAAAAGAAGAAATAATAAATACGCGCACATCCTGTTTTTTTTGCCAGCTTTGATGCTTGCCACGTCGTTCACAACTTTGAGTGCAAACGGTGTCAACCTTGACCTCAATGGTGACGGGACCATAAACATTATGGTGATCGGAACGAATAATTCAATTAGTGGAGGGGAGGCTTTTTCTCCTAACCAGATTGCAGCAGAATTGCAGAGTATCCTATCAGCTGACCCTGCCATTACTGCCAATGTGAATGTAGTTGCTGAGGATATTTATAAGAACAAGCTCGTCACCTTCGGTTTAGGCGGCGGCGGAACGGAGTACACCAGAACCTTTTACAGTCACTCGCTGACACAATACTACTACTGGCCGGAAGGTCTTGATGCTCGGATGGATAATTTGAGTGGAAACGGTGGCACCGACTGGGACTATGTCGTCATCGGTGCGGATCCTCATATCATCTCTAATATGCCCGGTTACTACTCATTGGGTGTCAATAAGGTGGCAGCTAAGGTCGCAGAAGGTGGTGCCGAGCCGCTTTTACTAATGATGTGGCCTAAAAATGAATCGTCTGAGCTTTCTCTTGCGCATTCCGAAGAATTCACTTACCGTACTGCTGACGGGGCAAAGGTTGAGCTGGCGGCTATTCCTGCAGGCCTTGCTTGGGAGGCATTGCCAGCCGGTAAAAAGGATGTTGCAAGCGTGCATCCAACGCCGAACGGTGCTTATGTAACTGCAGCAAGCATCTACTCCCACATCTGTGGTAATAATGCCTCTTCATCAGGGTACACCTACGACGATGAATTGGCAGACGTAGCTTTGTCAACTGTAACAACCGAGGAAAACGAAGTCCACTATACAGGCGCTCGAACGTTTATATCCCCCTTCAAAAGTTGTGATATTGACGATCAAGTCATCAACTACAACCAGACGGGGTCAAGCTCTGAGGCTGGCATCCGGGGCGGTATGAACTGGGTGTTCGATCAGGCGCCTGAGACGCTTCAGAACGGAGGGGTTTCTCCCATCAACTTCAACTACGGGCGAGCGAATTCGAATTTTGAGGCAAACAAACGGTACAAGATCAACCCAGCCTTGTTTGACTTCTCCTTTGGATTTCCCATGCAGGACCACGGGAACCATGGCAACGTTTCTATGTTGTACGGTCTGGATAAGCGAAATTTCGGCACCCTCAACGATACGGACGTAGGCACTGCCCGGTTCATGGTTCAACAATCTGAATTACCGTATGCGCGCGCCATTCCAATACGGACGCTGTTTGCACAAATGCGAGAGATTACCCCAACCCAATCGGCCTACAGGGATTCATGGCATATGCACCGTGACCTTGACAAAGCGGTAGGAGGATATATGTACACGATGCTTACTGGTAACTGCGCTGTGGGTGAAGAACCCACAGATCAAAGCTCGGCCGGATGGCGTACGTGGATGGCCCACAAAATTGGTTATGAAACGGCTTGGAACGTAATGTACTTGGATGCAAATCCTCCGTGCGGCTTGGTTTCGTTGCCAGTTGAGCTACTGGATTTTACCGTTAGCCCGAAGAAAAACAGCGCGGCGGTTTTGAAATGGACCACCGCGAGGGAAGTCCAAAATGAAGGTTTTTACATCGAGCGAAGTTCAGGTGACATAAATTGGAGTGATATTGGTTTCATGGCTAGCCAGGGCACCTCAACTGAAGAGGAGGCCTACCAATTTGAAGACGAGGGCATTGCACCTGGGCTTTATTATTACCGCCTACGTCAGGTTGACCTGGATGGTGGCTACGCTTATTCACCCGTCAGGAGTATTACGATTAGCTCCGAGGCCAATCCCTTTGGCATTAGTGTATTTCCCAATCCTGTTGATGGCGGAAACTTAACGGTTACCATTTCAGCTCCAGAGGAAAGAGAAGGGGACGCTCAGGTAATTGATATGCTCGGACGTGTTATGCGCCAACAATCTTTCAACGGGTCCAACTTCATGATCAGTACCGATGATTTAGCATCGGGTACTTACTTGTTGATGATTAGAATGGAAGGCAATACTTGGAGTCAAAAGATTCTTGTGAAGTAGTGATCTGTCACAAAATACCGGACGGTTATTGAACCGGTGTTCTTAAGTCAGAAGGGCTCGCAATTTGGTTTGCGGGCCCTTCTAGTGTTTTGGGCGCGGACGCAGGTGCGATGGATGTTTAAAGGCAAGGAAGTGCCGGCATTCGGTTGAAACCCTACGATGTGTTGGCGCGAGGGCCTTGTAGGCACCGCGTAGGCAGCCAGCTCGTTGTAAGGGGTTGCCTTGTCGTGCAGCGCAGCTGCACAACGTTTGGTAAAACGTTTGCTCTTTTATCCATCACCCTGCACCTGCGTCCGCGGCACGTTGGTATAGCCTTACGCCAGCGAAACCTTCGCGATGAAATACCGCTCAGTCACCTCTAGGGCATACTCGCCCCGTTGGATCGAACCCGCAGCCGGAAGGATGTTTTGCAGGTTTACCTGCCGGTGGCATTCAATGCTTGGCCGGTCAAAATGGTAGGCCTCCACCGCTGGCGGAAACTGGTGACGGTCAATCATCAACGTACACTGGCCGGGAGCGTCGTGAAGCAGCCAGGCGGAAACCCGCTGACCTTGGCAGCCCTTGAAGCTGTGGTCGGGCTGGCCGAGTTCTTCGAAACGGCAGATGCCATGATACCGGCACTCGTCCTGCGGCCGGCCGAGGACGACGTCGGCCCGGACGGCCTGTTGATTGAACTGGTGGGAAATGTCCCCAGGCCGGAGGTTTTTATCGGCACTGATGAAGGGAGGTAGGATTGGAGCAGACATAATGAGTCTTTAGGAGGTGATAAGTACTCGGACAATATTAATGCGACATTCTGAACTGGTAGATTTTGAGTCTGAACGAGGCGAAAAACGTAGGAAACACCGTAGTGTTGGCGAGGCTTTTCAACGAAGTTCAGGCTCAAAAGATGCCGAGCAGGATGGTGCGATTAATTTTGTCCGAGTACTTACGGCCTTCGGAAGGATACTAAAACTTGTATCGAGCCGATAAATAGACCGTACGGGGGCGCAGAGAATAAGTTCTTGTGTGTCGAAGATAAGAAGTTACGGACCTTTCTGTGATTTGGCCCTGGTTTAATAGGGTGTTCCGTTAGTGATTCCTAAGGAATCACCGTCCTTACAGGCGCAAACTGTAGCGACAAGGCATGCTTTGTCGCTACTATTCAGCTGCTTGCCACCTCGATTCCTAAGGAATCGTAATGAAAATGCGGGGGAACACCCTCGTTTTCAGCATACCCGCTTTTAATAAAACTGACGGCCTACACCGCCATTGTTCTTACCTGTCTCACCACAGTAGAAACTGCCTGCAATTGCATGCTTTGTAGTCGCAGAGAAACCGTTGCGAAATGGTCGTCGGTTAATACTGGATATTGACCAGTTGGTAAGGTGTAATGGCCTTCAGGGAGGCCTAATAGTCGGGCCGCAGCCGGAGCAATTGTCCCTTCGGAGGATATGCTCAATTGGTTCCGGCTGAAAGCACTCACAAGCTGCTGCGCCGGTAAACTCTGCCGTAAGAAATGAACCAGGAGCCTACCCGTTGGCCGGTCAATTCTGGCATAAGCAAGTACACTCGCCGTGATAATATCCTTTCTGGATTCATTATACAACCGAAGGTCGATTTGCTGATGCTGGCCCCGCTGCCCGAAGTAGACTTCAACGGGGACGCCCCGTTGGCAATTGGCTAGAAATAATGGGTAGGTAGAAGAAGTGGTATACATAATGAGGTTGGGTATGGGTTCGCTTGGGTTGCCTTTCGGTGACAGTTGCAAAGTTGAGGAAATGAAGGAAAGATGGT
>JBLIGS010000020.1:0-17339 GCA_047637095.1 Neolewinella sp. | reverse complement strand
AACCCCCAACCAACGTGGTCCGTACAACGCCCTCACGCCATGCAAGTAGAAGCCTATCACACAAGCTTAGTGCGCTTAGTGACTTAGTGCCCAAACGAGCGAAGCGAGCTAGCTACGCCTATAACGGCGGCAACCCGCAACTTCGCAACCCCCAACCAACGTGCTCCGTACAACGCCCTCACGCCATGCAAGTAGAAGCCTATCACACAAGCTTAGTGCGCTTAGTGACTTAGTGCCCAAACGAGCGAAGCGAGCTAGCTACGCCTATAACGGCGGCAACCCGCAACTTCGCAACCCCCAACCCCTCAACCCCTCAACCCAAACATTCCAACATTTCCATCCAAAACAACACCTTCCTACCACAATTTCACTACTTTTGCTCTGTATGAACGAGCACCTCGACCCCACTGCGGAAAACCTCCAACCAGAAGACGGCGCTATGGAGCGCGCTTTGCGCCCCGATAGTTTGGACGATTTTAGCGGTCAGCCAAAGATCGTTGAGAACCTGAAGATTTTCATTCAGGCGGCAGTAGAACGTGGCGACAGCCTCGACCACGTCTTGCTCCACGGCCCTCCGGGCCTGGGTAAAACAACGCTTTCTCACATCGTGGCCAATGAACTGGGCGCAGAGCTAAGGATGACCTCCGGGCCCGTCTTGGAAAAAGCCGGCGACCTCGCCGGCCTCCTCACCAACCTCAACGAAGGCGATGTCTTGTTCATCGACGAAATCCACCGCCTTAACAACGTTGTGGAAGAGTACCTCTACTCCGCCATGGAGGATTACAGGATTGATATTTTGATCGACAGCGGGCCCAACGCCCGCTCCGTCCAAATCGCTCTAGAACCCTTCACCCTCATCGGCGCCACCACAAGAATGGGACTGTTGACCGCACCAATGCGCGCCCGCTTCGGCATCAACTGTCTACTCGATTACTACGACGTAGCGACCCTGGTCAAGATCATCAAGCGGAGTTGCAGCATTATGAAGGTTCCGGTAACGGACGAAGGAGCCATGGAAATTGCACGGCGAAGCCGCGGCACCCCAAGGATTGCCAACGCCCTACTCCGCCGCATCCGGGATTTCGCCCAGATCAAAGGCAATGGCACCATCGACCAGAAGATCGCCGACTACGGCCTCTCCGCCCTCAACGTTGACGAAGGCGGCCTCGATGAAATGGACAACAAGATCCTAAACGCCATCATCAACAAATTCAAAGGCGGGCCCGTCGGGGTTTCCACCATCGCTACTGCCGTCGGCGAAGACACCGGTACCATCGAGGAAGTACACGAGCCCTTCCTGATCATGGAAGGCTACCTCCAGCGAACTCCACGTGGCCGGCAGGCGACTGAGAAGGCTTACTACCATATTGGAGCTACGCCGCCTGCGGCGGCGGGGACGTTGTTTGAGTTTTGAGGACTATCTCCTAATCGTAAAGACTAACGGCTAAAAACCCTGCTCCACCAACTCCCCCTGCACCTGCGGCCGCGGCCCTCCTAAGCGTCTCGAAGCGCCCCCCCTTAACGAACACAGCGGCTCTAATCGATTATCCTCATTGCCATTGGCAACTGGCAGCGCTTCCGAGTAATGGTTCTGTCCGCATCAGAAACTCGAAGGTTATCCCGTCTGAGCTGCGCTCAATATTAAAGTGGGATTCCTGGCCGGTTTGCGCAATGTCTCAATCAAGGCGATTTCGTTTGCCTTCCGAATTCACGGTAAAAGATGGCCCTTCGACGGGAAGAACGACGGAGAAGACGTTGGGGTGCTGTAAGCCCTGGGCCAGGAATTCCATCCCCCCAATTCCAGGGCTCTTAACACCAACGATTGGTTCACCGATGGAAAAACTAAGGTGAATACTACCTGCATTTGTACTTCCTCCTTTGCACCTGTCTAAAGCAAGCCCAACACCCGCTCTAACAACGCACTCCGGTCATCTCCGTGCCAAGCAGCCCGCAGCATCGTCCGCTGTGGCACATCCTTCAATTCGATAAATTTCACCGGAATATCATAGCCCTTTTGCAGCACCGTCGGGACGATCGATAGGCCCATCCCGTTGGACACCAACCGGTAAATCGAACTCGCATTCACCGTAGTGTGCGACACCTTAGGTAGGAAGCCCGCCGCATCAAATAATTGCAGTACCTTCTCGTAATAACTTTCGCTGTAAGTCGATTCAAACAGGATAAAAGGCTCGTCCCGAAACTGTTCCAACCCCTTAAAATTCGACGCTGAAATTGGGTGGCCCTCTGGCAGAACAAGGGAAAAAGTATCTTCAAAAACCGCCCGTATCCGCAGCGGCGGTGCCACCCGCTCCACCCGCACAAAGCCCAGGTCAATCTCCCGCCCCAACAAAGCTTCCAATTGTTGCGAATTGTCCATTTCCTTGAGCGAAAATAAGATGTCCGGGTAAGCCTTTTTCACCGCAAGCAGTAGCTGCGGGACCGTATGCTGCATCGCAGAACCGATGTACCCAATTCGCAATTGCCCCCGAAGCCCTTCCGCCGTTTGCCGGGTATTGGCCACCAGTATGTCTAGTTCAGCCAGCAAACTCCCTACCCTCCCCTGTAGGAACTTCCCCGCAGGGGTTAGGTCTACTTTACGGTTGTTCCGGTCAAATAGACTTACGCCCATCTCCTCCTCCAACTGCTTAATCTGTCGACTTAGGCCGGGCTGGGCGATAAAGAGCCGCTCCGCAGCCTTCCTAAAGTGCAGTTCCTCCGCCAAAACGGTGAAATATCTAAGCTGTCTCAATTCCATTGATAACCATTAGGCATTATTAAAGCCTAAAGTTAGTCTTGTTGGGCATCATTTAAAAACTGACTTTTGCATTACTTCAGTCCTTGCTCCCCTTGGGAGCGATTAGGGTTTAGCTTTTAGCATCTAGATTGGCATCTAAATACTTTATTCTAAACGCTTAATGCTCAAAAAACCACCACATGTTTTACTACGGATCAGATCAACTTTCTTACCAAAAGGCCATTGCTCTCACCAACGGCAGCTTAGTCGGCCAGCTAAGCGAGCAGGCCCAAAGCCGGGTTATCAAAGCCCGGCAAGCCGTAGTTAAAATGGCAGTAGGAAGCAAAGCCGTTTACGGTATTAATACCGGTTTTGGCCCGTTGTGTGACACCCAAATTACGCCCGAAGAGGTTAACCTACTTCAGTACAACCTGTTGATTTCCCACGCCGTTGGCGTGGGTGCTCCCATCGCTCCTCGGCTAGCGAAACTGATGATGATCTGTAAAATCCAAGCCCTGAGCCAGGGGCACAGCGGCATCCGTTTGGAGGTGATTGACCGCATCCGGTATTTCATTGACAACGACCTCATTCCGGTGGTACCGGAGCAAGGTTCCGTTGGTGCCTCCGGCGACCTCGCTCCCCTATCCCACCTGTTCCTTCCGCTTTTTGGCGAAGGTGATTTCTGGGATGGGACGACGATGACGCCAGCGAAAGAGATGCTGCAAAAGCACAACCTTGAGCCGATTCAATTGGCTGCAAAAGAAGGCCTGGCCCTCATCAACGGAACCCAGTTCATCCTGGCCCACGCCGTTAACGGGCTGGACAAGATGGCTTACCTGCTTGACCTCGCCGACCTGGCCGGATCCATGAGCCTCGAAGGTTACCAAGGTAGTGCTGCGCCCTTCCGCGCAGACTTGCATGAGCTACGGCCCTTTAAGGGCTGCAAGGCTGTTGCCGGTCGCATCCGGGGTTTCCTGGATGGATCACAAAATACCGCCAGCCACCTTGACTGCACACGCGTGCAGGATCCTTACTCCATGCGCTGTATGCCACAGGTCCACGGTGCTTCCCGAAACGCCTTTTACCACCTTGAAGAACTGGTCAGCATTGAGTTGAATTCGGTGACGGACAACCCGATCATCATCGACGAGCAGACGGCCATTTCCGGCGGCAACTTCCACGGCCAGCCACTGGCGATGGCCCTGGACTATTTATCCCTTGCTACCGCAGAATTGGGCAACATCTCCGATCGGCGGTGCTATCTCCTACTCGACGGCCAATATGGCCTTCCCCGACTACTCACCGAAGCTGGAGGCCTCAACTCCGGCTTCATGATCCCACAATACACGACCGCGGCGCTGGTAACGGAGAACAAATCGCTCTGTTTCCCCGCCTCCGCAGACTCCGTCCCGACTTCCCTCGGGCAAGAAGACCACGTCTCTATGGGCAGTATCTCCGGTCGCCGTTTCAACCAAATTCTTGGCAACTTAGAAAAAATTCTGGCCATCGAACTGATGTATGCCGCCCAGGCGATGGAGTTCCGCCGGCCGAACCGCTTCTCCGACATCGTCGAAGAAAACCATGCATTGATTCGGTCTCTCGTGCCGAAGTTAACCATTGACCGGTTGTTGAAGGATGACATAAATGCGATGATTGGGCTGGTTGTGGATCGTAAATTAAAAGTTGAGTTTCCCAGCCTTTAGGCCGGTTAATTCCGTCACCCTGCCTAAAGGCCGGAACACCAAACGTGCAATACATCTAGATAAAACTATCATGACATTTTCTGAAGAAATCCTCCAAGGCCTCCCCACCACACTCCCTAGTCCTCGCCAAATCCCCGCCGACGCCAACCGTGCCCCGCGCCGCAAAGACATCCTCTCTCCCGAAGAGAAGACCCTGGCGCTGCGCAATGCGCTGCGGTATTTTCCGGCGGAGTGGCATGCTGAATTACTGCCAGAATTCCGGCAAGAATTAATGGATTATGGCCGGATCTACATGCACCGATTTAAGCCGTCGTATGCCATTCACGCACGGCCGATGAGCGAGTACCCTGGCAAGTCTACCCAGGCGCGGGCAATTATGTTGATGGTTCAGAACAACCTGGACCCGGCAGTGGCCCAGCATCCGGAGGAGTTGATCACCTACGGCGGCAACGGCTCAGTGTTTCAAAACTGGGCGCAGTATTTACTGACGATGAAGTACCTGAGCCAGATGACGGACGAGCAGACATTGCACCTGTACTCTGGCCACCCAATGGGGCTTTTTCCATCTACGCCAGCGGCACCAAGGGTGGTAGTGACCAACGGTATGATGATCCCGAATTACTCCAAGCCAGACGACTGGGAGAAGTTTAATGCGCTGGGCGTAACCCAGTACGGACAGATGACGGCGGGCAGTTTCATGTACATCGGTCCCCAGGGAATCGTGCATGGCACGACGATTACGGTGATGAATGCCTTCCGAAAAATACTGGATGAAGGCGATAGTATTGCGGGAAAAATCTTCCTGACCGCAGGCCTTGGTGGTATGAGTGGAGCACAGCCCAAGGCGGGTAATATCGCTGGCTGTGTGACCATTTGTGCTGAGGTAAATCCTTCGGCAGCGCGGAAGCGGCATAGCCAGGGATGGGTCGATATTTTGTGTGAAGACTTAGACGATTTGGTGGCGCGGACGCGGGATGCAATGGACGGTAAAAGAGCAGAGTCAATTGCCTACGTTGGAAACGTCATCGACGTCTGGGAACGTTTTCTAGAAGAAGACATTTACATCCACGTAGGTTCTGACCAGACGAGCCTGCACAACCCTTGGTCCGGAGGCTACTACCCTGCCGGCATGGCCTTCGACGAAGCCAGCGAGTTACTGGCCAATGATCCTGATGCCTTCCGCGACGCGGTTAAGGTGAGCCTACGCCGCCACGCGGCGGCCGTCAACGCCCACACCACCAAAGGAACCTACTTCTTCGACTACGGCAACGCCTTCCTTCTGGAAGCCTCCCGCGCCGGCGCCGACATCATGGCCGCCGATGGAGAACACTTCCGTTACCCGTCCTACGTCCAGGACATCCTAGGACCTATGTGTTTCGACTACGGCTTCGGCCCCTTCCGCTGGGTTTGCGCCTCCGGCAAACCGGAGGACCTCCGGATGAGTGACAACCTTGCGCTTGAAACCCTCCAGGGCCTCCTGCGCTCCGCGCCCAAAGAAATACAGCAGCAACTCCAGGACAACATCACCTGGATTAGCGAAGCCGAGGGCCACAAACTCGTCGTCGGCAGCCAGGCCAGAATCCTCTACGCCGACGCTGAAGGCCGCACCAAAATCGCCATCGCCTTCAACCGAGCAATCGCCGAAGGCCGCCTCGGGCCCATCGTCCTTGGCCGTGATCACCACGACGTCAGCGGCACCGACAGCCCCTACCGCGAAACCTCCAACATCTACGACGGCAGCCAGTTTACCGCCGACATGGCCATCCACAACGTCATCGGCGACAGCTTCCGCGGCGCCTCCTGGGTAAGCATCCACAACGGTGGTGGCGTAGGCTGGGGCGAAGTCGTCAACGGCGGTTTCGGCCTCCTGCTCGACGGTTCTCCCGAAGCCGAAGCACGCCTCAAAAACATGCTATTCTTCGACGTCAACAACGGCATCGCCCGCCGCTCCTGGGCCCGCAACGAAGAGGCGATCTTCGCCATCAAACGGGAAATGGAACGGTCGCCAAACTTGGTGGTGACCCTCCCCAATTTGGTGGATGATGGGTTGTTTTAATGGTTTATCCTGGGGCGCGGGGCCCTCGGCCCCGCTTTAGGGTAGGAGTCAAGCCCCTACCCTACCAATCTAGCTAGTAGGCTAGCCACTAGTGCATCAAGATCAAAGTTCGGTACAGTTATAACTTACCATCGCGGCACTGTACTTCCCAGCTGAAAACCTCACGTAGCTAAGGCTATGATCGACTTTCAGCTGGTCGTCCAGCACCGCGCTGCCGGCGTTCTAACTAGCACCAACTTCAATCTTGACGCACTAGAGTCATCATTAGTCGTCAAGTTTTTTACATTACACAATTGTTAGCCATGTTATTGACCAATATCCACCAACTCCTCCAAGTCCGGCCCGCCACCACCCGGCGCATCGCTGGGGCTGACATGGCCAAACTCCCCCTGATCAACGATGCCTACCTCCTCATCGAAGACGGCCTGATCTCCGACTTCGGGCCCATGGCCTACGCACCAACGGACTATACCGGAGATATAATCGACTGCGACGGCCAGCTCGTCCTCCCTACCTGGTGCGATAGCCACACCCACATCGTTTACGCTGGCGACCGATCGCATGAATGGGTAGCCCGGCTGGAAGGAAAGACCTATGCTGAGATCGCCGCCGCTGGCGGCGGTATCCTCAACTCTGCTAAACGGCTGAACGAGACCCCCGAAGAAGACCTGTACCAACAGAGTAAAACCCGGCTGGAAACCGTCATGGCCCTTGGTACTGGTGCCATCGAAATTAAGTCTGGTTATGGATTAACCGTTGAAGGAGAACTAAAAATGCTGCGGGTAATCCGTCGCTTGCGGGAGGAATACCCCATTCCCATCAAGGCGACCTTCCTGGGCGCCCACGCCATCCCCGCCAACTATAAAACGGACAAAGCTGGTTACCTCCGGATGCTGACGGACGAACTGATGCCAAAGATCGCTGAAGAAGGCCTCGCAGACTTTGTCGACGTATTCTGCGAAGACGGCTACTTCTCCGTCGAAGACACCGAATTGGTAATGGTAGCGGGAATAAAGCATGGTCTTGTACCAAAAATTCACGTCAATCAGTTTACTACGCTGGGCGGCGTAGCTGCCGCCGTTCAACACGGCGCCCTTTCCGTCGACCACCTCGAAGAACTCTCCGAGGCCGACGTTGAGGCACTAAAAGGTTCGGAAACCATGCCCGTCGCCCTACCCGGATGCTCATTTTTCCTGGGTATTCCTTACACGCCCGCTCGGCGGTTGATGGACGCCGGCTTACCCGTCGCCCTAGCCACCGACTACAACCCGGGTTCAGCACCTTCGGGCAACATGAACTTCGCCCTGTCTTTGGCCTGTACCCAGATGAAGATGCTTCCCGAAGAAGCCATTAATGCAGCCACCTTAAACGGAGCTTATGCGATGGGACTCGAAAAAGAATTAGGCTCCATTACTGTTGGTAAGCGTGCAAACTTGTTGATTACGGAACAATTGCCTTCGTTCGGGGCGTTACCGTATAACTTTGGGATGCCGACGGTTTCGCAGGTCGTTATTAACGGTGCGTTTTTATAGTCTTCGGCTGCCTCTCTATAGCTTAGAAAAACGCACAGCGTTTTCAATTCCCTCTCTACTTTTTCATGAAGGGGCCAACTACCTACTTATATGCAAAACACGACTTACACACCACCAAATACAAACCTCTGGGCCGGCCGTAAAACCGATCCTTCCAATCCGCCAGAATACTGGTTTGAGGTGATAAAACACCTGGACATCAGCCAGCCGGAGCAGGATTGGCCAGCTGCTAATTTCGCTTTACTGGGTTATGCTTGCGATGAAGGCGTCCGTAGAAACCAAGGCCGTTTGGGCGCGGTCGCAGGTGCAGGGGAAGTTAAAAGGCAGTGTGCCAAACTTGCCAACCATCTGGACAACAAGGTTGTAGCCGATGCCGGAGCTATTACCTGCACGGATGAGAACCTTGAAGCGACCCAGACTGCGTTTGGTGAGGCCATTACCCGGTTATTAGATCAGGGTATTATGCCAATTGGCATTGGTGGTGGGCACGACATTGCATACGCTCATTTTCTTGGTATAGATGGTTACCTGAGTAAGTTTGCGGGGCCAAAGCCCCGCCTCGGCATCCTCAACTTCGATGCCCATTTCGACCTCCGTCCCTTCCCCAATGGACCAACCTCCGGAACCCCCTTCCGCCAGGTACTGGCGGACCACAGTTACTACGTCGAATACATGGCCGTTGGCATCCAACGGGCCGCCAACGTCCCTTCCCTCTTCGAGACCGCCGCCAACCTCAACGTAGACTGTATCCTCCACGATGCTTGTACACCGGCCAATATCCCCAGCATCCTTCACCTCCTCCAAAGCTTCTTCGACCGTTTAGACTACCTCTACATTACCGTTGACCTGGATGGCTTCTCCTCCGCCTACGCTCCGGGCGTAAGCGCACCATCTCCCGTTGGCTTTTCACCGGAGTTCTTCTTTCCCATCCTCCGCAAAATCCTTGCCACCGGTAAGGTCATCAGCCTAGACATTGCGGAGATGAACCCTGTTTTTGACCAGGATGGGGTGACGGCGAAGTTGGCCGCACGGATTATCAATGAGGTTACCGGCTAATGCTACCTCCGGTAGCGAACGGCTGAAGCGCGCTCCGCGCGCTATAAGATTCTTGCCTTTTCTCCTTCTTAGCGGATCATCTATTCCATCACTAGATGTAACAATTTCCGTCTCCCCTCCCCTGCTCCTCCAACCTCCTCTGCACCCGCGGCCGCGGCCATTAGGTTTCAGAAGTTAGAAATCAGTCCCGCAACTCCCCCCTTCCCATTCACCAAAAAAGCGCCCCCTAAAAAATAGGAGGCGCTAAAAATAGAAATCTAATACAAAAAGTCTTTATAGGCTGTAACTAATGCCCATGCTAATCTCCTGGCCACGTTCGTAGCTGCTGAAGAGGTACTCCTGACCACGGAACTCAGAAAAGGTCTCGTAAGCAGGGTTCAACAAATTCTTGGCGCGGAGGGTAAAATTGAAGTTATTGAGCTTCTTGCTTGCACTCAAATCGAGGGAACTACGGCCACGCTCAAAGATGTCGGAAGTTCCAACGGCACCGATGCTCTGCAGGCGGTCACCAAAGTAGTTGAAGGCAATAATTGCTCCCCAACCAGTATCAGGATTGTCCCAGCTGAGGTTGGCGTTTACTACGATAGGAGACTGGCCATTGAAGGCACGTTCGCTACTAAATTCAGGATCAAGTTCAAGGCCCTGCCGTACTTCTTTCTCAGCAATTTTCTGGCTAGACTGAAGGTAGCTGAAGTTGCTGTTAAAGGTAAAATTATCCAGCTTCGAAGATAGAAAGCCAAGGCTTTTTCGAAATTCAAGTTCAACACCATAAAGTTCTGCACTTTCGGAGTTAGTCCAGGTGAATTGTTGCTGACCAGCGTTGCGAAAAGTCGTCACAATCGGATTGGTAAACTTCTTGTAGAAGGCACTGAAAGCGATAACCTCACCGGCATTCGGGAAGATTTCGTAGCGGAGGTCGAAGTTGTTGATATTGGTTAACTCCAGGTCACGGTTACCAAAAACAGGTACACCTCCAATGAAAGGGAAAGCACCGAAAGGCGCGATCTCACGCATATTCGGGCGAGCAATGGTTTGAGTGAAGCTACCCCGAAGGTTACTTCGTTCATTGACCTTATACACAAGGTTAAGAGCAGGCAACAAGGCAGTAGTATCGATATTTGCCTTGAAGTCTTCAGGGTTGATCGCAACCGCAGCCTGATCAGATTCAATGTCGAGTTTGGTACTCTCAAGACGAACGCCAGCAATTGCCTTAAAGCGATCAGAGAATTCGTAGGTAACCATAGCATAAGCCGCAGTGATATCAGACTGACCGGTGTAGCTGTTGGAAAGCGTAGTGTTCTCACTAACGTAAAGGCCGATTTGGTTAGCACCAGATTCACCACCAATAACGCCCAGGTTAGAAGCGGCGAAAAGCTCCTCGATACTACCATTCACATCATTCAGAGATAGGCCGTCGCGGTTCAGGAAGTTATAGGAAGCTTCGTTAAAGTCACGTTCCTTTGTGTTGTAAAGGCCACCGAATTTGATAGCGTTTCCACGACTCTTTTCTTGGAGAAAAGGTACAGTGATGTCGATTTTTCCTTGGTAGCCGTTATCGTTTAGTTCGCGGAAGAAACTCGAAGGCAAGATTAATTCAGCTTCATTAATTTGTGTAAAGCCATTCTGAGAAGTGTAAGCGATGAAGCGGGTATCAGGCTCGTCTTGCGATGTCTCAATGTAGTTAGCAGCCCATTCCAGTTTAACATTTCCGAGACCGGTGAGCGTGTGTGTGCCTTCCGCTACATAGTCCATCAGTTGCTGTTCTTTGAAGGCGTTGGTCTGGGAGTAGAAGAAGCTCTCCGGCGTACCAGCTAAACCATAGTTGTCATTAGCACCAGTAAGCACACGTCCTTCAAGGAATCCCTGATGGCTGTAAATGCTATAAAGGTTGATTTCATTAGCGGGGCTTGGCTTGAAGCTCAGACCGACCATTCCACCAATTTTGGCAGCTTCGACGCTGCGCTTATCCTGGAGATCGAAGTCACGGAAGAGTACTTCTGAATCACCAGGATTAAAGTAGTTGGCACGGGTTCCTTCGCGGTAAGAATAGTCGCGGCTATAGCTCGCCGTAGCAAAGAAACCAACAGGCATATTCCCAATCTGGAACTGGTTACCAATGTTGGCACTTAGTCCAAAATCAAGTGGAGTAGACTTCGTTGTTTGGCTGAAACCAGCACCAAGTTCTTTAGCAGCATTGTTAAGCAAACCGGCAAGCTCATCATTAGGGAAAGCACGGCGGGCTGCGCGACGGTCAAGTACGTCGAGATCAGAAGCAGCAGCGCTGGTGATTCCGGATGGCAGGTCCAGCGTTCCATCGTTGAAGCCCAGTGCAGAGCGGCTACCAGCGTCAAAAGTGCGAAAATCATCGCGAAAACTGCTAACCGTATTGTAGCTACCAGAAGCAGAAATCCCCCAAGTGAAGCGCTCGGGAAGCGATTTCAGTTCGATGTTCACGCTACCCCCGGTGAAGTCACCCGGGAGGTCAGGAGTAAAGGTTTTACTGGCAACGATGTTGTCAAGCAGATTCGTTGGAATGATATCTAGCTGAGCAGAATTACGGTAAGGATCCGTACTTGGTAGACGCAGACCATTCACTGTTGTTGCAGAGTAACGGTCACCAAGGCCACGTACGTAAACGTACTTTCCGTCCACAACCGTAGTACCGGTCACTTTGGACATAGCACTGGCAACATTGCTAGCACCAAGACGGCTCATTTCCTGAGCAGAGATTATGTCTTGTACTTTATCACTGTTCTGGCGGAGTTTCATTACAGCAACTTCGCCGTTGTTAATGGCTTTACCAGTTACAACTATTTCACCAAGATCAATACCGCCGGCAGCGTCTGTCGTGAAGTTAAAATCGAGAATAGTTGTCTCGTTTCCAGCTACAATCACGCCTTCAACAATCTGGTCGCCATAACCTACGTACGAGGCAACAATGGTGTAAACTCCTACGTCGGCCTTGAACTGGAATTTGCCTTCTATATAGTCGGTTTGTGCACCGATAGCCGTGCCTTGGATGACAACATTGGCGCCCAACATTGGAAAGCCGTCTTCGTCAAAAACGGTGCCCGAGATAGCACCTTGTTGCCCGTAAACGGTAGTGGCAAACACCAAGGTTACCAAGAGTGAAGTAAATTGTTTGAACATCAGAATTCTATTTTGTATTAGAAGAAAAAATGTAGATGAGCGTAATTGCCCTTGTGTTTTTAAATAGGTTTTAGGTGTTCATTCTAAATCAGTACAAGAAGGCGGGGACGCAGGTGCAGGAGAAGCTTTATGAAGAGCATTGCTTTAAAAAAACCTCTCTTGCACCTGTACTTCGACTACGCTCAGCATAAACGCCAACTACCGTTGGCCGCGCCCAATAGGTTGTCTTAGTTATTAACCACAAGCTTCTGAGTAACCCGGCTCCCCTCAGCATCGAGAACAATTACATAGTTGCCATTTGGCAGGTCAGCAACATTGATCTGCTGAGCATTCGCACCGGCAGCATACTGCTGGGTAAAGCGGCCCATATTGCGGCCAAGCATATCCATAATTGTGAGGCTAACCTTAGCAGCACGCGGAAGCTCGAACTTGATAGTAGTAACCTCAGTTGCAGGGTTAGGAACGGGAGCATCGAGCAAAAGACCGTTAGCTTCTACTTCACCAACACCGTTGAGAAAGTCAAATACAGCGTTAGAGTTGCTGATTGCAGACCAGCCCTTAAGCCAGTTGGTATCTTCACTATCGCCGTTACCAGGTGCAAAAGCACCGTAGTAAGCAACCGCTTCAATACCTGCTTCAGTCGGAGCCACAGCACCAGAGGCCGCAGTACCAAATGCAAACGGACGAGGGTCAAACATCTCACCACGCTCAGCATTGTTGAGTTCGGGATCAATCAGTTGATTACCAGCGGCAGTGAAGTTGGCCACCAAAATAGCGGAAGCAGCAGCATTGATCTCCTCATTTTGGTCAACAACAAAGAAGATATCAGCAGCAGTTGTTCCCCGGCCGAAGTCGAAGAAGATGTTGTTCTTAATGTTTAAGTCACCAGCTTGGAGGCGAGCGTAAGAATCACCATCAGCAGTATCATCACGGTCCTCAACCGCAATTGCTGCACCGTTGTAGTCTGTGAATACGGAGTTGGCGTAAGTGCCACCGGCATTGTCGCGAAAAATAACGGAAAGTGGGAGTGCTTTTGCAGCGTCGCCACCAACGGGTGTAGCAGTCTTGCCAATTCCGACGTAAGTAGCATTGTAGATCGTCGGGTTCGAGAAAGGAGCAAGTTCGTCGGGCTTGGCACCATCGTGCTCACCAGCACGACCAGTAGAAACGTCGGCGCTCTGAAGGCTAAACCAATACTGGCCATTGCCGCGCCAGCCGAAGTCGTAATCGTAAGCATCATCGCCACAGAAAGCGGTTGCAGCGTGGGTAACATTTACAGTACCTCCGAAAAGTTCGATTCCATCATCGAGGTTAGCGAATACCTCCACATAGTCGATGGTCGTACCAGAACCTACACCACCAAGAGTTAGGCCGTTGATCTCGTTGTTAGGACTGAGTTGGGCTCCACCGTGGCGAATGGACACGTAATTGAGAACGCCTGAGTTGTCTTCATCATTGGTGCCACCAAACTGGGCGCGGGCTTCATCAGCATCGATACCTTCAACACCGTCTTCGCCATCAGGACGAGCAACAGTAGCACTACCTAGTATAATAAGGCCACCCCATTCACCACGGTCACGTGGGAGGAAGTCTCCGTAAGTACTCAAGTCATCGTCTTCAGCAGTAAAAATAATGGGAGCAGTAGCAGTACCACGGGCAAAGATCTGTGCACCACGACTGATGATTAGAGCCGTAGTATTGTCACCCGTTGTAATCTCTACAGCGCCCCTGATTACGGTACCAGCTTCGATGTTGAGAATACCGCCAGTTTCGAGATAGACGAGGCCATCAAGTATATACACGTTATCGCTCGTCCAGCTATATTCTTCTCCACCCACTAAGTCAGCATCTGTAATACGGACTTCCTGGGCAGAAATCATCAGGCTGTAAAAACAGGCTAAAAGAAGGGTCAAATAAGTTTTCATGTATTGGTTGTTTTGATGATGCAAAATTCCTCAACACTTGTAACCCTACTCTTAGCAGAGTATTAAAAATCTGTCTTTGACTGGCCTCTATCGTTAATTATCATGACGTCTTCGATGCTTAAATGTTCCTGATTATTAAGCGAATCTTAAACGGGTATGAAGTAAAATTTAGAAACCCAATGTTTACTGGAAAGCCCACTCTATAGGTGTTAGAACACAGGAAAAAGCCTTGTTCTTGGTAAGAGACGGAATTGTGTCCTGTTGCTAGACGATTAAAACAGTTTTCAGAAAAACTGCAAATAACACCATCATTCCTTAACGAAAGAAGCTTTACAACCCTGAGAGTTGTAAAGCTTCCTATCACGATTTCAATCGCCGTTAAAAATGCACTTGTGTGTGTGTGTGTGGCAAGACTTGGTCTTACCCCCCAATCATCTTAATCATGAAGACCAGTATCACACTCACAACAAGGCCAAAGAAGACCTTCCCGAGATCAGAAAAAACCATGCCGGCAGTTACTTTCGTTATTTTCTTATCAATGTTCAGGCGTATGCCGATTTCACGTCCGGCAAGAAGGCCAATAAATACCCAGGTGGTACTCATTGGTAGTTTTGCTTCAAACAGGTCCAGGTAGTTGTACTTAAAGATGTACAGGATGATACCGTAGATAAGGTCAATGAAGGTAGCAGAGCGAATGTCGGAGGTGTTCGCTTTCTCGCGTACCACATCCTGAACTTTACCACCAGCAGAGTAGAAAATGTAACCTAAGAGGCCAACAAGGATCACCAGAGACATAGCAAAGCCTCCCACGGATAGATCTACGCCGCCTTTGAGGTAAACATAGATATTCGCAAGATCCTGTGTTAACCACTGAAACCAGAGGAAGCCAGTTGTCAGCCACTGCAAACCAATCCAGATGGGTCGTGCAGAGTCACTTACAGGCTTAGCAGCAAACTTCTTCTCTGTTAACCGGCTAACCAAGACGTAAATAACGATGGCCGAAGTAAAGGCTATGATATAGCCCATGATCGACTTCTGAATCATCCCTCCAAGTTTAGCATCCGAATCGAACACCGATGCCATCATACTGCTGAGGTCATTAGGAATTTTGTTCAGAGAGAAAAGCGTCAGGACCATAAAGGTGGTACTAACTGGGATTCCTACTCTGGTGATCAACATGAGCACCAACGGAGGCAAGACATAGTACCAGTTGAAGGTAATGGCCTCTAGATCGAATTTATCAAGGCGACCGTAGTCAATATCGTTGTTCATGTAACCTGCAACGAGCGCATAAACCATGATGGAAGAAGCGAAGGCCCATAGAATGTACCATTTCACTTTCTTCTCATTAGAAGTAAGAAAGGTACCGAGTGTTTGGATTACATCATTTCCGACAACAGAATAGGAAGCAAAAATAAAGCCCACCCACATCACTAAGAGTGACACGTCCATAAGAATAAAATTTTAGTAGTTTTGAATCTATATTTGGTATGTGCTTTCCGTAAAAAGGAAAGACACTAGCTCAATATTTAGAACTGAAACTCTACCTGAAAACGGTAGCGTAGGTCATTTGAAGTGGCGTTAGCTTCATCTAGTAAGGAAACATCGGTTTGTACTTTCAGCGAATGGCCAACAAAGTATTTAGACAAGCCAACAGTGTACTCCTTCAACCCTTTAAAGCTTGCCTCTGAGTTCGGCACTACATTAGTATAGCGTGCAGAAACCTCGTAATCTTTCGCTAAAAGGTACCCTGTCTGAATGTTGTATCCGTTTCCGGTGTAATAACTGCTTCCCTCAGCATCAAGGATGTTAAGACGCATATCTTCTTGGTCTCTTACTTCTTTATCGCCCATACGTTTCCACGCATACTCTCCCATTAGGGAGAAGCCCTTGTACTTGAACATCATATCGCCAAAAACCGTCTGGAGATCATTCTCCAAATAATTTCCCTCCACATCTCGGAGGAAGCGGCCACTTTGCTTCTGTCGTGAAGCACCTTTATTAAGGCTATAGGCACCTCCGAGGGCAAGTTTCGGCGTTTCCTCACGCTTCAGGTCGGCTCCGACATAATCCCCTTTGCTGGCAAATTCGCCCATTGGGAGCCACTCCATACGGGCAACGTAATGAAATCCGCCAATATTAGTCTGGGTAATGTTACGCCCCTCGCCCAGAGACCAAGAGAGTATAGGTTTAACCACTCCACTACCAACGTTGTACTTACCATGAAGTTGGAAGCCCATTTCGCGGTCAATGTTAAAGACACTATTAACTAGGCTTCGGTCAACCATTTGCAAGCTTCCTGAAGAGATGACCCGCTCTCGGTTTCCAGGGAGTTTGGTCTGCCCCATCCATACTGTCCAATTTTTGATTGCTTTCCACTTCAAAACAGCATCAAGTATAATTTTAGGAGCTTCATTGGTTTCTCCAAAATCGTGCTTCGAGCCAAGGTCTCGATTAGACAGTGCTAACTCAATTTTATAGGAAAGCTTCGGGTCAAGCGCCCAGCCAGAAAATTTCATCCTTGCACGGCGAATCAAAAAGGATGTTTCCCAGCTTTCTCCGCCATCAAGTGAGCGCTGGGTGTTCAGAAGACTCTGGAAACGAATGTTGAATTTCATCTTGCCAGACGAGTCTGGAGCCATGATCTCAAGGCCTTTGCCAAATTTATAGTTTACCACTGGAAAGGGAGGCGAAAGGGGCGCAGTAGGTTCCGTAGAATTAGTGACGAGTTCCGTTTCAACGTCAAGCATTGACTTGTCCTGAGCGAAAGACAATACACTCCATAGCACTCCCATAAGGAGAAGGGTAAACTTAAATTTCATTTTGTTTTAGATTTCTGCCGCAAAGGTCATCAGGCTCAATTAACTCTAGCCCTCTCCTGTGTTAACTTATCGTTACTTGTACACTATCTAACGTTAAGTTATAGGCCAACTCCTGGCTCTTCTCCTCATGAGGGGCAATGTTATGGCGCAGAAGCAACGAAGCTCAAACCCTGTATTAACCAACCTTAACATTGCACAAAAGACGAAAACCCCTGTTCTACCGTTATACACGCATACAAAGAGCTAAATGATAAAAAACTACCTTCTCCCGCTTTTCATCGTTGTATTCTCCTTTGGCCTCTGCGCACAAAACACTGATGCACCAACCGGTCGCTGGACAACCTCCGACGACGAAACCGGT
>JBLIGS010000019.1:0-17413 GCA_047637095.1 Neolewinella sp. | reverse complement strand
GACGCAGGTGCAAAGAAGGTTGATGGAGCAGGGATTTGCCCGGCTAGTGGGGGTTTGCCCCTCCAACAAAAGCAGATCAACATTGCTCTCAACACCCCTCTTTGCACCTGCGTCCGCGCCCTTGTCCTACTTCCCCGCAATCAACGCCGCTACCGCCTTCCCAAATTGGGCGTGTAAGACCGCGCCCCGGTGCCCCGTCTCTTGCAAAGCCACCAGCTTCATCCGGCCAGCATCAATGGCAGCCAGCTGCTCGCCCATGCGGAACGGGATCAGCTTATCCGCCGTCCCATGAAGGATCGTCACCGGGCTTTTGCTCGCTTGCAGGTACCGAAGGTTGTTAAGCTCATACTTCATCAGAAAGTCTGGAAACATCCAGAAGAATTCGTTCTTCATATCCACTAGACTGGTATAAGGCGCAATCAAAACCACGCCTTTAGGTTCGTTATTTGCCGCCAAAAAAGAGGCTGGCCCGGTCCCTAAAGAATAGCCCGCAAGGATAATATTTTCCTCCCCATACTCCCCAACCAATCGGTCATACACCAATTGAAAATCCTCCGTCATGTCCTCCTCTCCGTCGACGATACTCTCGCTCTTCCCAAAACCACGGTAATCCACCAAATATAAATCATAGCTCAACCCCTGCAATGTCCTGGTCTGGTAAATGCTCCGGCCGTTGTCCCCAACATTCCCATGCAAGTACAATACAACACCCTGCCCATTGCCCGCCTTCGCCTTAATCCGTAAAGCATTAAGTCGGGTACCATCAGTTAAAGACACCCAGTCCTCTTCGTAATTACCGTAAGAATGATCCCACGCTCGCGCGCGCGGATGAAAAATCAGCGCATCCTGGTAGAAGAACAATAACCCACAGATGAGTAAGTAGAGACAGCCGAGAAAGATGGAGAGGCGTTTGATCCATTTCATGGGGTAATAGGTTGCGGGTTGCGAAGTTGCGGGTTGCCGTCGTTACAAACGTCGGAGATTACAATAGGGTTGTAGTCATTAAAGAACGAACAAGTATTTATCTCAACCCGCCAACCCGCAACCCGCCAACCAAAACGGCCCCACCTCCTTTCGGAAGCGGGGCCGCAAAACTCGAGGTCAATCAAGTTCGACCTCAGCAATCAAAGGTCTTGTGATTAGACACCACCTTTAAGATCATCCTGAAGGGCTTTGAGCTCTGCCCAGTTACCAGCGGCAGCAAGACCAGCCTGTTGTGGCCAAGTACCTGGCTTAGCCAGCTTGTAACGGGAGCCAGCGTCGTTGAGAACATTCTGAATACGGTCAGCGTCAGCGGCTGCGAGTTCAAACCAGTTATTGATGCCGTCTGCTTTCAGCAGGCCTTCAATTTTTGGTCCAATACCTTCAACGACCTTCAGGTCGTTTGGGTTGGAGCTGCTGAAGCCAAGTTTCTTGGCAGCCAGTTTCTCGAACTTAGAGTCGGTTTCAAAATCACCAACCGTTTCGCGTCCACCATCGGTGAACTTCTGGTAGGTGATCAGATCGTCCCAGTTTCCAGCGGCGGCGAGGCTCGCCTGGTGCGGCCAGCTGGTAGGATCACAGAGGGCAAAGTTTTTGCCTGCGGCATCGAGTTTGGCACGAAGGTCATTAGAATCAGCCTTGGCCAATTCGCTCCAGTTCTTGTAGCCAGCGTTGATGAGAACGTCGTTTACTTTTGGACCAACACCTTCGATGATCTGGAAGTTATCGTCGGTAAACAAGCCAGCGTAGATGCTGCCGCCGCCTCCCATTCCGGAAGCGATGCCCAAAGCACCAGTATCAACTGGTACAGGAACAACGATTGCAGCAGCAGACTCCGCAGCGACTCTCATGATGTGGCGGTCGGCCTCACAGCGTTGCAGAGAAGCGCGCAGATCAGCTTCCGCTTTCTGGCTTTCCTCGAGTTGGTATTTAATGCTTTGGTAGTCCTTCTCCCACTTAGTGGCAGAAGCATGGTAACGGTCGCGGTCAGCTTCGATACCGGAGACGTCGACTTTTTCGGCCCGACCCCAAAGGAGCCAGTGCAAGATTGCACCGAGTGCGAAAGCTGCGATGGTCCAAGCGATCCACCAGGCACAGTGCCCCAATCCAAACAGTCCGTGGTCGATGTGAAGAAAAATATTATTCATTGTAGTGAATTATTGCGTTGATGGTAATGGTTACTGGGCTCTGTTGAGTGTTACGATAGCTCGACGATTAATTCGACGGCCCTCAGCAGAAGCATTGGAAGACTCGGGACTGTTTTCGCCCTGAGATGACGTGGAGATAAGGGAAGAGTTAACGCCATAACTTATAAGGCGGTCTCTCACGAAATCGGCACGTTTTTGGCCGAGCTTCATGTTGTAAGCTTCAGTATCCACATTATCGGTATGACCGATAATGGCAATAGTTTCGTTTGAAGCCTTAACGCGAGCAGCCAGCGTCTTGAGGTAATCCTCAACCTCTTTGCCAAGTGTTTTGGCTGCTTTGTCGAAGGGGAAGCGGATTTTAACCTCATCCTTATCGACTTTCACCAGTTCAGGTGCATTGGGCGTAGCGGCATTTGACATTTTACCCCAGCCGAATTTACCAGCATCAAACAGTTCACGGTCAGCAGGACGATCACCAGTTAACAATTGGCTTAGCATGCGGATGTTGTCGCCAGGTACACCTTTAGCGATCAGTAATTTCTTGATCTCATCTGCCCGATAAAGGCCCATGTTTTCAAAACCTTCAGGAGCATTTTCACCGTTATGATAGTAACCGGTTACTTCTAAAGCCTGGGTAGGATCAGCGTTGAACTTATCTAAAAGGCCTTGAAGCATCGAACTCCATTGCGTGCCGGTAAGCACGTCGTCAGAGCCATAGCTGGAAGCTAAGGCATAATCATTTGCGACAGCCGGTGGCGGATCCGCAACCTCTTGGTTTTCTCCGGGAGGGCAATATTCCTTGGTAATGCACCCGTAGTAGGTGCCAAGGAACAATACCGCCCATGCCAGAGCCATCAAGAGAAACTTGAGTATAGTGGACATATATAGTGTGGTTTAAAAAATAGGTGAACACCACCCGCATTCAGGCGGTAAACTTCTTAGAATAGGGGATCAAAAGGGGCAGAATGGTTAAATCGTACTGGTTATTAACCTGTTACAACGACAATTTAATCATATATCCGGAACCTGCAAGCGTAAGAGCAGCCTTTTATCGGGTTTCTCTACCGATTAAGGACATTATTCACGTTATAAGTACTCGGACAAAATTAATCGCACCATCCTGCTCGGCATCTTTTGAGCCTGAACTTCGTTGAAAAGCCTCGCCAACACTACGGTGTTGCCTGCGTTTTTCGCCTCGTCCAGACTCAAAATCTACCAGATCAAAATGTCGCATTAATTCTGTCCGAGTACTTACAAGACGCAATTGGTGTTAGAACGTCACAAATGCTTCCGTGTTAGTACCGATAAATCCGTTTTTCGTGTAAAATCATCAATAATGGGGCGCGGACGCAGGTGCAGAGGAGGTTGAATAGCAAGGTCTTAGGAGCAGACTACTCAACTCTATTCGTCTCTACGACACACTTTGCCCACTTCTAACCACATGCGGCAGCCTCCAACACGCGGTAGCCGACTGTTTGGCTGCGTGACTTACAAACTGCTTGACTACCTTTTGCCAGCTGCCACAAGCGGCAGCCTCCAACATGCGGTAGCGGACTGTTTCAATACGTGACTTACAGACTGTTTGACTATCTTTGCCGGCCAAAGTTTTTACTGTTATGTTCGACAACCTAAGTGACCGCCTCGAAGGTGCGTTTAAGACCTTCACGGGCGACAATAAGATTACTGAAATCAATGTCGCCACTAGCATCAAGGAAATCCGTCGCGCGCTTGTTGCGGCCGATGTGAACTATAAGATTGCTAAAGAATTCACCGACAAGGTGAAGGAAAAGGCCCTCGGCTCCGAGAACGTCCTTAAAGCAGTAAAGCCTGGCCAGTTGATGGTCAAGATCGTTCAAGACGAACTGGCCGATCTAATGGGTGGCCAAAGTGTTGGTATCAACGTTAAAGGTTCCCCTGCTGTCGTGCTGATTGCCGGCCTCCAGGGTTCTGGAAAAACGACCTTCACTGGTAAGCTTGCGCTACACCTCAAAGAGAAGCGCAACCTAAAAGTTCTTGTAACGGCTTGTGACGTCTACCGCCCTGCCGCCATCGAGCAGCTCACCGTGCTCTCCGAGCAAGTTGGTGCAGGTATTTACAAAGAACCAGAAAACAAGAATCCTGTAGAGATTGCGCTCAACGCAATCGCTCATGCCCAGGACAACAAGTATGACGTCGTTATCGTCGATACTGCTGGTCGTCTCTCCGTTGACGAGAAGATGATGCAGGAGATCAGCGATGTCCGAGATGCCATCAGCCCTAACGAGACCCTCTTCGTCGTGGACTCCATGACGGGCCAGGATGCAGTGAATACCGCCAAAGTCTTCAACGACCGCATTAATTTTGACGGTGTTGTCCTTACCAAGTTGGACGGTGACACCCGTGGTGGTGCTGCCCTTACGGTTAAGTACACCGTAGGTAAGCCCATCAAGTTCATCTCCACCGGTGAGCAACTGAATACAATGGATGTGTTCCACCCAGAGCGGATGGCACAGCGCATCCTTGGTATGGGGGACATCATCTCCTTCGTAGAACGGGCACAAGATCAGTTCGATGAAGAAGAAGCTAAGCGCCTTGAAGGAAAAATCAAGAAGAACAAGTTTGACTTCAACGATTTCCTCGGCCAGTTGAACCAGCTCCGGAAGATGGGTGACATCAAGTCGCTCCTCAACATGATTCCGGGAATGAAAAAAATGATGAAGGACGTCGAGATCGACAACTCTGCCTTCTCCAAAGTAGAGGCCATCATCCAATCCATGACGCCACAAGAGCGTGCGCGCCCCGAACTAATGAGCATGAGCCGTAAGAAGCGAATTGCCCGTGGTTGTGGACAAGGGATGGACGACGTTAACCGTTTCATCAAGCAGTTCGACCAGATGCGGAAGATGATGCACAAGATGAGCAACAACCCAGCTATGGCTGGAATGTCGGGTAACCTAAAGAGCGGGAAGCGGAGACGGTAAAAAAGCCTTCGGCTTTTTTAGACAGGACCTTCGGTCCTTTGTAGACGTCGCTGCGCTCCTTATAGCAGAAAGCCTTTAGCGGTTAGCATTTAGTGGTTTCGCCACAAATGCTAACTGCTAAAGGCTTTTTCATTGGTCATAGCCCTCTAAACGCTAATTTCCAAATGCTTACCGCTACTTCCTCAGCTTCCGCAACTGATTAACTACCGCCCGCATATCCTTAGGCATCTCCGCCTCAAATTCCATCCGTTCTCCTGAGTCTGGATGGTCAAAAGCTAGGCGGAAAGCATGTAATGGAACACGGTTAAGCAATGGCCGTTCTTCTTCTTCCTTTCGCAGGTTAAACCTGCGCTTAACTTCGGAGAGCTTAAACTCATCCCGCTTTCCATAATATGGATCCACCATCAGGGGATAGCCCGCGTAGGCAAGGTGGACGCGAATCTGGTGCGTCCGACCAGTAAAAATCTGAGCGCCAATTAGGCTAAATTGATGACCGAAGGTTTCCATTACCTTAAAAACAGACATGGCATATTTACCCTTGTTCGAGACCATCATCTTACCGGATTCTCCTGGGTTGTTGGCTATAGGCTCGTCTACTTCAATCTCTTCATCTACTGGTGGCTGACCATCTACAATGGCATGGTAGATCTTGTCGACCTCCCGTTCCTGAAACTGGCGGTTCAACTCCCGGTGGGCGTCCGCGTTGCGGGCGTAGACCATAACACCGCTGGTTGGTTTGTCCAACCGGTGAACGGCCATGATGGGGTCGCCAAATTCTTGCCCCAGCAACTTTGTCAGGTTGGGGATGTCCGGATCATAACGATCTGGAACAGAGAGGACGTTAGCTGGTTTGTTGACGATGACAATGTGGTCATCGGAGAAGAGAATGTCTAGCTTCAAGGGGAGGATTATTTGGCCGGGCGCGAAGGTAGTGGTTTATAAGGCAATGAGTGAATGTGTCTATTAGAGAATGAGTGAATGGTTCCGCATATTGGAAGGCTCCGCATATTGAGAAACTACTTATCAGTATTCATCATAGACCAAAAGCCCGCTTCCATCTTAACCGAGTCTAAGTGAATGTAGACACTAATTTTACGTGGCCGGTTTTCAGGAGGAGTCGATCTTTGCTCCAGGGTTGCCAACTCAGGATTAAAGAAAGCTTCAATCAGCGCGACGTCCCACATAACCCAACGCTGCTTTTCGGGGTCTTCTTTGGTCCACCAACGGTCGTAAGTATTCCAACGATTAAGCAGATATTCTCCCATTTCTCCTGTACCGGTTAGCT
Organism: Neolewinella sp.; assembly: GCA_047637095.1. Taxonomy (GTDB): domain Bacteria; phylum Bacteroidota; class Bacteroidia; order Chitinophagales; family Saprospiraceae; genus Neolewinella. The sequence goes on along the minus strand of JBLIGS010000019.1, from coordinate 11,039 downwards.
GCCGAGCAACAGTGTCTCGGTCAAAGACTAGGCGTTGGCTGGTCGTGGCCGTCATGACGGTAAACTCCAGTCCTGGCGTATTCAACAGAACGTTGACGGCAAAAGTGTCGTTGCCAGAGTTGAACTCCTTTTTATCGTAAAACCCGGTTGCGGGATCGTACCAGAAACCGAGGTAACGGATATGAATTCTGGGGATAATTGATGGATCCTGTAGAATGGCTGAGGCGGCATTGGTACAGGAGCCGAGGACGAAGAGTTGGAGCTTCTCCCCTACCGGTGTGGCGTTGGCTTGGGCGATGATGAAGCTGGAGGCTTCAGAGATGGCTGGCATGCTATCGTTAGGCAATGGTAAGTTACTTCCTAAGGGCGTCGCCACATCTGGGCAATCCATTATCCTTATGATATCCTCGTTAATACGTTGACTCTCTAAAACCGTCATCGAGCTGGCCAACGGACTGGTATGAAACTGGGCGGAAGTAATCCCCTTAAGGCTGTATTTTTTAGACTTTTTGGCATGTGCCAACCCTCCGACTAGGGCAAAAAGATCGTCGACCTCGTTGGCTGTGTCTGCATCAATGATTAAAGGAATAGCGGTACTTGCCACCTCTGGTAATGGGCCGACTTTAGATTCGCAGGATAAGAGAAACAGTAATGGTAGAAAGAGAAAACAGCGCATAAAAATCATCTTTACTTACGAAGTCGTCATACCTGACAAAATAATAATGGGTTTAGCCCGAGACTCGCGTTAAGTGGCCGCTTTGGGACGATGAGCGTTCTCTCCGACAGTGTACTAGTGCGTCAAGATTGAAGTTGGTGCTAGTTAGAACGCCGGCAGCGCGGTGCTGGACGACCAGCTGAAAGTCGATCATAGCCGTAGCTACGTGAGGTTTTCAGCTGGGAAGTACAGTGCCGCGATGGTAAGTTATAACTGTACCGAACTTTGATCTTGATGCACTAGCTAATCAGTCTCTCCGTATCACCGCATAGCAACAAGTAGCAAAGAAGTCTTTCACCCATGGAATCCCACCGATTATAGCTGGCAAAGGCTTTGGTGTGAGGCCGAATTTGGTTTCATAATTCGGATTGATGAGCCACAGGTCTTTCTGCTCAAAAGTATAGCCGCTTTCCTCTGCCAACTTACTGAACCGAGCAATACTGATGCCAGTATCCTTGATTTCTGCGAGGTTAGTGACCATTCCTTCCGACTCTCCAAAGCCTTTAAGCACCCCTTTGTAAAGTGGCATCGGGAGGAGATGAAACCAAGGGAGCTTACTCAGGGCCTTGCTTTGACATATCTGTTGGTGGCCGCCAAAGGGCATCCGCCAAGGTGGGAAGCCGAAGAAAATCCGCCCCATTGGCCGGAGGAAACGGTGTACCATACCGAGGAATTTGCCTTGGTCATGGATGTGTTCGATAACGTCTCGGAGGATGATGAGGTCAAACGTTCCAAGGGAATCGGCTGAGCTGTCGTATATATCTTGGATCAACAGATTCACCTTCGCATTGGGCAAGTCTTCGGCCATATAGCTAAGGCCCTTGTCGATCTTTCCCTGGTTGAAATCTACGCCGACACATTCGCATCCCAACTCGAGAAAAGGAACGAGGTTTCCGCCTTCGCCACAGCCGATTTCGAAGACGCGAAGGTCGCTGGTAATGTCCATTTTCTGTTGCAGATATGGAATTACGTGCTTCCGAGTAGTAAGCGCTTGCTCGTTGAAATAACGGCGTTTGTTTGTGTGCCTGTCGTGCATGGGGCGAAGATAATACGGTAGCCTCGTAGTATGGTAATCTGGTAAGCGGCCTTCTTTTTAGTAGAGAGGCGGTAGTAATAAGGCAGTAGTATGCTACCGCATGTTATAGGTGCCGCGGACGCAGGTCCAATGGAGGTTAGAATGCAAGGTTTCGAGGCCGGTCATTGCTCCTAAATCCATCCCTTGCACCAGTACTTCGACGACGCTCAGCATAAACGCCAACTACGTTGGCAGCGGCCCTTCTTGAGCTTAACGACAAGCCGCTTAGTGTACAAAAAGCCTTAACATATATTAATTTTCTTTAATGATTCTCTAAGCAACCTGGGGCTCCTTCTGTCGTAATTTAGTGTAACCAAACTACCCATACAGAGACTTTTAAATTCCCCTGTTATGAAACGTACAACCTTCTTCCAATCCATTTTCCTTTTGGCCATCCTCTTTTTGGCCCTGCCTTCTTGTACTTCCGTTGAATCACTCGTTGAAAGCGGCAACTACGAGGAAACCATCCGCCTGGCGCAACGTCGCCTAACGGGCAAGCAGAAGAAAAACCCCAAGTTTGTTGCAGCGCTCGAAGAGGCCTTCAATAAAATTACGGCACGTGACATGGCTGCAGCACGCACCATTACTGACGGTGGCACGCCGAATTGGGGTCGCATTTATGATATCTATAACAACATTGATCGCCGCCAGCGGGCCTTGCAGCCGCTGTTACCACTCGTTGATAAGCACGGCCACCAGGCCGAGTTTCGTTTCGCTAAAGTGGACCGCCTGATCGTTCAGGCAGGAGACAATGCTGCCACACAACTGTACGCTGATGCCAACCGTGCACTGGCCAATGGCCGCAGTGGAGACAAAGCCGCCGCCCGTACAGCTTATAACCTATTCTCTAAGACGGAGCGCTACCGCAACAACTACCGCGACAGCTACCAACTCAGCCAAGAAGCCGAGCAACTCGGCATCGTCTACATCACCGTTAAAATGGTCAACAACTCTGGCGGCTACCTGCCCCGTGGTTTTGAAAACGAACTGCTCCGCGTTCGCACCAGTGACCTCGACGATCGCTGGAGAATCTACGACTTCAGCGAGCGCACCGGCCGTAACTACGATTACAATGCTCAGATCGTTATACAGGACATCCGCGTCAGCCCCGAGCGCGTCAACCAACGGGCCTACATCGATGAAAAGGAAATTACGGATGGCGAGGAGTACGTCCTTGACATCAACGGCAACGTTGCTAAAGATACCCTTGGTAACGACATCACCCGTCCGCGCTTGGCCATCATCCGTGCTGATGTAATCGAGGTTCTCCAGACCAAGTCTGCCATCGTAACCGGCTCCCTTGTCCTTTACGACAATGTTGCCCGCCGGGTAGTCGACGAAGACCGTCTTACCGCAGAAGCGGTGTTTGAAAACTACGCCAGTACCTTCCGCGGCGATCGCCGCGCACTCAGCAACCAAACCCGCCGCCGCATCGGTAACCAGCCTATCCCCTTCCCTTCCAATGAAGCGCTGATCCTCGATGCAGCCGAAGCCCTTAAGCCACAACTCAAGGACCGGTTAGCCAATAGCTATCGTAGCCTGGCTAGGTAAGATTTATCTCTGTTTATTTCCGATTACACTTTTAGAAGGCCTCGTCAAGATATTGACGGGGCCTTTCTTTTGGTATTTCCCTGAGTAGGATTAATGGTGTAAACATCTTATCCCATTGAACTATCGTTTTTATGAAGATACATTATTACAACAAAAGAACCCCGACCAGCGGTTGCCGATCGGGGTTCTCATTGATGGGTAGATTATGAGAATCGCAAAGCGATTACATCATGCCGCCCATGCCGCCTGGCATACCGCCACCGTGGCTGTGGCCACCAACACCAGAATCAGATTCTGGCTTGTCGTTGATCACACATTCAGTGGTAAGTACCATACCTGAAATAGACGCAGCATTTTCAAGTGCAATACGGGTCACCTTGGTTGGGTCGATGACACCAGCCTTCTTGAGATCTTCGTATACGTCGGTACGGGCGTTATAGCCGAAATTATTGCCTTTACCGTTAAGGACTTTGTCAAGAACGATGGATCCTTCAACGCCGGCGTTGTCGGAGATGGTCCGTAGTGGAGCCTCCAATGCCTTGCGCACGATCTGGATACCGATCGTCTGGTCTTCGTTCTCACCCTTCACATCTTTCAGTGCAGCGATGGCACGCACGAGGGCAACACCACCACCAGCTACGATACCTTCCTCAACGGCGGCACGGGTAGCGTGGAGAGCGTCATCTACGCGGTCCTTCTTCTCTTTCATCTCCACTTCAGTGGCAGCACCTACGTAGAGGACGGCAACACCGCCAGCCAACTTGGCCAAACGTTCCTGCAGCTTCTCACGGTCATAGTCGCTAGTAGTAGTTTCGATCTGCTGCTTGATCTGGCCGATACGGCTGTTGATCAACTCTTCAGAACCGGCACCGTTTACGATGGTCGTGTTGTCTTTATCGACAGTGATCTTCTCAGCAGTACCGAGGAGGTCCATTGTCGTCTGGTCAAGCTTGTAACCTTTCTCTTCGCTGATGACAGTACCCCCCGTGAGGACGGCGATGTCTTCGAGCATTGCTTTACGGCGGTCACCAAAGCCTGGAGCTTTGACGGCAACAACCTTCAGCTGAGCGCGTAGGCGGTTAACCACCAATACGCCGAGGGCCTGGCTCTCGATGTCTTCAGCAATGATAAGAAGTGGGCGACCACTCTGGATCACCTGCTCCAATATAGGAAGGATGTCCTGCATGTTGCTGATCTTCTTATCGTGGATCAGGATGTATGGGTTCTCATACTCAGTCACCATGCTTTCTGCATCGGTAACGAAGTAAGGGCTGAGGTAGCCACGGTCGAACTGCATACCCATCACCTCTTCAACGTAGGTATCAGTACCTTTTGCCTCTTCAACGGTGATTACACCATCTTTAGAAACACGCTTCATGGCGTCAGCGATCAGTGCGCCGATTTCATTGTCGTTGTTTGCAGAGATCGCAGCAACCTGCTCGATCTTGCTGAAGTCGTCTCCGACTACTTCAGACTGACCTTTAAGGTGCTCGATAACCAGCTTAGTGGCTTTGTCGATACCCCGCTTTAGGTCCATTGGGTTAGCACCCGCAGTAACGTTTTTCAGACCGGCGTGGATCATCGCCTGGGCGAGAACCGTGGCAGTCGTCGTTCCGTCACCTGCGATATCTGCAGTTTTAGAAGCAACCTCTTTGACCATCTGTGCGCCCATGTTGGCTACAGCGTCTTCGAGTTCAATTTCTTTAGCAACAGTTACACCGTCCTTAGTTACCTGTGGGGCACCGAAGGATTTCTGGATAACTACGTTGCGGCCTTTAGGTCCGAGGGTAACCTTCACTGCGTTAGCGAGGGCGTCTACACCTGCACGAAGTTTCTCCCGTGCAACTCGGTCAAAGCTAATTTCCTTAGCCATATTTATATAATTTTAGTTGTTCTTTGGAAAATGTAGCGAGTATAAAAATGACAGCAGCGTTAGCTACCGAGTCAAATTACTAGTCTACAATTACAAGGATGTCGTCTTCGCGCATGATCAGGTAGTCCTGACCTTCGAGGGTAACTTCCTGACCGGCATACTTACCGTAGAGTACCATGTCTCCTACAGAAACAGTCATGTCGTTGCCATCCTTACCTGGGCCTACGGCGATTACTTCGCCGCGCTGTGGCTTTTCCTTAGCAGTGTCGGGAATGATAATTCCGCCACTGGTTTTCTCTTCGGCGGGAGCGGATTTAACCACAACTCGATCGTTGATCGGCTTCATGTATGTATGGTTTAATTTGAAAGTTGGATGTTAAGTTAAGTGTTGGACTAAAAAGTAGCCGTGTTCACGCGAGTTGGATAAGCGAAGGTCGTGCCAACAGGCACGGGCCGTCAATCTGTCAGTAATTGCTGACAGTTCCGGCGAACAAGCTTCTCATGATAGCAAAGCATGCCGTTTTAGCCGAAAAACTACTGCTATCCTACCCTGATTCCTAAAAACATGTCACTGCACCTGCGGCCCCGGCAAGGGAGAGGGGAGGCGGGAGTAGAGAGGCGGAAGGCGGGAATAGGCTTACCCTTTACTTAAGCTTAAGCCTTGTTTTTCGCCCCTTTACCGATAATACCAAGGTCGAGCAGTACTGCAATGACCAGGCCAATCGTCTGGACAGTTCCTGGGTAATACGCTTCAGAAACACCATACCAGAGAACAGTCAAGGGCATGAACAAGAAGCCAAGTAACGGCCAGAGCGTTGAATCAAAAGCATTGCTCCACCAATCAGTAAAGACGTAGAGTAAAGCGACAACGACCCTTGGCGCACAAAAACCGAGAAGAATGTAAAGACAGGACAATGTATAATCGTTTGGTTACTCCTATAACTAAGCCAAGGGGGCAGTTGGTTCGACGCAACAAAATAACAGAACGCCAATACACTGCTATGCCGATCATAATGGCCAATACTTGCCACGTCAACAAATTTCATCTTTCCACAACAATTATTTCCAAAATATTAGTTAATTCAAAAGTCTATATATACTTTAGCGCCAGAACGAACCCCCGATAGCATTACGTACAATGTTCGTTTGTATACCATTTAACAATTTTAAACGACCTGAGCCAATTTCATTGGTGCTCAGCAATTTATCCATTAAACCAACTCCTTTTTGCTCTAACATTGAGGAAACAACATTGATTCTCCGTCGTCGGTGAGTTAACACTAAAACTGTGTCTCGTCGAATAGCGCTGTTCGATTCCAGACACCACGTTTTTGATAGCCACCGGTACGCCTGAAGATCAACAGAACTATCTCACGGAATTCTTAGCCCCGCCCGTCTCCTTTAATTGGAGGCGGGCTTTTTGTTTATAATTAAGCTTCGATCAATTCGCGGGCATTTGTCAGGGCCGACTCGCTCGGCGGATTCTGACTGAGCATGACAGCGATAGAACGGATACGCTCTTCTTTCGTGAGTTCTTTCACCAGAGTGATCGTCCGGTCTACGCCTTCTTTGTCTTGTTTATAGACGAAGAAATGGCGATCGGCCCGGCTAGCGACTTGGGGACTGTGGGTAATAACGACGACCTGGTGATGGCGGCTGAGGTCAGTGAGGATTTTGCCCATCTTCTGGGCGACATCGCCGGAGACACCGGAGTCGATTTCGTCGAAGATCAAAGTTGGGAGCTCCATGGCGGTAGCAACCAAGGACTTGGTGACCAGGGCGAGGCGGCTCATTTCGCCACCGGAGGCGGCGGCTTTGATAGTCTGCAGCTGACCACCTTTGTTGGCGCTGAAGAGGAACTGGACTTGGTCCAGGCCGGAAGGGCCTGGTTGATCCAACGCTCTAAAATCTACCTCCAATCGGGCATTTTCCATGCTCAGGTCTGCCAGTTGACTACAGACTTCTTTGGCAAATTTGGGAGCGACCTTCTGTCGGCCTTTCCGCAACGTTGCCCCCTGTTTCTGCAAACCAGCCGTTAGCTTCTCCTGCTGAGTAGTCAGTTTGTCAATCTCGCCACCAAGGTCAGCGAAGTGACCAAGCCGGGAAGACAGCTCTTCGAAGATGGCCAATAGTTCCTCCACCGTAGTAACCGAATGCTTGTTTTGCAAACGGTAAATGAGGTTAAGTCGCTCTTCGACTTCTTCAAGCCTTTCGGGGTTGACTTCAGTACCATCTCCGAAGGCTTCGAGGTCGCCGGAGATTTCTTCAACTTCCAGGCGGATGCTTTCAAACCTATCATAAAGGCTTTTAAGCTTAACATCGCCACCCGCCAAGGGTGTTAACTTTTGGGAGATGCCCATCAGCTGATTGGAGACGGAATTTTCGTCTTCCGTTAGGAAGTGAAAGGCACCGGAGGTCAGTTGTTTGATCTCATCGGCATTGCTTAGCCGGTGGCGTTCGCCTTCAAGTTCCTCTTGCTCGTTGGCCACAAATGTCGCCTCATCGAATTCGTTAACCTGAAACTCTAGGAATTCCTGTTCCCGACGGGCCTGGGCTTGTTCTTCGTCGAGTACCCGGAGGCGACGACGGACCTCCTGAAATTTAGAGTAGTCTTTGCGGTAGGTGCCCACTTTTTCTCGTTGGCCAGCTAGCGCATCAAGCAGTTCCAACTGAAACTCAGCATTGTTGATGTAGAGCGTATCAAACTGCTGGTGTAAGTCAATCAGCGTACTACCAAGTTGCTGCAGCACCTTAAGGTTAGCAGGAGTATCATTAACAAAAGCTCGGCTTTTGCCAGAGGGGGTTATTTCCCGGCGGATGATCAATTCGTCATCATAATCGAGGTCCTGTTCTTCGAAGAAACCTTGCAGGTTGTAGGAGGCGACAGAAAACCGGCCTTCGATTATACACTTTTCACTAGTGTCGAAAAGCGTCTTAGAATCTGCTCGGCCGCCAAGAATTAGGCTTAGAGCTCCAAGAACGATGGACTTGCCTGCGCCCGTCTCACCGGTAACTATGCTGAGGCCTTCAGCAAAATCAAGCTGAAGTTCCTCGATGATCGCATAATTGCGGATGTGGAGCCGTTGTATCATTTCTGTATTTGTTGGAAAATGTAAATTTACAAACGATATCGAGAAAAACGCTTTTTCCAGCAAAAAACACCATTTCCGTTCGCTCACTGCCTAAGTTTGCGCACCGAATCAAAAAAATACTCCATGCGCTTACTTACCCTGTTTGCTGTTAGTTTGATAATTTTTGCTTGCGCCTCCGAGCCTGGCTCGGATTGGAAAGCCAGAGACCTTACCGGTTACAATATTCCGATCTCCATTATGGTGCCAGACAGTGCTGTCATTGAGGCCAACAATCTTTCAGGAATAATGCAGGATGTAACCATTGAAAGCAAAGTTGATGATTACTCCGTCCAGGTTTTGGCCAATCAGGCCAGCACCAGCGATATGGCGAAGTTGAAGTCGGAGCAATTGGAGCTCGTTAGAGACAACCGTTACTTCTCCCGCATCATCTCAGAAGAGCCTACAGGCTTCATTTTTGAAAACCAGATTGACAGCACTTCCATCTACGGATTCCGCTACATAATTTACCAGGGCGACCAACAGTTTGTATTCCAAAACGGATTCAACGGCACCTTTGGCCTTCTGGAAATTGAGCGGATGTACAGCGCCGTAAAACAAGACAAGTAATGAATTTATCAATCATTCTTAAAGGAATGGCAATGGGAATAGCAGAAGCCATTCCTGGCGTCAGCGGTGGTACTATTGCCTTCATTACCGGCATTTACGAACGGCTATTAGAAGCCATTGGCGGAATTCTGGGACCAAAGGTTATCGGTTCCTTACGTAAAGACGGAGTAGCCTCTGCTTACCAAGCAGCTGATGGTGGCTTCATCCTCCAACTCGGCATCGGTATGGTGATCGGCCTCGGCATTGCTGTTGCCAGCATCACCAAATTACTCGACAGCTTCCCGCCGGTAGTTTGGGGCTTTTTCTTCGGCCTCATTATTAGCTCAGCCATCTACGTGGCCAGACAGGTGGAGAAGTGGAACGTAACCACCATCGTTCTGCTGCTCCTTGGAGCCGTTGTAGCCTACTTCCTGACGACCATAAACCCAATGGCAGAGAGTGACAACCTAGTCTTCGTCTTTATTGCTGGCATGATTGCCATTTCTGCATTAATTTTACCAGGCATTTCCGGGTCATTCATTCTTCTACTTTTAGGAATGTACACCGTTGTTTTCCAGGCCGTTAAAAACATGGCTTCAGGAGATAGTGGTGCGCTATTAATCGTAGTCGTCTTCGGCTTTGGTTGCCTCGTCGGGCTGGCACTTTTCAGCCGGGTACTCTCCTACACTTTCAAGACATTTCCCAACCAGACATTGGCTTTATTGACCGGGTTCATGCTTGGTTCTTTGAACAAGCTTTGGCCGTGGCGCAATGCGCTCACCTTCCGGACAAATAGTGCGGGAGAGCAAGTAGCTTTACTAGAAGCACCGGCTATGCCCAATGCTTACGTTAAGATGGTTGACGGAAACATACTTGCGCAGGAGCCTTATATTCTAGGGGTGATCGTTGCCTTTGTTGCCGGCTTAGCGATCGTCTTTGCGTTGGATCGTTTTGCACCACCGAAGGAAGAACAAACAGTAGGTAATAGGGAGTAGAGAGGCGGCAGTAAGAGGCTTTAGGTCATTAAGGGGCCGCGGCCAACTAAGTTGGCGTTTATGCTGAGCGCAGCCGAAGTACAGGTGCAAAGAAGGTTAAAAAGCAAGGTTTCCTCAACTAGGCAGCTTGATGCTCCGTCCCTCCTTAAGGGACGCCGTATAAATAATAGTCAGTAAGAACACTTTACATCTTATCCTCCATGACATTCGGACTCCTAGGCTACCCCATCTCCAACTCTTTTTCCAGAGGCTACTTCACCAATAAGTTTGCCGAGATGGGCATCAGTGATACGCACCGGTACCTGAACTTTGAAATGGAAGACGCTACTGGATTCAGCGAGTTAAAAACCAAGCATCCGGACCTACTGGGCGTCAACGTTACCATCCCACACAAGCAGGCAGTTATGCCCATGTTGGACAAACTAGACCCGGCAGCAGCGCGCATCGGCGCCGTCAACTGCATCCGCTATGACGAGAAGGGAAAGTCCACCGGCTTCAACACCGACTACCTCGGGTTCAAAGAAGATCTCCTAGACCAACTCCAGAAGACAAACTGGACGGAACGTGCCTTCGGTCTTCCCACCAATGAGGACCTCTTGGAGACTTTCCTAGAGGCAAGCAACGCGCTGATACTCGGCACGGGAGGTGCCGCCCTCGCCGTCCAGGAAGCCCTCCGGGACCTCGACGTTGAGTTTCAATCCGTCAGCCGCTCCTCCGGCGAAGGCAAAATCACCTATGCCGACATTACGCCCCAGGTCTTAGCCGACCATCTGATTGTCATCAACACCACGCCATTGGGCATGGCCCACCACGCCGACACCTTCCCGGACCTTCCTTACGGTGCCTTTTCGGCCGCTCATTTCTGCTACGACCTCGTCTACAACCCAGACGAAACTACTTTCCTCAGGAAAGCACGGGAACAGGGAGCAGGAACTGGCAACGGTTTGGGAATGCTGCACCGGCAGGCGGAGGCGGGATGGGATATTTGGATGGACCTAGTCGACTGAGTGCAGAGTACAGGGCCCAGGTCCGAATACGTCACCCGCCTCTTATCAGTACCGGGTTGAGGACCTCCTGGTCCGAATACGTCACCCGCCTCTTGTAAGTGCTGGGTTGAGGACCTCCAGGTCCGAACACCGTTCTGGCGCTCGCG
>JBLIGS010000018.1:0-18668 GCA_047637095.1 Neolewinella sp. | reverse complement strand
CGACAAATTTTTCGGCAGTGAGGTCGGGCCGGCCGAGGTAGCCTCGGGCTACCTGGACGCCACCAATGTAGAGTTCACCGGGGACGCCGACGGGGCGGCGTTCGCCATTGGGTCCGTAAATCCGGATGGGGGTATTATCAATCGGGCGGCCAATCGGGACGTGTTGGGCGGGCTCAGTTCCCGAAGGAGCCGGCCAGTGGGTAACGTCGATGGCGGCTTCGGTTGGGCCGTAGAGGTTGTGGATTCCAGCGTGCGGATAGGCCTGACGGAAGGTATTTACCTGGTTGACCGTCAGGGCTTCGCCGCTGCAGATCACCCGCTTGAGAGACGGTAATTCTGCCGTTTTGAGAAGGAACATTTCCAACATCGGCGGGACGAAGTGGAGGGTGGTGACGCCGTATTTCGCTATTGTCCGACGGAGGTAGTCGTCGTCTTTTTCGCCGCCGGGACGGGCGAAAACAAGTTCGCAGCCAACGATGAGGGGCCAGAAGAACTCCCAGACGGAGACGTCGAAAGTGAAGGTCGTTTTTTGAAGGACGACGTCGACATCCGGCCGGAGTTGGAATTGTTTTTGGGTCCAGAGTAGGCGGTTAACAAGGCCATCGTGCTGGTTCATGACGCCCTTTGGCTTGCCGGTGGAGCCGGAAGTATAGAGGACATACATGAGGTTTTCGGGGCGGGGCCGCAGGTGCGGGGAAGGGGACGAAGAGGCAGTGCTTTGCCAGTCTGCACCATCGTCAAGGACGATGGCAAAATCGTCGTCGAAACCAGAGAACAGGCCAACATATTTTGCTGTCGTCAGTACTTTTTTTGCACCTGTACTTCGGCTCCGCTCAGCATAACCCCCAACTTCGTCGGGCGCGCACAAAAACGCAATCCGCTCCGCAGGAAACCCAGGATCAACCGGTAAATAAGCCGCGCCCGCCTTCAGGATACCCAGCAAGCCAACCATCATTTCCAACGACCGATCAAGGCTAACGGCCACCAAGTCTTCCCGGCCAACCCCTTGCTCCGCAAGGTGGTTAGCCAACTGGTTCGATCGCTCGTCCAACTCCCGGTAAGTCAACGTTTGTTCTTCGAAGCGAACGGCAACACTGTCACCCCGCTCTTTAATTTTTTCGTCGATCAAGTCAACAACGGACACCCCTTTTCGGTAGCTGTCATCTTCGACGTTGAAATCTTCTAACTGCTGTTCGTCACCCGCCGTCACCCCAGCCACCGGCGCCGACAAATCGGTCATCATATCGTCCAACAGTCCAAGGAAGCCCTGCACCGCTCCAGCCTGAAATGGCCGTTCAACAACCGCATTGTTCATATCAAAACAGAGCGTCATCTGCCCCGTCCCATCAAAGTCGTAGACCTGCAACTTGAAGTGATGGCCCGGTTCCGTCTCTCCAGGGTGCAGCCATTCGGAGGTAAATTCAGGTCCTTGTTCCGCAGCAAAAGCACGGTTGATATAGTTTAGGACGACGTTGAAACTCCGGCCGGTATCCGCAGAACTTGTGCCCGGTTGGGCGTAGCGGAGGAAAGACATGCTCTCCGCCTTTACCTTTTGCAGCAGGCTGCCAAAAGTATCAGCTGGGTCGACTTCCACATTCAATGGAAACAGTTCCATAAAAAGACCAGCCGCCAGCTTATCACTAGGCGTCATCCGGTTGTGGGCCGGCGCACCGATGGTAAGATTTTGCTGGCCGCTGATGCGGTAAGTGTAGGCAAAGAGGGCCGTGGTAAAGAGGGTAAACAGCGATAGATCAACCGTCCAGGAACGAACCTCCGGCGTCATGCAGAGATCGCGAAGCCCCTGACATTGCAAGGCGGGCAACTGTACCGTATAGCGGGTAGATTCCGCTGACAGCATCTGATTCACCCGGCCAAACAGGGCCGGCGGCGTTGGAAAATCCGCCGCCCGATCAGCCCACTCCTTACTTAATTGACCCTGTTTTTCCGTCCGGCTTTGGCCGGCGACGTAGTCGGCGAAGGCAGGTAAGTCCTCCGGGGCTTCACCCCGGTAGACCGCCAGCAGGTAATCCAGTTGAACGGAGTATCCCCAGCCATCTGTGATCAGGTGATGTTGGTTGAGGTAGAGGACGAAACAGTCGTCTCCCACCTTGTAAAGTGCAGCGTCAAAAAGCCGTTTGTCAAGGTTGAACACCTTAGCAACGTTTACAGAAATCGCTCTTTCAACAGCTTCATTCGAATCTTGCTGTTCCGTAAAATCATGGAACGGCAAATTATAAGCCAGGCTTGGCAATACCCGTTGACGGGCGCTGTCTCCTTCGGCGACAAAAACTGTCCGCATCGCATCGCAGGTATCCACCAGCTTGGTAAACGCCAACTGCATCCTTTCAATGTCGATCTTCTCCCGGAAGGTGAAGGCAAAAGCCATGTTGTTCATGGGGCTCTGGACCGCCATGCGTTGCCCCAGCCAGATGAGTTCCTGGCTACGGGTTAATCCCTGTCCTTGCGCTGCGGCTGTCGTCATTGTTTACGCCTTTACTCCTTCGATGTAGTTGGCCATCGCTTGAATGGTGATGAAGTTATCGATGGTCATGTCCATCGGCGCTACCTTAAATTCAAATTCGTCTTCGAGAAAGGCGATGAGGCGCATCATGTCCATGCTTCCGAGGAGGTTGCCGGCCAAGAGGTCGTCTTCCGGAGCGATGGTCAAAGTCGGATTGTCTCCGTGGAATTCTTTGACGATGTAGTTGGATATGGTGGTTGTCATTGTTGATGGTTGTGTGTGGTCTGATGAACGATTAAAGTCTCACTCAGCGACCAAGTCAGGTCGCGTCGTTCCCGCTTCGGCCGACGATCTCGTCCCGCAGTGCTGGCCGACTCACCTTCCCAGACCCAGTCCTTGGCAGTTCTGTAACGAAGTGAATTTGTTCCGGGATCGCGTACCAAGTAAGTTTTTCGGCGGCGAAGGCTTTGAGGTCCTTCCCTGTTAATTCTCCCTCCGGTTGGAGGATGAGCACGGCGTTTAGCTGGAGGGTAGAGTCTTTGTCTGGGATGGCCAAGACGACGGCTTCAGCGACCGCAGGGTGCGCCAGGAGGCGCGCCTCAATGGCATCGAGTTCAACGCGGTAGCCTCGGACTTTCACCTGGTTGTCTTTACGGCCGACGAAGTGGAGGTTTCCGGTTTCGTCTTGTTGAACGAGGTCTCCGGTTCGGTAGAAGACTTCGGTGAGGCCGCCGGGGCCAGTTATTTGGTGGAAGGCGCGTTCGGTGAGATCGGGGCGGCCCCAGTAGCCGGCCATCATCGTCGTGCTGCGGATGAGGAGTTCAGCCGGCGCATCATCTGCAACGGTTTCGCCTTCTGCATCGAGGAGCAGGAAATCGGTGTTACCCCAAACGTTGCCGATGGATATGTTCTTGTCTCCTTCCGGAGGAGCGGGGATGTTGTAGTAGGTACAGACGTTGGTTTCGGCCGGTCCGTAGGCGTTGCTAAAGCGACAGTCTGGAGCGATGTTCATCAGCTCGCGGAGGTACTTGGGGGCGAAGGGCTCACCGGCGTAGATGACCCAGCGGAGGGAAGTGAGGTCACGGTCCGTCAGCGACTGGCTTTGCAGCATCTGGGTTAATGCCAGTGGCACGGAGTACCAAGCGGTTATTTTTTCGGCTTCCAGGAGCCCGCTCATGCTGGCGGGGAAGATGGTGTGTCCGTCGGAGACGATGACGGCGGAGGCGCCGACCAGAGGAGCGACAAATAGTGCGGGGGTGGACATGTCGAAGTAGATCGGCGCGTGGCCGCCAAGGCGGTCGTCGGCCGTTAACCCGTAGGTGGCGGCGAAGAGGCGGGCGAAGGCCAGGCCGGAGGCATGGGTATGCATGATCCCCTTCGGTTGGCCGGTGGAGCCGGAGGTGTACATGATGTAGGCGAGGTCCGTTTCCAGTTGATTGATGGGTGGATTAAAACCACCCTGCTCGGTGAAGATGTCGGCCCAGGAGCTATTGTTTACGTCTTCAAGTGGGGTATTAAGGCCAATGATGTGCTTAACCAACGTTCCTTGCACCTGCGTGCCCGCCAAATTCTTCTGCTGGGAAGCATTCGTCACTATAACTTCAATTCCACAGTCTTCTATTTGAAACTGAATACGTTCTGCTGGAGACTTCGGATCAAGCGGCACGAACACCGCGCCAGCGTGCATGATTCCATGCACCGCAATCACCGTCTCAATGCTCCGGTTTAGGTAAACCCCTACCCGATCGCCCCGCCGAACACCAAATTTCCAGAGGGCAGAAGCCAGCTGCCGAGCCTTCGTTGCCGTTTCGGCGTAGGTCAGGCTGTCCCGGCCACATTTAAATGCCTCCTTGTCCGGCAACCGTTCGGCCGACGCAAAAATGGTATGGGGCAAGAGGTAAATCAAAGGCCCAGGAACTTAGCGATGATGTTCTTCTGGATGTCGGAAGTACCGGCATAAATCAGGCCGCCAACGGCGTCCCGCAAATCCCGGTCTACGCCACCTCCACCCAGGTAAGCATCGCCTCCCCGCGTCCGAATAGCATCCAGACTAGAGGCCACAAATGCCTCACTAAGCTGCAGTTTCAACATCGCAGCTTCCATGATGGCAGACTTGCCCTGCTGCTTCAACCAGGCTACTTTGTACAACATCAAGCGCGCCGTTTCCAACCGCAACTTCATGTCCGCTAGTCGGTGGCTAACGGCCTGAAAGCTGCCGATGGACTGGCCAAATTGCTTGCGTCCTTTAGCGTAAGCGACGGACTCATCCAACTGTCGCTCCATCGCCCCCAACTGGGAAGCGAGGATGGAACAACGGTCATATTCCAGGCTGTGGTTCGTGATGGCAAAGCCCATTCCTTCGCGTCCAAGAATCGCTGACTCAGGCACCAAGCAATCTTTGAATTCAAAGCTGCCGATGGGCACAGATCGCATGCCCATTTTGTCCTTCTTCTCGCTCTGGGTAAACCCGGGGGTTCCCCGGTCAACCAAGAATGCAGAGATGCCCCAATTGCCGAGATCGGGCCGTGTTCTGGCGAAGATTAATACCACGTCGGCAATTGGGCCAAGGGTGATGTAGCGTTTTGCTCCGTTGAGGAGGTAACCGCCGTCGACCTTCTTTGCCTGCATCTTCATGCTCATTACATCGGAGCCAGCTTCTGGTTCCGTCAGGGCGTGAGCGCCGATGATCTTCCCCGCCGCCATTGCTGGCAGGTAACGTTGTTTTTGTTCTTCGTTTCCGAAGTCACGGATGGGCACTTGCACCGTCCACATCTGGGCATTGAGGGCAAAGGCTAGGCCATTGTCCCGGCAGCCATAACCAAGGGCTTCCATGGCGAGCAACGCCCGGAGGAAGTCGACTTCCTCCAACTCACCACCGTATGTTTTTGGTAGGGAAAGCCCCTGGATACCAAAGTCGGCGCATTTCTCCCACAGCTCGCGGGGAAAACGCTGAATGTAGTCATCTGTTTTAGCGTCTCCGTTCAATTGTTCGGCGGAGAAAGCAGCTACACGGTCCTTGAAATCCAGATATTCCTGAGGCCAGGAGAAATTCATACGATCAATTTAAAAAGCGTAGCGCAAGGTAGTCTTAAAAAAGAATGGGGTACCGGGCGTGAAGTGAATTTCTTCAACCGGAGAAGTTTCGTTGCGGAGGCGAGACTCGGTGGCAAACTGGGTTTCGTTCCATTCGGAATCCAGCAAGTTTTCGATGGCAAAGCCTAGGGTGAGGTTGCCGATGTCGTAGCTGCCGTTGAGGTCAACGATGGTGTATCCTTTGGCGACGATGCTGTTGTCTTCGGTAGCGGCCCGGTCTCCGAGATAACGGAACTGGAGGCTACCTCTGTAACGTTCTTTCCGGATGGAAAGACCGCCAGTAAGCGTTTGTTCTGGCGCTAGCGGGATCAGGTTTTCTCCTTCGGGATCTTCAACACTCCGAGCAACCGTGTAGGTACCGTCGGCGTTGGCGAAAAGCCAGTCATTAATCTGGTAACGGAAGCCAAGGTCAAGGCCGTAGCGGCGGGTTTGGCCGCTGGGCTCAACGATGCCGGCATCGCCGACGTAGACGAATTCCTGTTCGAGGAACAGGTACCATAGGGCGGCGTTCGCAATCAGGCGAGGGGCGGGTTTGAAGTTGATACCAAAGTCGGCACCATAAGCTGCGGGGAGGATATCCCGTTCCTGGCCCAATACTACCCGGGTATCATTGGAGTGGAAGCCTACACCGGTTTTGAAGAACAACTGGGTGTTGATGCCGACGTCGTAGAGGATGCTCAGTTTTGGAGAAATACGTCCCTTGGACTGGCTTTGGTTGCTGTACAGAGAGTCCAGCTTGTCAACGTAGTTGAAGTCGAAGTAATCGTAGCGGAGGGAAGGCTGGAAAGACCAGTCGCCGAATTCGATATCTCCGGCGACGAAACCGTATAGGTTGCGTTCCTGGATATCACCGAGTTGGAGGTTTTCCAACAGGGTTCGCCGGTTGGCCGTGCGGGCGAGGGTGACGTCTTTGTTTTGATCGGCGCGGAGACCGCCGCCAACTTCCAAGTTGGCACTACCAGAGCCTACGTAGAAGAGTTTGTTGTAGCTGCTTTGCAGGCCGAATAAGGTCCGGTCTTCCTTTTGGCGGATTTGGTCTGCGTTGACCGGGTCTTCCAGGAAGAAGGTGAAGTTGGAGAACAGCTCAAAGTCGTAGTGTGTCCAGAAAGCATTGCTCTTTAGGTAGCCGCCGTCTTTGAGCGGTGTTGTCGTGTTCAGGATAATGTTGGTGCGGCTGGTGTTACCGCCCTCGGTATCATCGATGGCGCCGAAGCGAGAGATCAGTCCCTGATCAACGGCCCGCTGAGGAATTTGGCCAGAAGCATCCCAAGTACTGGTGAAGTGGGAGGCCGAGATGGCAACTTTCGTCCCGTTGTCCAGGAACGAAGTGTACTTACCCATCACGTTTTGACGAGAGAAATTCTGTGGGCTATCGAAGGCACCGTCGCTCAAGACGTATTCAGCCGCGATGTAGGCTCGCTGGTTGGCGGTGTCCAGGATGTTGAACATTCCCAACGCACGGATGCTGTTGAACTGGCCAACATCAAGACCAATGGTGCTCTGCTTGAGACGGTCCTTGGTTTTGAAACCTACGTAACCGGCTGTAGCGAAATTGCCTTGTTCTGCGTAATAAGGCCCTTTACCGAAGTCGATGGTGCTGATTGTTTCGGGGATGAGGAAGTGGAGGTCGGCGTAGCCTTGCCCGTGGGCGTGAGAGGACATGTTAACGGGCATTCCGTCTACGGACAATGCCACGTCGGTGCCATGGTCAATATCAAATCCTCGTAGGAATATCTGTTCGGCTTTACCTCCACCGGCGTGCTGGCCGATGAAAAGACCGGGCACCTTACGGAGGATTTCCTGGGACGATTGTACGGGAGTGAGCTCTAGGTCAATCCGAGCAACGACGTTCACATCCTGCCGTCCACGTTTAACGGTAACGGAGCTGAGGTCAATGGGAGCGACCTCAAGTGCGATGGGGTAGAAGCCCTCGACATCGCCAACGAGGAAAGGCTGGGATTCAAATCCCAGCATAGAAACCATCAGTGTATCCCCGGAGACAATGCCCTCAATCGCAAATTTTCCGTTTTCGTCGGAGTGCGTATGAATTTGAGTCCCTACCTTAAAGACATAGGCTCCAATCAACGGAAGTCCATCTTCTTCTACAACTTCTCCCTGAATATGCTGACCAAGCAAAGTGGTCGTTGAGCAAAACAAGCAAAGTATAAATGCCCCAAACAGGGCGTGAGAAAGGTTATTCATTTAGTGATAGTTTTTTGGGTTCTATGCTTTCCTAAAGCCAACATCTCCGTTTTGGTTCAAAGACTGCTTTCAGCACCAAAGGCTTTTGTCACTCATGTGACCTACAATAGTTGGTAAGGACGTCTACTTAAATTATGCCTACCAGTTTCAAATCGGGGACAAAAATGAGAAAAACTTACTACTCTATCCATTTAAATCCTTTTAGACTCCGCCGCCTTAATTCATTAATGTCAGCCACCTTCCAATTTCCTCATCTGCCTTCCAATTCGTGAAGGGCCACAAACTTTTTTCAATTACCCCCAATCTTATCGTAGGAATGACCTGTCTAGCTGGTTAGCTAATGATAATTACCGCCGCCCTTAAAACCCTTGTGTGCTATCTACAATACCGATTGTTCCGGGCATAAGTGACACAATTAGGATGAAACATCTTAGCATAGTAATGTTTCTACGTATCGGTCGGAAGTACCAGAATTGAACTAACTTTCGCCCTTCGCAGGAAACCGCAATTTATAAATGTCTTAGTTGTAGGAATAATTCATGGATCAAATCAAGAAAATACGCGCGATACTCACTGCTAAAGAGAAGCGTGAATTTTTACGGCTGACCGTCGTAATTCTGGCAACCGGACTGCTCGAAGTTCTGGGCGTAGCCTCCATTCTGCCGTTTATGCAATTAGTAGCAGATCCGGAGATTGTAGAGAAGAGCGAGGTAATGAAAGCGGTAGTGGACTTCTTCGGCTTTACCCGAACCCGCCAGCTTATAATTTCTACGGGAGCGATGGTTATCGGATTGGTTGTTTTAACCAACCTTTTCACCATTTATTCCAGCTGGCTGCAGTACCACTTCAACTGGCGGCTGGTTCACCAGCTGGGCAAACGATTGTTGGCCGGGTACCTCCGCCGGCCATATGCGTTCTTTCTAACGACGCCGACGGCGGAGCTTTCCTCCTACATCCTCTCCGAAGTCAACAGCTTTGCTAACGGAGTCGTCATCCCGCTGATCGAGATCGTTGGCCGGACGATTGTCTCCTTGATTCTATTCGGCCTACTGTTCTGGGTAGATCCCTATATCGCCATGATCATGTTTGGCACCTTGGGCTCCGCTTATGTGATAATCTACCTCCTACAGCGTAAGTTGCTTACTCGCTTGGGCAAGGAACGGATTGATGCTAATGTTCAGCGCTACCGTTCTTTAAGTGAAATCTTCGACGGCATCAAAACGGTCAAGGCCTACAACCGACAGGGCTTCTTCTTCAATCACTTCTCGGAGGCTTCTGATCGCTTTGCGACCCTTCAACCAAAGTACCAGGTGATGCTTTCTGCGCCGAAGAACATCCTTGAGATCCTGGCCTTCGGCACCATCATTGGCATCACGATTTACTTGTTTTTAAACAGGGGCAACTTTAGTCAGATTGTACCAACCTTGAGCCTTTACGCGGTGGCTGGGTACCGACTGTTGCCAGCATTGCAGAAGACATTTAAGGCACTTGGCAGCTTCCGGCACAACATGCCGGTGTTGGACAAATTATATGCCAGCGTTTCGGAGGCGAGCAGCGGAGATGACTTTCCTGCAACATTGCCAAAGGCTTTGCCACTCCATGAAAAGCTTCAGATTCAAGACCTTAGCTTCCAATATGAGTCTACTGATACAATGGCGCTAAAGAACGTCAAGTTGACCATCCAAAAAGGGGAGACAGTAGCTTTCGTTGGGGCTACAGGCTCTGGCAAAACGACACTTATTGACCTTATGGTTGGTTTATTACAGCCAACTTCCGGGCATATTTTGGCCGACGACACAGCACTCTCTCCGGAAAACATTACGCGCTGGCGGGCAAGCATTGCCTACGTTCCGCAGGAAGTTTTCTTGTTTGACGACAGCATCCTCAACAATGTATTGATGGGGGCCGCGGACGCAGGTGCAGAGAGGGTTGAAAGAGCATTGGACTTGGCCGACATTGGCGACTTCGTCCGTCAACTTCCGGACGGTATCCATACCCACATCGGCGAAAAAGGCGTACGCCTCAGCGGAGGCCAACGGCAACGGCTGGGGCTGGCCCGGGCGCTGTTTTCCGACCCCGCCATCCTGGTTCTGGACGAGGCTACCAGTGCACTGGACAACGTCACGGAGCGCGGCATTATCAACGCACTTAACAATCTACCCCAAGACATCACTACTATTGTGATTGCCCACCGCCTGTCAACAGTCCAACATTCCGATCGGATTTACTTCCTAGAGCAGGGAGAAATCGTCGGCCAAGGAGACTACAACGACCTTATAGACACCAACCCCGCTTTTGCCGAAATGGCCCAACTTGCTTAAATCCAAGCACCCAATATCACTGCATGTCTTTATTTAAACGCTTTGCCTTTCTACTAATCTTTGCATCCTGCGTTCTCGCCCCCATAAACCTGGAAGCCCACAAACCCGACCAGAGTTATGTCTACCTCCGGGTTTACAAAGGGGCCATCGAAGGTCGGGTCGAAGTTAACGCCGAGGACATTAACCGAATCGCAGGGGCCAACCTTCCGGACAAGGGGCTCACCGATGCCCAAGCCAGCCCCTTTAACGCCCTAATGCAGGAGTACCTCCGCCAGCACCTTGGTTTTAGTGTCGATGGAAAAGCCATCCCTTTTTCCTGGGAAACCGCAACCGTCTTCAGCATAGACGATGAGGAGGAATCCGACGTTGTGCAGTACAATTTCTCCTTAGGCGATTTCACAGATATTCCTGAGAACCTCAAGGTGAAGTACAATGCGGTCATGGAACTCCGCGACGATCACCGAGGGGTACTTCTCATCGAACACAATTGGAAAGCCGGCGTGGTCAATAACCACACGGGCATCAATTACATTTTCACCCCAACGGCAGACAGCACGGAACTAGACCTAGAAGATACTTCCATCTGGAAAGGCATCTGGGCCCTAATTAAACTTGGCGTTTGGCACATCTGGATTGGCCTCGACCACATTCTTTTCATCGTTGCACTGATCCTTCCTTCCGTTGTCCGTCGTGACCCTAAGGAAGTTGGCCTCATGGGCAGTTCCAAGTGGAATCCGGTCCCTGCTTTCAAGCCGGCCTTCCTCTACATCATCAAGATTGTCACCTTCTTCACCCTGGCCCACTCGATAACCCTGGCCCTAGCGGCCATGGAGATCATTAACCTCCCTTCCCGTTATGTGGAGTCGATTATCGCCTTCTCCATCGGCCTTGCAGCCATCCACAACATCCGTCCCATTTTCAAGGGCAAGGAATGGGTCATCGCCTTCGTATTCGGCCTCTTCCACGGCTTCGGCTTCGCCAGTGTACTGGGGGAAAAAGGGCTGGGAAGCGACTTCCTAGCCTGGTCACTGTTTGGCTTTAACGTTGGTGTAGAAATCGGTCAATTATTGATCATTTGTGCAGTATTCCCGGTACTTTACATGTTGCGAAAGACCAAGTTTTATTCCTGGCTGATTTTCATCGGCTCCATTCTCCTGATTATGATCGCTGCTTACTGGACGGTAGAACGGTTGTTTGAGGTAGACATCACCCCGCTGGCATGGATTCGGGATATGTTTGGGTTGGCGGCGGCGGAATAGGCTCGCCTTAGCCGAGACATCTGATGAGGCTTTCCCGACTTCGTCAGGAAAAACACGCATCCGATGACCGGCTAAAACTCCGCAACTTCATCCCTATTCCAGAAGCAACTTCACCCCTCCCTCAAATGAGCCAGGCAGATCTTTTAAGTCAGTGGAAAAAGCGTAAGGCGGCGAGCGCTGGTCCGGCCAAGATTGGCCGTAGGCCAGCCGAGGCCCTGCCCCGGCCTTCGGCCGGGCAACAACGGCTGTTCCTCTTGCAGCAGATGTACCCAGGCAACCTGTTTTACCAGTACGCCCACCGGTATGACATCACCGGGAAGATCGACCATGATGCACTACAGCAAAGTTTCGACTGGCTGGTGGAACGACAAGAAGTCTTGCGCAGTAACATCGTTACAGCCGAAGACGGGGAGCTGCTGCTGGTAAAACACCCAGTAAGTCCTTTCCCGCTTGAAACGGAAGAGGTAGCTGTATCCTCGGAGGAAAGTATTGCGGCCTTTACACATCGGCCTTTTGACCTTGGGGAAGACCAACTATTCAGGGCAAAGATCATCAGTCATGGTCCGGAGCAACACGTACTGATTCTGTCGATCCACCACATCATTGGAGACCGTGGTTCTCTGATGGTACTGGAAGGAGAACTCTTCGATCATTACACCAAATTGCTCGCTGGCGAGGGAGACAGCCGTTCTGCCTTACCGGTACAGTTTGACGACTTTGCCCACTGGGAAGCTACCCGAGAGGTTCCGGAAAGCCACTTTACCTACTGGCGAGACCAGTTGGCCGGAGAGCTACCGCTGACATCCTTACCGCACGATTATTCCCGGCCGCAGGCCCGGAATTTTGCAGGGGAGTTGGTGGGCAAAACTATTGGCTCAGGCCTTTCAGACAAGCTACGTGACCTGGCTAGGGCACACGGCACCACCGCCAATGTAGTCTTCCTCTCTGCCCTCAATGCCTTCTTGTACCGGTACACCGGGCAAGAAGACGTATTGATCGGTAGCCCGGTCAGCACCCGCGACCGGACGGAGTTGGAAAACCTTGTCGGTTTCCTAAACGAGACCGTTGTTCTCCGCCAGCAGGTTAACCCTGCCAGCAACTTCAACGAACTGATAAAGTCGGTTAAACCGACGGTAGAAACCGCCCTCAGTCATAAGGATGTTTCCTTTGACTGGTTGGTGAATGAGTTGCAGCCGGAACGTAGGGGAGGAATTAATCCTTTCTTCCAGACGATGTTCGTCTACAACAGTGCTGCGCCGGCGCGGGCACTGCCCGCGGGCCTCCGCATCACCGATGCCTACGTCGACCTTGGCACCGCCAAGTTTGACCTAACCCTGTTTGCCACCGACCACGGCCAGCAACAGGGATTCGCCGTAGGCTTTGAATACGCTAGCGACCTGTTTGCCAGGGATACCGTGGAAAGCATGGTTGGCCATTTCCTGGCATTACTGGAAGGCTTGGTAACAAAGCCAACCAATGAGATTGGGACACTGCCACTACTTACAGCAGCAGATAAGAACAAGGTACTAAAGCAGTGGAACCCGACTTTTCCAATTCAGGAAACAGCGGCATCACCGAAGTTACTAACTCAGTTCTTTGCAACGAACACGGCTAACAACCCCAACGGGATTGCCGTATCCGACGGTACCAACAGCCTGACTTACGGTGAGTTGATGACCAGGTCTACCGAGCTAGCAAATCAACTGGTCGCCGGAGGGTTGGAACGGGGAAGAGCCGTTGGCCTTTATTGTAGCCGAACGCCCGACCTGATGGTCGGTATTTTGGGCATCTTCCTGGCTGGCGGGGCCTACGTCCCGCTCGACCCCGAGTACCCCCAGGAAAGAATTAACTACATCGTGGGCGACTCAGGCGCCACCACCATCGTCCACGAGCCTGAGCTGTCCCCTCCCCTACCAGAAGGTGCCTCAGCACTGGCTATTCCCCGTACCGGAAGCGACAAAGAGATTAACCTACCAACGGTGAATCGAGAGCAGAATGCCTACCTGATCTATACCTCAGGCAGTACCGGCAAGCCGAAGGGCATTGCCATTACCCACGACAACCTGGCCCATTCTACGGCGGCCCGTTTCGACTTTTATGACCGCCAACCCGGCGCCTTCCTGTTACTGTCCTCCTTTGCCTTCGACAGCTCTGTAGCTGGCATTTTCTGGACGATGGCAAGTGGAGGGAAGCTGGTGCTTAGTGCCAGAAGGGCGGAGCAAGACCCGGCGGCCCTGGGCCGCTTGATCAAACAAGAAGGGATTACCCACACCTTGCTTTTGCCCTCTCTCTACCAATTATTGCTGGAGTTTGCTGACCGGAAAGACCTGGACCCGCTGGAGATTGTGATGGTAGCTGGCGAGGCTTGCCCGACGGCGCTGGTGGAGCGGCATTTTGCCGCCTTGCCGAAGACGCAGTTGGTGAATGAATACGGTCCGACGGAAGGAACGGTCTGGTCAACGGCGCATCACATCACGCCGGCGGATGCTGGCGGTAGCGTGCCGATTGGTCGGCCGATTATGGGGATGGGGCACTACATTCTAGACAAACAACTACAATTGGTTCCTGCTGGCGTTGCCGGAGAACTTTGCCTCAGCGGCCGGCAGTTGACTGCCGGCTACCACGGCCAACCGGACCTAAGCCGAGAAACCTTCCTGCCAAACCCTTTCTCCGAAGGAGAACGGCTGTACCGGACGGGCGACCTCGTCCGCTACCGCAAGGACGGGACGATTGATTTCTTAGGGCGGAGTGACCAGCAGGTAAAAATCCGGGGACACCGGATTGAATTGACGGAGATCAGCAACGCCCTAGATCGATTACCGGGCGTCCGGGAATCTGTAACCATGGTCGTAGCCAAGGGGCAAGACTTAGAGATTGTGGCCTACTACCAGCCGGAGAGCGATGGGAACGGAGAAGATTTCGAGACTGTGCTGGCTGGTGATCTACGACAGCAGCTTCCGGAATACATGGTTCCGGCGGTGTTTATACAACTGGCGGAATTTCCGAGGCTACCGAATGGGAAAGTAAACCAAAAGGTTTTGCCGGAGCCGGAATGGTCTACCCCAACCCCAGCTGGTGAATTTGAAGCTCCGGCAAATGAACTAGAACAGCAGTTGGCGGAGTTGTGGCAGAAAGTATTGAAACTGGAGGTCGTTGGCCGGCACGACAACTTCTTTAACATCGGCGGGGATTCGTTGAAGAGCATCCGGATCATTGCCGGTGCCGCTAAGGCAGGTATATCCATTGCTCCGCATCAGTTATTCAACCACCAGACGGTAGCAGAGTTGGCTGCGGCCCTTGCTCCAAAAAAGA
The DNA here is from genome assembly GCA_047637095.1 of Neolewinella sp. Taxonomy (GTDB): domain Bacteria; phylum Bacteroidota; class Bacteroidia; order Chitinophagales; family Saprospiraceae; genus Neolewinella. Next base: position 4,020 of record JBLIGS010000018.1, on the reverse strand, counting down.
CTTCCTCTGCACCCAGCGTCCGCGCCTACGAAGCTGCAGTATTGCTCCAAAAAGGAGGGAACCTCCCCCCCTTGTTTTGCCTTCATTCCGGTGGTGGACACGTATTCTTCTACCAACCATTGGCCCAATTACTGAACGGTTCTCGCTCCGTCTACGCCCTCCAACCCAAAGGGCTGAGCGGCGAAACAGATATGCCCCAAAGTATCGAAGAAATGGCCAGCGATTACATCGCGGCCATCAAAGAAATCCGTCCCTCCGGACCATACTTACTACTAGGAACCTGCTTCAGCAATGCCCTTGCCGTCGAGATGGCCAACCAATTAACCACTGCCGGAGACGAGATGGCACCGCTCATCATCGTTGATTCCGGAACGGGAACATTTATGCGTCCGGACGCTGAGCTCGCCAAAAACAGTAAGCTCACTAACCTGATCAATTTCGTTCGGGAAGGCCGTTGGGACAAGATCGTCCGCCGCTTCCGCAACAGAGGAATCCTCGGCTACCGCCAAGTCGCTAGTGCCGTCGACGAGCAAAAGCGTAACCTGTACGGCACCATCGGTGCGTTGAATAAGATTTACGCTGAATATGAGTGGTCCTCCAACGTCGGCAAAATTCTGTTGATTCGGAGTACCGAATTTGCGGGTAAAAAAGACAAAGACCACCACGTTACCCGCTGGCAAGCACTGGTAGGAGAAGTGGAAGTACACGTAGTTGAGGGAAATCACCTGGAGATGTTCCAGGAGCCGGCGGTGAAGGGGCTGGCGGAAAAGATTAATGAATGTTTGGGGTAGTTGTCCCCCTCCCCAAAGGAGATGGGCGAATGAAAACGCTAAGCGTTTTAAAAAAAACCTCACCCCAGTCCCTCTCCTGAAGAGAAGGGAGCGTTGAAAACGCTGCTCGTTTTAGAACAAAAGCCTACACGCTGAAATGATCACATCTTGAATCGCCGACATCTAAGCTTAGCGCAAACCGGTTGGCAACAGCCGAAAGATCATCCTGTCTTAAAGGGCAACGATGTCCACGTCTGGCGGGTGCAGATGGAGGAAAGCGATAAAATTGTGGGGGAGTTGGCCGAACTATTGTCAGCTAAGGAACGGGGCCGTTTTGCGCAGTTCAAGTTTGCGACGGACCGGGACGGACATACGGTTGTTCGCGGTCGGCTGCGCCAGCTTATTGGCAAGTACCTAAACGTGCCAGCGAGAGAACTGATCTTCGAATACGCCGCGCATGGCAAGCCCTTCCTTCCAGATTATCTGGAACTAAAATTCAACGTTTCTCATTCGGGTAATCTGGCGCTTATCGCCTTTACCTTAGACCAAGAAATCGGTGTGGACTTGGAGGTTACGGACCGCAGTTTTGCGGTGGACACCATCGTCAGCCGGTTTTTCTCTCCGCAGGAGATCCCGGTTATTCTTGGCTGTCCTGAAAGACAACAACACAACGCTTTTTACCGGGCTTGGACGCGGAAGGAAGCCATTATCAAAGCCCATGGTGACGGGCTAAGTTTGCCGTTGTCAGACTTTGGGGTAACGATTGATTTGGACGATCCCGTCCGGGTTTTGCACGTTGATTGGGCGCCGGAGGAGTGTGGTGATTGGCGGTTGGTCTCATTTATGGTTGGGGAGGAAGTGCCGGGTGCCGTTGCAGTGAAGGGGGAGTTGGGAAGCGTTGCTTTTTTAGTAGAGAGGCAGGAGTAGGGAGGCAGGAGGCTTGCGTTATAGGCGAGGCAGGCTCCGCATTTTATAGGAGGGAGGCGGTAAAAGTAGAAAGGCGGGAGGCTCCGCACTTTGGAGGGAGGGAGCTCGCTAAGACAATTACAACGAGCTCTCCAACAAGTCCTTGCGAAATATCCCGCCAGCAATCGTAGCAGCAAAGATGTAGAGCCTCTTAGTCAGAGGCACTCGAACTTCGACGAGGCGCTGGTCCTTCATTTCTTTGCGGTTGGGGCGGAAGATTAGTCGGAAGCTGTTGGCGATGCGGAGACGGTAGTCGGTCCAGAAGCCAAGGTCTTGGTTGCCGGCTGTTGGGGTGATGGTTTCATAGTTAAAACGGTGCATCCAGTCGCCGCAGATGTATTCGATTTTGGCAACATCGGTAGGAGAAAGTTCTTTCTTCCATTTGTCGATGGCTGCGGTATCGAGGGTCTTTTTGACGTAGGCATCCTTTTGCTGGGTGGCGGCGGCGTTTTCGAGGTCTAACATTCCCGGTTCGAAGGCAATACTGAGGAAGGAGCAGACCTGCAGCAGGGTAGTTTCAGGTTTGGTCAGTAGGTCTTCGTAGCGGACGTGGAGGACGCGGTTGGCGCCGAGCCATTCTGCGGCTGCCGTTCCTGCGGCGTTCCAGTCCTTCCACCGCTGGGCGGCGACTCGGAGGTGGAGGTATTGTCGCTTCACGAGGGAGGCGACGTTGGGTCGGGCGTCGCGGACAACGATGACGAGTTTGGCCTCTGGGAAAAGGCTGAGTAGTTCCGGTAGGCGCTCGATGGCATCGGGGCTTTTGTCGCCGAAGAGGGTCTTGTTGTGGATTTTCGCCCGTTGGGCGAAGGAGCGGGAGACGAAGTCGCCAAGGGTGATGTCTTTAGCGTTCAGTAGTGGCCAGTGGAGAAAAGATTGGAGGCGGTCGTCTTTGGCGGCCTCGGCCCGCCAGATATTTTGCCGCTCCACCGAAGGAGTTTTTTTGATGGCCAGCTCCACCCGCTGCTGAAAATTCAGCGTCCGGATGGCGATGGCTTTCTTATCCAAAAAGACTTCGGAGTGGTTGTTAAGCAGAACCGTCAGCAGGGTCGTTCCGGAACGGGGCACACCAACAATGAAAAAGGGATTAGACAAAGTAATTATTCTTTTCTTGAATGTCCGTTGACAAACGGATCATTCGCAAGCTTAAAGGGAGGGATAAGTTCTTACATTCGTGCCCCTACAAGCCCGACCACAATGATAAAAATCGTCAAAAAAGCCCTGCGGAAGTTAAATATCCAGGTATCCCGTGTTCAGCGAGAGAATCCGGCATTTCTGGCGCAGCAGAAGTTGGTAGGTAGGAGTAACAAAGTTACCATCTTCGACGTCGGTGCCTACATTGGCGATATTTCGCTGGACTACCACCGGCTTTTCCCGAAGGCAGATATTCTTTGCTTTGAGCCGTTTCCGGAATCTTTCGCCTTGCTTAAAGGCAATGTCTCGGCGGTAAAAAACATCCAGTTATTTCCCTTTGGATTCGGGGCAAAAACAGGCCCACAGGAGATCAGTTCCAATGCTTTTTCAGCGACCAATTCACTACTGAAGACGGACGAAGCTGGCAAGGAAACCTGGGGAGAAGGGTTGTTGGAAACCAAGGAGCGATTGTCGGTTGCTATCAAGACGCTGGACGAGGTTGTTGCGGAGCAGGGTATTGATCACATTGACATCCTGAAGTTGGATGTTCAGGGGGCGGAGCACCTGGTGCTGGACGGAGCGATCAAAACATTGAAGGCGGGGAAAATCGGTTTGGTTTATACAGAGATCATCCTGTTACCAACTTATGAAGGTCAGCGGCATTTTGATGAGACGCTGTTGCGTTTCCGGGAACTGAGTTACCGGCTATATGACTTGTATAACTCGTCCTACAACAAGAACCGACAGTTGCGGCAGGTGGATGCAATTTTTGTTTTAGACAAATAAGGTTTGAGGCCGCGGCCGCAGGTGGTCACCTACTTACTCCTCCGCTCCCAACTCTCCACAATCTCTTCAAAGACCGTCTGCAACGGCTTAGTAATTCCCCAGCCTGGGTAATGTCCCTTCATTTTCTCCAGATTGGAGATGTAGCAGATGTGGTCGCCCGACCGGTTTTCTTTTGAATATTTGAAGTTCATCGGTTTGCCCGTGATGCCCGCCACGCGGTCAAACGCCTCCAAAATGGATGTTGAATTATCACGGCCGCCACCAATGTTGTACACCTCGCCACAGCGCGGCGCCTTAAAGAACTCCTCAATGAATCTGGCCACGTCGTAGGAGTGAATATTATCCCTTACTTGCTTACCACCGTACC
>JBLIGS010000017.1:0-18710 GCA_047637095.1 Neolewinella sp. | reverse complement strand
GTGCGCCGTTCAGCGGCGTGTTGACCAGTACGAATGTTAACCAGGGCGCGGTTATCCGCACCGGCCAACAACTTGGTGAGCTGATGGCCACCAGTTACTACGAATTGGTAGCGACTGTTCCCCTGAGTGACCTCGACTTCCTCAAGCCAGGCGGCGAAGTAATGCTCACCAGCGAAGACATCAAAGGCAGTTGGAAAGGTAAGATCCGTCGCATCAGCGATCAACTCGATGCCAACACCCAAACCGTCAATGTCTACGTCGGTGTCTCTGGTAAGGGCCTCCGGGAAGGGATGTACCTGCGCGGAGAAGCCGAAGCAAAAACCATCGTCGACGCCGTTGAAATTGACCGCAATCTCCTGATCAACGAACGCGAAGTCTACCTCGTCAAAAACGATACCCTACTGTTGCTTCAGCCGGTTACCGTTCGCAAATTCAACCGGGAAACCGTCATCGTTAGCGGCCTGCCAAATGGCGCCCAACTACTGACCAGCGACGTTGCCGGCGCTTACGATGGCATGCGCGTACAACTGAAAGGAACCGAACCCAAGCGGAAAGCGGCTGCAGCGCCTAAGGCGGAAGGTGCACCGGTTTCTAGGTAACACGCCAACGCTTCCAACGACGGCAACCCGCAACTTTGCAACTCGCAACTCGCAACTCGCAACCCGCACCCAGCAACTCGCACCCAGCAACTCGCACCCCGCAACCCGCAACGATGAAATCATTCATAGCTTATTTCATAAAGTATCCCGTCGCCGCCAACCTCATCATGTTTGGCATCCTGATTCTCGGTGCGGTCAGCCTACTTCAGATGAAGGCGACCTTTTTTCCTGAGTTTGAGAGCCGGAACATCAACATTCAGTTGATTTATCCAGGCGCGAGCCCGGAAGAGGTCGAAGAAGGTATCATCAACAAGGTTGAAGAGAACCTCAAAGGCCTCACCGGTATTGAACGGTACACGAGTACCAGCTCGGAGAACGCCGGTACCATCCTTGTTGAAGTCCTGAAAGGCTATGACATCGAAATTATCCTCCAGGACGTTAAGAACGAAGTTGACCGCATCAACTCCTTTCCCGTAGGTATGGAACCTCCGGTTATCTACAAGCTCGAAAGCCTTGGCCGAGCAATAAGCTTTGCTTTGACTGGAGACGGTGTAAGCCTCGGCGCCCTGAAGTTGGCCGCCCGCCAGGTAGAAGACGACCTGTTGGCTTTCGATGGTTTATCCAAAGTAGAATTGTCCGGGTTTCCGGACGAAGAGATTGAGATCGCCTTCCGGGAAGCAGATCTTCAAGCTTATGGAATAACTTTCCAGGATGCCTCCAACGCTGTCCGTCGCACCAATGTTGATATCACCGGAGGTACCGTCAAAGGCAACGAAGAAGAACTCCTCCTCCGGGCCAGAAACAAAGAATACTATGCCGATGGCCTGCGGGACATCGTCGTCAAAACAACCCCCGATGGCGGCATCGTCCGCCTAAGCCAGGTCGCAACAGTTAGCGATCGTTGGGCCGACAAGCCCAACCGGACTTATCTCGACGGTAGCCCCTCCGTCAACATCACCGTCCAGAATACATTGCAGGAGGATATGCTTGCAATTACGGACAACGTAAAGGAGTACATCGACGAATTCAACCAACGGAACCCGGATATCCGAGCAGAAGTTATCAGTGATGCTTCGATTACCCTGCGGCAACGTATTAAAACCTTGGTCGATAATGGTTGGCAGGGTTTCCTAGTCGTCTGCCTCTTATTGGCCGTCTTCCTACACTGGCGTCTAGCCTTTTGGGTAGCACTTTCCATTCCCATCAGTTTTGCTGGCATGTTCATCATCGCCAGCGCAATGGGTATCACGCTGAACGTCATCAGCCTCTTCGGTATGATCCTCGTAATTGGTATCCTCGTGGATGACGGTATCGTGATCGGTGAAAACATATACAGCTATCATGAAAAAGGTATGCCAAGGGTTCAGGCCGCCATTGATGGTACGAGCAATGTTCTCAGTGCTGTATTCGCAGCCATTATAACCACCATCATTGCTTTCAGCAGTTTCTTTTTCTTGGACGGTTCTTTGGGCGACTTCTTCCCCGAACTGGCCATCGTGGTGATCTTTTCCCTGGTCTTTTCCCTGGTCGAAGGCGCTATTATTTTGCCCACCCACGTTGCCCACAGTAAGGCCTTGGACAAGGACGCTAAGCCGAACATGGTTCAGCGGACGTTTGACGGCCTCATGGTTATCCTTCGGGACAAAATGTACGGCCCGGTCCTGAACTGGACGATGCGCAACAAGTTCATCTCACTTTGTCTCTGTATCGCCATTTTGATGGGCAGTTTTGGCATGGTGGCTGGTGGATTCGTCAAGGTGACCTTCTTCCCCACTATTCCTGGAGACCAGATAGATATTACGCTGCAATTACCGGCGGGTACGCCGGAGGCGCAGACAAAAAAGCTGTTGGACCAAATTGCCGCTACCGCCAAAGAAGTTGGCCGGGAAGTGAGTATAGAGGCTTATGGTAACAACGTTAAGCAAGCCGTTGAACGGATTGAGGTCAAGGTTGGTCCAACGACTTACCAGGGCAGCATCACGGTCGCAATGCGACCGGGCCTAGACCTAGAGCCGGTCACCCAAAACCAAATGACCCAAGCCATTCGTAAGGCCGTTGGCCCACTCGACCAGGCAGAAGTCCTCTCCTTTGGCGGGCGGTCTTTCTTCGGTAAGCCGGTGAGCGTAAGCCTCGTTGGCAGCAACATCGCTGAACTCGAGGAGGCGACCCAGGAAATCAAGAGAGAACTCAGCCTGATGCCGGAACTGGCCGACGTAGTCGATAACAACCAGGAAGGCCTCCGGGAAATGAACATCAGCCTCAAAGAAAAGGCCAGGTTGCTGGACCTTGACTTGCAGGACATCGTCGGCCAAGTTCGTGCCGCCTTTTTCGGTACCGAGGCCCAGCGCCTTCAGCGCGGAGAGGATGAAGTTCGGGTATGGCTCCGCTACGGAGAGAACGAACGCCGAAGCTTGGCAGACCTGAACAACATGCGTATCCGCCTACCGGGTGGAGCAGAGTACCCGCTGTCGGAGATTGTTGAGCTATCGCCGCAGCGCGGTGTCATTGGCATCAACCACGTCGACGGCAAAAGAGAAGTGAGGATTGAGGCAGATGTCAGCGATGTCTCCGTCTCCGTTTCCGACGTCAACGCCCAGGTGCAAGATGTCATTATCCCGGCGGTACTTGACCGTTACCCAGGTGTTTCTACCGTCGACGGTGGCCAGGTCCGGAACCAAAAGAAAACCGGTGCCTCACTTGGCCTGGTGATGCCAATCGTTTTCGGACTGATGTTCTTCGTCATCGCCCTAACTTTCAGGTCCACCCTTCAGGCCCTCGTACTATTTCTCCTGATACCTTTCGGATTCATCGGCGTCATCGGAGGCCACTGGTTGATGGACAAGCCAATGTCATTGTTCTCTGGCCTGGGCGTTATCGCCCTGATCGGAATTATCGTCAACGACGGCCTGGTCTTCGTTGCTAAATACAATGATAACCTTCGAGACGGAATGCCCATGATGGATGCCCTCCAAGACGCTGGCCGAAGCCGCTTCCGTCCCATCCTCTTGACATCGGTCACGACCTTCGCAGGCCTAGCTCCACTGCTGCTTAACAAGAGCAGGCAGGCACAGTTCCTGATTCCGATGGCCATCTCGGTTGCCTTTGGTCTCCTGGCCATTACCTTCATCCTCCTGATCCTGCTGCCAGCTTTGTTGGTGCTACTAAACCGTTTACGTTACAACTGGGCCCTAGCAAAAAATCCAAATGCCAAACTCAATTACAACGAGGTGGAACCCGCCTACAAGCAAGCTCACTTTGACATAAACGGGGAACCGAATGTGAAGCTGAAACGGGAGGAAGAACCGGAACCTGCGGAATAAATGCCCCAATCGCTCGTCGGGTATTCAGTATTTCGGCGGCATCAAAATTTACAATTTAAGATGTACCATTTGTAGTTGCCTTGTTACATGCGGGATATGCATGACAGGAAATTTTCAATTGTAATTTCTGAATTGTAAATTGTAAATACTGAACAGCCTACGGCCTCCAACGGGCGGTAGCCACCAACTAACCAACGAACCAACAAATGCGCATCATCGTAGACATGGACGAAGTCCTCGCCGACACCTACCACAAGCTGGAGGAGCGCTACGCTAGTGAGTTTGGCCGGCGGGCAACCGCTGAGGAGTTAAACGGCAAGAAGGTCTATGACCTTCCCGGCGCGAAGCACCTTAGGGATACTTTGTACGAACCCGGCTTTTTTCGAGACCTTCCGGTCATGGACAACGCCGTTGAAGTCATGGAGCAGTTGTATGCTAAACACGAGGTCTTTATCGTAACATCGTCGACGGAATTCAAGTACAGCATGCTGGACAAATGGGAATGGCTAGAAGAACATTTTCCTTTCATTGACCACCGGCGGATGGTGTTTTGCGGGAGCAAAACAATTGTCTACGGTGATTACATGATTGACGATAAGGCGAGCAACCTTCGGCCGTTTAACGGGACGGGGCTGCTGTTTACTGCACCACACAATGTAGAGGAAGACAACTTTGACCGGGTTGACAACTGGCTGGAGGTGGGAGGATATTTCGAACAAATTGAAGGACAGGAATGGTAGAAAAGATCTGGCCTTTCATTCGGGAGAAGATCCCATTTGCGGTAACTGGGGCGATAGCAACAGGGATCAATGGCGGGGTTTACCTGCTGTTGGTGGACCGTTTTTTACCGCCTGGTCCAGCAACCTTACTTGCCTATTGGAGCAGCGTTCTGCTGAATTTCTTAATGCAGCGCTACTTCGTTTTTACCCTGAATCGGAGCCTCCGGAGTGCCTTTGTCCTCAGCATGATGGTCAGCGTTGGCGGCATGGGACTGGACTGGCTGATCGTTACGGGACTGCACGAATACCCACTTGTTGGTGAGGCGGAGTGGCTCATCAAAGGCGTCGCCATCTTCATTGTTTTCTTCTACAATTTCTACGCGAAGCGTCGGGTATTTGAGGGGAAGAAGGGGGCGGGGACGCAGGTGCAAGGGGATGAATTAAATAGCAAAATTGAAACCGAAGCTCCTTTGGAGCTCAAGAACATAGACCCCGAAGGAGATGAAACTCCGTCGGCGAAATCAGCACAAGCCAAATGAAGACACGAATTTCACTTCTCTGCTCTTTTGTCCTCTTACTCTGCACCAGCGTCCGCGCCCAGCAGCGCATGAGCCTCGACGAAGCCATCCAAGCCGGCCTTGAGAACAACTTTCAGATCCGTCTGGCGAAGGCCGACGTCGATGTGGCCAACAACAATAACAACGATGCCCTGACCGGTAAAGCGCCGACCATTTCCGTCGGTATCAGCCCTGGCATCAGCTACCGTAATAACAGTAACCCGGCCAGTATTGTCTCTAAAAGTGCGACTTTCAGTTACAGCGTTGCCCCAACGGCTAACCTCAATTGGACGATCTTCAACGGCGGCCGCATCGAGATGAATAAAGAGCGGCTCGATCAGCTGGCCCAACTCAGTAGTGCGCAGCTGCAGCTGCAGGTAGAAACCAGCGTTGCCGGTATCATCAATGCCTATAACCAGGCGGTGGTTCAGCAGGAACAAATCACCGTTCTACAACGGATTCTCGGCCTCAGCCGCGACCGGATCAAGTACCAGGAAGTCCGCTCCGAATTCGGCCAAGGCGGAACATTCGAAGCCCTCCAGGCCCGCGATGCCTTCCTCTCTGATTCTAGCAACTTGATCATCCAGCAGACCAACGTCGAAATTGCCGTTCGCAACCTTCTGCAGCAGATCGGTGAAGCCAATCTGAACCAAAAAGTAACCCTCACCACACCCCTTGAGGTCGATTCCGAAAACTACGATCCCGCTGCTCTTGAAGAGCAGCTCTTGGCTTCCAACCCCCAACTTCGTACCCTTCGAATGAACGAAGACCTGGCAGCCACCAACACCCGCCTGATCGAAACGGAATACAAGCCGACGATCTCTTTTACCGCTGGTGCCAACTACGACATCAACATCGCCACTGGTACCCAAACCTTCGACTTTGGCGGCGACCAACCCGTCCGCGAACTAGAACTGCCTGGCGTAGCCGCCCGCACCCTCAGCGGCCAACTCGGCTTAACTGCCAGCTACCTGATCTACGATGGTGGCGCCCGCGACGTCCGCAAGCAAACGGCCCGTTTGCAGGAAATCACGAGTAAGCTAAACACCGAATCTGTCGGCCAGCAACTTCGTGCCACGTTGCAAAACACCCTGTCCCGCTACGAAAACCAGCTTGATATCATCGCCATCACCGAAAGCCTGATTTCCAATGCGGAGCAAAACATCGGCATCGCCGAAGAGCGTTTCAAAGGTGGCCGCATCAACAGTTTTGATTACCGAGCCATTCAACTGTCGCTCGTCAACGCTGAATTTCAACTGCTGAATGCGCAGTTGAATTTGAAGAATACGGAGACGGAAATTTTGCGGTTGACGGGGCAGATTGTTGACTGATCTGCCTGTCGATAGATTAGATTTTAGCGGTTGGGGTGCGGTAACGAAGCCTTTTTTTATCAGATATACCATTTGCTGACAGAGTCGTAAAAGTTTATCGGATGTATAAAAGGCGGGCCTGGCCAGCAGTTTGACACATCGGATGAACTTGCATCCGGCTACGCCAGGCTGTAAAATGCATCCGATGAGCGGACTACTTTGCTTATAAGGTTCAACATTTTGTACACTCTACCTCGAAGGGTTATCTCTCTCCGGCGACGGCCGCTGGCAGCCGCGAAGCGAACGGAACGGAGGGAGAGGGCAAAAGCGAGACACAGCTGTTTTTGTAAACCTGTGTGTGTACTGCAAGTAAGCTTTCGTAGTTTTATTTCTTACGAGGTGTTTTCCCCCGGCTGCCAGGGCCCATGTATTGGCCGAAGAAAATACCAGAGGCATCGCGGTCGATTTCCCGGCGGCTGATCTTCAGGTTCTTGAAGGAGTAGAAATTCCTTGGGTCGTCCATGTAGGCGGTAATAATGTCGAGTTTGCCGTCACCATCTAGGTCGGTGAGTAGAGGTGTTGAGCCGAGGTTGGAACCTCGGATGGGGGGGAAGGCCTGGCCGGGCGCTCCGCGCCCGCTGCTGTAGACGTATAACCCGTTGTTAAGAAACTCCGTTGGGTCGCCGAGCACATCGTGGGTCGATCGGGTGTTGATGGCCAACATGACGTCGTGAACGCCGTCCTTGGTGAAGTCAGCTACTACCGGCGAAGCATACTGGAAGGTTCCAAGGGTATCGGAGAAGACGATTTTACCGGTTTTACCGTCGATGAGGGTATGGAGGGTGAATTCTGTTGTTGGCCAGGCACCGTGGCCGAAGCTGGCGAAGAAGTCGGGGACGTCGTCGTCTCCGGTGAAGAAGCCTGGGGCTGGCATGACGTAGGTGTCGAAGTCGCCTTCGGGACCGGTTGACCAGACGGTTTCGTTGGTTTTTCCGTTGAGGCAAACTACCCGACCGTCAACGGTGCTTATAACGATGTCTGGGATGCCATCCTGGGTGACGTCCGCTAGGAGTGGCGGAGCAATCATACCTTTCTCTCCGCCGGAAAGAATGGGAACTGCATCTTCCAGGTTTTCCTGGAGGACATAGCCAATGTTTGCCCGGTAAAGGCTGCCGGGGATGTCTTCGCCGCCGGTGCCAAAGATTACTTCGAGGCCGTTGCCGAAGTCGTGGACCAGCGGAGACATGTACGTTTCTTTACCGTCGGGAACCCTGGCTTTAGCTAAGGTATTGCCATTTTTTCCGTCGAGGATAATGAGGTAGCCAGCGGGACGATTAGGGTCTCCTGCTTGGGCTTTAACGAAACCGCCGTAGGGAGCGATGATGTCTTCCATCCGGTCGCCGTTCATATCGGGAATCCACTGGGGGTTGAAGAAGTTGAGGATGGTGGTATCATCAACATAGTTTTTGTTGGGGTCGTAGCGGATGTACTCCCAGAGTTTTTGCCCGCTGCGGCCGTCGATGGCAAAGAACATACCTGATCGGCCGCCGATGAAGACGTCTTCTGTGCCGTCACCGGTGATGTCTTTTAGGATGGCAGAGCCAACCATTTGGTTGTGGCCAGGAACGGACCAAAGTCGTTCTCCTGTTGCACCGTCAATGGCAACAACCGCCGTCTCCGTCGGCGTGAATTCCTTCGCGCCACCACCGATGATGATGTCCTTGACGCCGTCTCCGTTTAGGTCTGTCGCTACCGGAGAAGAGGACGCTCCTATGCCTGGAATGTCGTGTTCCCATTGGTCTCCGTCGAAGCCGCAAGAAGCCAAGGTTAAAGAGATGAAGCTGAGTATTGGGAGGAGTTGTTTTAGCGGCATTTTTTGATTGATGTTGAGGTTGATGCAAGGTACATCGGGATGATTAGAGAAGCACAACCGCGCTTAACAATTCCCTGCCTTCAATCCAACCCAACGCTGCTCCCCGCGTCCGCGCCCGCCACCAACTCGCTAACTGATGCCAAAAGAAAAGCCCCCCGATGAATCATCACCGGGGGGCTAGTCTATTGGTTGTTAACCGCTACAGGAGCGAATTAGAAACCGTCATTCTGACGCAACGTTGGGTTACCGTCAATCAAAGACAACTGGATAGCAGCCGTTGGGATTGGGTAAACAACGTGGCGGGCTTGTACAGTCTGTGCACTAACCATGAACGGACGACGTGTCTTCTCGACTTCGAAGTAAGCGTTCATAGTTGATACCATGTAGTCCGCACCGTAGCGACGAAGGTCAAAGAAGCGGTGTCCTTCCATAGCGAACTCAAGGCGACGCTCAAGACGAACAGCTTCACGGGCAGCATTCTGGTCAGACCAGCTGGCGTCGTAAGTACCTACGGCGTAAGCCTGAGAGGTGCTTGCATCGTCGATGGCAACAGGGAACTGATCGGCACCCTGAGCACAGTTGCCTGCACGGTCACGGATCAAGTTAACCTTGTCACGAGCATCGTCGAGGTTACCATTTTCTACGTCGATTTCGGCGAGCATAAGGATAACATCAGCATAACGAATCAACGGAACATTGATAGGAGAGAGCTGGTTAGCAACCCAACCTACGTTAGACGACTCATCAACAGCCTGGATGAATTTCTTCGGGCTGTATTCAGAAGAGTAACCACGGTCACGGATCCAAGAAGGAGCGTGTGTACCCCAGTCAAGGTAAGGAATACCGTCACGACCGGCAACCCAGTCAAGGCGAGGGTCAACGAGTTCTGCACTAGTAGGATTACTGTTAGAACTGTTGTCCATCATTGGGAGACCGTTAGCGTCTACGCGGAAGGCGTTAACCATGTTCTGCGTTGGCTGGTGGAAACCACAGCAGCCGATCGGAGATCCACCGTGTGGGTTGGCCAAACGCTCACTGAAGTTCGCGTTGTTGCCACCTGAGTCACCGTCGTTAGCGGAAGCCTGAGTAGAGAAGACCATACCACTACCATTCTCTCCGGCACCGGAGAAAATGTCGTGGTAACAATCTTGGAGCGTGTAACCCGTAACTTTGTCAAGCGCCACTTTGGCACCAGCGAAGTCTTTGCGCATCATGAGGTGACGGCCAAGCATTGCATTGGCAGCACCACTGGTGGCACGGCCGATCTGTGGAGCAGTAGTGCCCAACAAGCTAGCAGCAGTTTCCAAGTCAGCAGAGATCATTGGGAAAATGTCCTGGTCATTTGGCTTACGGAAATCCTCGTCCAGTTCAGTGTAGTAAGGTACATTCTGCCACATCTTCCATGCTTCCGCATGGTAGTGACCGCGAAGGAAGGTCGCTTCGCCGACTAGACGATCCTTGTCGCCCTGAGAAATGTCGGTATTCGCAGCAATCAGGCCAAGGGTTTCGTTTGCACGACGGATACCGTCGTAAAGCGCAATGAACTTACCTTCTAAGTCGCCATCAGATGGACGCCAGAGGAAGAGTTCAAGGTCTTGAACGGAACCGCCATCAGCAGGTTCAGATCCTTTGTGTGCATCGTCACTGGTTACAGAACCGAAGATCCAGTTGGATCCGGCTTTGCCCCAGTTGCTTCCACGGCCTCCGTCGTTGGCCCAACCATCGGCACGGGAGTAAGCAGAGATAAGTGCGGCGTCGATACCTTCCCGTGCGGAAAGGTTGTCTGCAGAGAGTACGCCCTGCGGGGCTGTTGTGAGGAATTCATCCTCATTACACGTCCAGAGGAGCGCGCTGAGCCCGATTAGGGCTGCAGTTTTGAAAATTGATTTCATGATTTGTGTGGTGATAGTTTATTAATTAAAATGCAGCATTTAAACCTACAATAAAGCTACGAACCGTTGGGTAGTTACCAAAGTCAACACCCAAGAACAGGTCATCCGCGTCGCCACCGCTCGTTCCGAAAGAGGAAAGTGCTGGGTCAAGACCGGAGTAATCCGTGATGGTGAAGAGGTTCTGGCCCTGAACGTAGAGGCGAAGGTTGCTGAGGATATCACCACCAAAAGTGCTTGGGAATGTGTAGCCCAACTGAAGCTGCGTGAGGCGGAGGTAAGAGCCATCTTCAACGTAGAAAGAAGAAGGACGACGGCTTTCCGTATCACTAATGTTAAGGGCTGGAAGCGTACCACCAGTGTTGGTCGGAGACCAAGATTCAGTAGCTACACGCGTATCAACATTAGAGTCGAATTGGCGGAAGATGGTGAACTGCTGGGTAGAGTTGAAGATATCGTTGCCGAAACTTCCGAAGATGAAGGCAGTGAAGTCAAACGACTTGTAGTTGGCTCCGAGGCTAAGGCCGGCGGTGAAATCAGGGTGTGGGTTACCGATGATGGTAATGTCCGCATCGTTGATCTGACCGTCTGGCTGACCGGTGCGGGCACCGGTTTCAGGGTCAAAGCTGTCAATGTCAGTCCAACGGAAGCTACCTGGAGCAGCGAAGGCCTGGAAAGACTGGGTAGGATCGCCGAGTGCATTAGCAGCGTCGATTTCACCCTGGCTCTGCCAGAGTCCAGCTTGCTGGAAACCGAAGAAAGAACCGATAGGCTGACCTACGCGGTTGATCTGGATGTTACCTACACGAGTACCTGGACCACCACGGCCGAAGAATTCGTCCTGGCTACCATCAATACTGAGGATCTGGTTGCGGTACTGGCTGATGTTAGCACTGAAGTTGAACTTTACTTTGCCAACTTGCGGGCGCCATCCAAGAGAGAGGTCGAAACCATTGTTCTCCATCTCACCAATGTTACGGAACGGTGGAGCTGGCGTACCAGCAGTCAGTGGAAGACCTGGGTTGAAGAGGAGTCCGTTGATGTTAGACTGGTAAAGGTCAAGTACAAACGTCACTTTGCCGTCGAGAATCGTTGCGTCGATACCGAGGTTAGTGGTTGATTTTTCCTCCCAACCAGTGGTTGCGTCACCAAGTGCAGTAGCCGTGAAACCAGTGAACAGGGAGTTGCCACCATTGATGGCGTAGAAAGTAGAACCGGTACCACCACCAAACTGGTCAGCGAAACGGTAGTTACCAATTTCCTGGTTACCTACGATACCGTAGCCAACACGAACTTTCAGGTCGGTGAGCCAGTTGACGTTGTCCATGAAGGCTTCGTCAGACACACGCCAGCCGAAGCTAGCTGCTGGGAAAATGGCGAAACGATTTTCCGGGCCAAAGCGACTAGAACCATCACGACGCAGGGTAGCGCTGATGAGGTACTTGCCGTCCAGGGCGTAGTCAATACGACCGAACTGAGAAAGTAGTGTTTCTTCGAAACCGAAGCTGCTTACGTTACGGGTCTCAGGGTTCGCAAGTGACGAGCTGAGGTAACGGGCAGAAAGGTCGGTGAGGAAGTACTGAGAGAAACCACCGTTGATGCCACGGCCGCGGTTGCGAAGGGCTTCGTAACCTGCAAGAACGCTGACGTTGTGGCGCTCGTTGAAGGTCTTGCTGTAGTTCAGTGTGTTGGTCCAGGTCCAGCCGTAGTTACGGTTCAAGTTTTCACTAAAACCGTTCTGAGTGGTTGGCTCTGAGTTTTCCCATGTTGGGTTACTCCAGTTCACGCTGCCACCAACACTGTAGTTGAGGGCAACCTGCGTCTTGAATGTTAGGCCTTCCATAAGTTCAGCTTCTGCGAATACAGAACCCTGAATGGCATCAAATTCACCTACGTCGTCCTTGTTGTAAACAACGGTACTTAACGGATTGTCTCCGTTAGAAAGGCCGGTAGTTTTACCACTGGCAAAGTTTACACCAGAAACGTCATAAACAGAAATAATTGGCTGGGCCTTGATGATCTGAACTAGGGTGCCACCTTCTGTTTGGGTACCACCTGGAACAGATACTTTCTGTACACGGCTGATGTTGAGGCTCTCACCTACGGTGATTTTACCTGCTTTCCAGCGGCTGTTCACCCGAAGGTTCATACGCTGCTGGTAAGTGTTGCGCATTGTACCGTTTACGTCGAGGTAACCGGCAGAGATGCGGTAACGACCCTGGTCGTTGCCACCACTGATCGCCAGTGTGTGGTTCTGGATCGGTGCGCTCTGGAAAACTTCGTCCCACCAGTTCGTACCCTGACGGTTCGCTGGGTGGATCAAGTTGTTCGGATAGCTGTAGGCGTCAAGGTTCACGGAACCGTCAGCATTACGACAATCAGGACATACGTAAGTATACTCCGGAAGAACTGGCGTACCAGACTGGCCGTAAATGGTTGCTTCGCCTGGAAGCTGACCCTGGTCAGTGTAGTTGCGGTAGAAGATGTCAGCGTAGACCTCTGGGTCCTGAACGAGGATATCATCGTAACCACGTTCGTGGCCCTGTGTACCGAAGTAAGTATCGTAAGTGATCTTGGTCTTACCAGACTTACCAGACTTGGTAGTGATGATGATTACACCGTTGAGGGCGCGAGTACCGTAGATGGATGCGGCAGAGGCATCCTTCAGGATCTGGATAGACTCGATGTCAGCAGGGTTGATGTTGTCCAGGAAGTTGTTGATCTGGGGAACACCGTCCACGATGGTCAGCGGGTCATTCGAAGTGAAGGAAGAGATACCACGGATACGAATGTTCGTACCGTCACCAACGGCACCGGAAGTAGAAGTCTGAACGCCTGATGCACGACCTTCCAACTGTTGGTTAACAGAGGTAGCGGCAATAGAGGTTAATTGTTCTGCGTCCAGAACGGCAACGGCACCGGTGATGTCACCTTTACGTTGCTGCTGGTAACCGGTAACGACAATCTGGTCCAGAATGGCAACATCAGGCTCAATGCTAATGTCGATTTTGGATTGATTACCCACCGTAATACGTTGGGTCGTGTAGCCGGTGAAAGAAATGATGAGAACATCGGTAGAAGCAGCATTAACTGAGTAGTTACCATCGAGATCGGTGACGGTACCTGTAGTGGTGCCTTCAACGAGAATGGTAGCGCCGACAAGACCTATACCGGTTTCGTCGTAAACTGTGCCAGAAACTGACTGGGCGACTACCCAACCGGACATAACCATAAGCATCGCCATAAAGAGCGAGCGGCTTTGGAACCGTTTGGATAGAGAGTGCATGAACACTTTCATAGATTAAAAAATTGTATGATTAAAATGTTGTGATTTGCGCTTTGGAAAAGAAACAATTTAGAACTGTTCAACTCCTCCACACTAGTTGAAAATTAACGGTATGTAAATTTGGGTAAAGGGACACACAGGAACGCCCTTCACCAAGCTGGCTGGTGAAGGAAGTGCTCGGAACAGACCCTAAAGAGGTCGTTGTCCGATGATCGGTACAATTGTTAGTAGAAAGTATGATTTTGATCTCCTTTAAGTTTAGACGGATTAGCCTCGTAGCAGGTTGAAAAGTGTCCGTTACGCATCCGTGATACACATCAAATGTGCAACACAGAGCGGAACGAGCCAAATAAAGCGAAAGATAATTTTTTCGCTGCCTTTAGAACGAAACGTAGTACCAATACGCTGTGGCTTACTTGTGTTTTCTTCTGAAGAGGGTTAAAGGCCTCATAAATAAAGGGTTTCGTGTCTACTTTACACTAAGTAGGGTGTGTTGGGTAAACCGTTTTAAGTCATGGAAACTTTTTTTTTGCCTGGCCATTATTTTTTTGAAGGAGGTCGATTTGTTGCCTGGTTTTAAACCAAAATTGACTAAAAAATAAGAAAAGCAGGCTGCTGCTTAGTGCGGCAGCCTGCTTCATTTACAAGTAGATTTTAGGTAGTTATCTCAACTATTTTTTAATGCGATAGCCTTTCTGTACCAATCGATTGCGTAAGCTTTGACTAATCTTAGCACCGAGCGTATTGGAAGCTGTTCCTGATTGTTTTCGACGGGTTTGTTCAACAAACTTGTCTCGCTGGTTCGTGAGCGTTTGAATCTCTCGTTGTAGGCTTCTTCTGGCGTTTTTTAGGGACGTTAATTTTTGTTGAAATTCAACTTCTGACAACTGGCTAAGGCTGTCTGGAAGGCTCATTTTTTCCTTCAAAACCCGGCTTGGATCTTCGTCATTTGCGTCGAGAAGGTCCCAGCCAGCGTTCCGGTAATTGCTGCTGGCTTTGAATTTTGCCCGGGAGCTGAGGTTGGCTTGTCCGTAGGATTGGGCGTTGGCGTCTTGGGCTATTTGGTTGGCTTGCAGGGCCGCTCCCCGGCTGCCGATGGGGATGTAGGTTTTGTTGAGGCGGAGGTTGCATTTTTCGATGGCCTCGTCAAAAGGGGAGGGGATGTAGACGACCTTCTCATCTTGGTTGATGTAGAAGAATTCGCCCTTGCCGGCGCGGGCACCGGCGCGCCAGCTGTTGCCGTCTGCGCCATTGGGATTGCCACAGAGGATGGTGTTGACAATGATGCCTTTTCCTGCGGCTTTGCCAAGGGCGTCGATAGCGGGAACCTCACCCTGGTCGAAGGATTCGTTGCCGGCGATGTAGACCAACTTTACGGTGTTATCGTCAGCGTCCCATTCGAGTTCGTCGGTGGCTTTGAGGACGACGTGGCCGCAGTATTCATCACCACCGCTGGTTTTGAGGGCGAAGAGTTTTTCGCTGATGGCGTCGACGTCGGTGGTCAGTGGACTAAGCTGTTGAATGTAACCATTTTGAGGAAGTAGGGTAGTGTTACCATAATGGTATAGGGCAACTTCAATGGTAGGGGCTTCGCCGTTTTTTTCTGCCTTAAGGATTTCACCGAGGATGTTCCACAGGCGTGCCTTGGCCTGGTCGATCAGGCCGTCCATAGAGCTGCTGGTGTCGAGGAGGAAGGCAATTTGGATACGGTTGTTGGCAGTAGTTTCGGCTGCGATTGGAGCAGGGGCCGCGGCCGCAGGTGCAATGGAACTTGTAGAAGCAAGGAGGTAATTACCGCAGCCCTTGGCCTGCGTGAGGGTTAAAATGGTTAGGGTGGCAGTAAGCGTAGCGGCGAGGAGCCAGGCAAAAGAGGATCGGTTTTTCACGGGGATGATTTTGGTTGGTGATGACCCAAAATTGCGCCCCACGACGGAGTCTCCAAACCTAGACTTTGTAAAGCAAGCGGTTCACTTTGTGAACGAGGTGGTGCGCTTGGTAAGGGGTAGTAAATGATCGTTTTGGGAGCTGTAGGCTGGGTTTAGTTGGGGTTTGGGGCTATAGTTTTGTGGCAGCTCGTCGGCAGAACGGGAGGGACGAGCTGGTTCGACCGCCGAGCGATTGAATAGTTTTCCCGGTCGGCGACGAGCTATCCTCGCTCTTTTATCCCCCCCCTTGCACCGGCGTCCGCGCCCAAAAATCAATACCATGAAACGATTATTATTTCTTTGCACCTTCCTGCTGTCCTTTACGCTGGGTGCCCAGACGATGGGCAATTACAACAACCAGCGGCCCAGCCAGGTCCAGAATTACCAGGTTCAGTTTCGCGCCGTGCCTCGGCCGGCCAACTTTACCAACGACCCCAACGTGATCGAGGTGACCATTAATGCCCTGTCCAATCAACCGGCTGCCGCCCATCTCGCCATCTTTAGCGTTTTTCAGGCAGGGTCGACCGTCAAAAGCGTCAACGGAGGGATGAACAGCCGACTAGAAACGGTCAAGGCTGGCCTCAAAAAACTTGGTATTTCTGATGACGATGTTTACGTGGACATGGTCAATTTCCTGCCAACCTATGCCTTCAACGAAGAGAAGAAGATATTCTCCAAAAAGACGCTGACGGAGGTCCCAACCGGCTTCAACATGCAAAAGAACCTCCACATCCGTTACCGAGATGCTGAACTCCTGGATCAAATCCTCACCGTCGTTACGGAAGCAGAGATTTATGACATCATCAAAGTCGATTACGTCGTTGATGAACCTCAAAATGTCTACGCAGAACTCCGCGAAGAGGCCTTTGGCTATCTTAATGGAATGATTGACGAGTACGCCAAAAATGGCATTGGTCTGGACACGGCCCGTAAGCAGATCGCCGAAAATGCCTGGGTTGTTTATCCTGGAGACCGTTACGAAGCCTACACCGCCCACAGCTCGCAAAAACTGACCGCCAAAGAAAGGGAAGGCGCCGTTGTGACCCAGGCCGAAAAACCGGTACTTCGCTTTTACAATGCCATTCCTACCAACGATTACGACCTAGTGATCAATCCCGGATTGCTGGAACCTTCAGCTCAGTTCAGTTTTAGCCTTAAGGTTCGGTTTACCCTGCCGCCGGAAAAACCTGCCCCGAAACCGGTTATACAGACTAAAGTGGTGAAACAATTCCTTTACCTTACACCGGATGGGAAGATTGTGCCTTTGGCACTGGAGAATTAGGGTTTAGATATTAGAATTTAGATGTTAGAGGCCAGGCCACCTTAAAGAGTTTAACTTTTGCTTGACCTCCAACATCTAACTTCTGATGTCTAACCTCTGGCTTCCAATGTCTAACCTCTAACCTCAGACCTCCAACATCTAATGTCTAAACCTCTGTTCCTCTTGCTCCTCCTCTTCTCCGTCACCGGGCTCAGCGCCCAGTCGGCGCCGCAGAAGTCGACACTGGGTAAGCAGCGTCAGCCGGTGACCATTGAGGCTGCGGAGAGACTCCGGAAGGAAGATCCTACGGAAGCGATCCGGATGCTGAATGATTTGATTCAGCAGAGCGCTACTCCGGGGGATTTGACCCGGGTGTTCATATTGCTGGGGGATATCTATGTTGATATTGGACAGGAGGACCTGGCGCTTGGTCGTTACGACCGGGCGAAGGAAGTCCTCCTCGGAAATGACAGGGTTGCAGCAGCAACGCTGGAGTACAAGCGGGGGAGGGTGTTCCTGCGGCAAGAACGGTATGCTGAAGCCAAAGCCAGTTTCACTGGCTGCCTGAACATGGCTCCGGAGGGGACCGCGCAGAGCGCGGCTTGCCGAGAAGGCCTCGCCGACGTTGAAGCACGACTGAACAACTATACCATCAGCCAAGACTACTACGGTCAGGTAAAAGAGGAACAGCCCGATAGCCTTACCCAGATGCGGGTCAATGCAAAGCAGGCCAATGTTTACTTGCAGCAGAATGACATTGTAAATTCTACCAATAGCCTGAATCAAGCTATCCAGCAGGTACCGAGAAATCAACGGGTGCCGGAGCAGGATGCTGCGGACTTGATTGCTGCCAATACGAACGTACGCGCTGCCGTAGTGAGGAATGCTCCGGACCTTGACGTCGCGGTCGTAGACGTTTTACCATCTGCACCTGCAGAGCTGATAATGTCCGACGAGTTTGCCCGGTTCCAGGCACTGCGGGACATTGGTCAGCTGCGGAAAGCGGAGATTAGTTTGAAGACTACATTGGAGAGCGTGAATGAGAATACCTCTCCGGAAGTAGCGACGGAAGTCTACGCCGAAGGCGCTACTTTTTACCTTGAAAATTCCCAGCCTGAACTGGCGGCTGATATGTTTCGAGACTACACCATTGCTAATGACCAATTGTTGGCTGATCGGAGAGCAGAAATAGATGAACAGGTCGCCATTTTACAAGGACAGCAAAGCGTTGATCTGGGACTGAAAGACCTTCGGGCTGCAGCCGTTGAAGATGATTTGCGTGAGCGACAAATGAACCTGCAAATATGGCTTAATTATTTATTAGGAGCACTGTTATTAGGAGCCTTGTTGTCGGTGTTTGTTATTCTTCGGAACGTAAAGAAAAGACGCCGGACGAACCAGGAGTTGATGTTGCGGAATATGCAGACAAGAATGAACCCTCATTTCATTTTTAACAGCCTGAACAGCATCAACAATTATATTGCCCGACAGGACGAAAGATCGGCAAACCGGTACCTTGGTCGCTTTGCTAAGTTGATGCGCCGGGTGTTGGATCAATCGGGTAAAGATTTTGTGCCGCTCTCCGAAGAATTGGAGCAGTTGGAGCTTTACCTTGAGTTGGAAAAAGAGCGGTTTGGTGGCAAGTTTGATTACACCTTGACCATCGATGAAAAGCTGTCTGAAGCTCCGGAAAACCTAGACTTGCCGCCAATGATACTGCAGCCATTTGTGGAAAATGCCATATGGCATGGGCTCCGTTATCGGGAGGCTGGAGGTGAGCTGGAAATCATTGTTGAAGAGGTGAAAGGCCGACCGGTTGTAGTCATCAGAGACAATGGTATTGGTCGCCAGAAATCGGCTAAATTGAAGACGGAGAACCAGCGTCGGCACAAGTCGGCTGGGGTGGAAACCTCCCGGCAACGCCTGGAGTTGGTCAACGAACATTATGGCCGTAATTATGGCCTTAAGATA
>JBLIGS010000016.1:0-18831 GCA_047637095.1 Neolewinella sp. | reverse complement strand
GATAATTTCCTTTCAGGAGGAAACGTAAAGGTCAACTTCTACAGATCAGACGTCAATATATAGCCCACCGTTGGTTATTTGTACAGAAAACATATCCTAAGTACAATTCTAGTACTTAGATTAGGCATCCAAGAACATCAAATATGAGCACTCCCCCCCTTAGTAAAAAGTCTTCTTTCCTCGATATTATCACCCACCGCCCCAGTCGGCTTTTTATAATCTTGGCCGGCTTTTTCATTGCAAACGCGCTGGTAGCTGAACTGATTGGTGTAAAGATCTTCGCCCTAGAGGACACCCTTGGTATTAATCCATGGAACTTCAATCTCTTCGGAGAGGTTGGCGCGCTCCAGTTTTCGGCGGGTGTACTACTTTGGCCAATTGTTTTCCTGATGACGGATTTGCTCAATGAATACTACGGAAAAAGGGGGGTAAAGATGTTGAGTTTCCTAACCGTTGGTCTCATTGTTTATGCCTTTGTGATGATCTATGCCGCCATTTGGCTGGCACCGGCAGGCTGGTGGGTAGACCAGTCTCAGGGATTGGGAGTTCCCGATAGTCAAGCAGCTTTCCTAGTTACTTTCGGGCAGGGACTGTTCATCATCGTTGGCTCCGTATTCGCATTCTTGGTTGCCCAGTTGACGGATGTACTGGTATTTCAAAAAATCAAGAAAAACACCGGCGAGAAGTGGCTTTGGTTGCGGGCAACGGGATCGACGCTTGTAAGCCAATTGGTTGACAGTTTCATCGTTTTATATGTGGCTTTCCGGTTGGGTCCCGAGTTGTTTGGCGGCTTGAATGAACCGTGGCCCTGGTCCAGAATTCTAGCTGTTGCAACGGTTCAGTACGTTTTCAAATTCACGACGGCCATCGTTATGACGCCGGTAATTTACTGGGCACACGGGCTGATTGATCGGTATTTGGGCCACGAGGTTGCGGAGGAGATGAAGGCAAAGGCAGGGGGGTAGAGTTTAGATGTTAGCGTTTAGATGTTAGAAGGCAAGAGAAAAGAAGATGGAGAAAAGAGGCAGAATGCTGCCCCTCCAGAGATATGCGATTTCGATATGCAAGATGCGATTGGCTACCGCAAGGACATTCGCTGCGCTCGGTGACCAGGGGGTGGAGAGGCTGACGCTATCTAATATCGGGTCTCTTATGTCTGGAATTGGGCGCGGACGCAGGTGCAGGCTGACACATACGATGTGCAGCCAGCGCTTATCCGGAATAAATCAAAGCGATCGCTCATAGTATGTGTCGGACGACGGTTATAGCCTGTCTAACCCAAGGATTATTTTGAGGTGCTTGCCCTTAGTGCCTTAATGCAAAAAACGGCCAATCCAAAACGACCTACTCCCCCACCCCGCTATTCCAACTTCACATTGCACCTGCGGCCGCGCCCACGCAACCCGCAACCCGCAACCTAAAAATAAATATCCACGATCGTCAACGTTCCAAACACCACGCTGGCCACGCCATTGGTCGTGAAGAAAGCCAGGTTCACCCGGCTTAGATCGCCCGGTTTCACCAGACTGTGCTGATAGACTAAGCAGGATAAAAACACCAATCCCGCCACCAAGGCCAGCCACTCAAACTCAGGATACAAGCCGGCCTGCAGCGTCAATGCATACATTAATATGCCCGCACACGTGAGGTGTAATATCCTTCCCAATCGGAGGGCATTTACGGTCCCCAACTGAACAGGGATTGAATATAATTCTTCCTTTCGGTCAAACGCTTCATCCTGCAAGGCATAGATGATGTCGAAGCCGGAAACCCAAAGTAAGACCACCAGGCCGTACAAAACCGGTAAGGTCGCCCACTCCGCCGTCACCGCCAGGTAAGCCCCAATTGGTGCAAGTGCAAGGCCCAAGCCCAGTACAAAGTGACACAGGTAAGTAAACCGTTTGGTATAACTGTAGCCTAAAATCACCAGCAAAGCCACTGGCGAAAGGTAAAGACAAATCGTATTCAACAAGCCAGCGGAAGCGATGAACAACAGGCAATTGATGATGACAAAAGCCAGCGCTGAGCGGCTGGAAATCGTCCCTGCGGGGATCTCGCGTACTGCCGTTCGGGGATTTTTACCGTCAATGTCCCGGTCTTGCCAACGATTGAAAGCCATTGCCGCTGAGCGGGCAAAAACCATGCAAAGGACCACCAGCCCCAGCTGGTACCAGGCCCAAGTCCCAGCATCCAAAACGGCCAAAAAGAAGCCCAACAGGGCAAATGGCAAGGCAAAAATGGTGTGGCTGAACTTCACCAGGGAAAGGAAGTTCCCAAACCGGCTAAAAGCGGACATAAGTGTAAATAGTTGTGGTGCTATTCAGACAAGCAGGCCCGGGATAAGTTCACCTACCGCATCAGTACAAAGTCTCCCTTTAAGAACCGCTCCGTTCCATCGGTCAGGAGGACGGACGCCTGAAAGACGTACACCGCCGTCTGCGCTGGCTGGCCATTTAACATACCATCCCAGCCATCCGGGCCATCGTGAACCATGGTTCCCCAACGGTTGAAGACCTGGAACGACAACAACTCCCGAACCCGGTCATTGCTGTACTCCAGCCGGTAGACGTCGTTAATGTTGTCCCCATTGGGACTAAAGACCGTTGGGGCATAAACAGGTAGTCTTTCGTCTACTCGGACATTGATGCTGTACTCCAAAGCACAACCATCCTCCGTGAGGAGGTAAAGGGTATAGACGGTTGTGTTCCTCGGAGAAGCGATGGTCAGCAATTCCGTTGGAGCGCTTAGTGTCCCAGGCGGCGTCCACCAAACGGTATCAAACGCAATGGACACTTGGGGATCAAGTAGGATACTATCTCCGATAAAGATGATCGTGTCTGACAACGGGTTAAACTCGGGTCGTATCGCATCCGGCACGGTGTAAGGCACGGTTATCACACAGTCATCTGAATCTTGAAAAGTGGCGATGCCGAAGCCGATGGGAGGGCGGAAGTCCCCTACCCGATCTATTGGCAGGAAGAACTCGCCGTCCAGGCTCATTTCGTAGAAACCAGCGCCGCCGTAGACCGAATCCAGTACCAGGCGCCCGCTGCCACCAACACAGTTAGGAGGTAAGGCCGACAACTCCGCCGTAAACGCTACCCGGTCATCAATGATAATAGAATCCAAGGCTACACAACCTTCGGCATCCGTTACCTCGACTTGGTAAGTACCCGGCAGTAGGTTGGGATTAAGAGAGTCGGTTGGGCCATTGTTCCAGACAATGTCGTAGGGTTCAACACCTCCGGAGGGGAAGGCGATTCCCCGGCCAAGGGTGTCGTTGCAAAAGTCGAAGGGATTGAGCAAAACCTCCGTCGTTACGGCGACGTCGTTAATGGTTATCACCGAACGTCCGTTGAACCTTCCGGGACAGCCACCAGCCTCCACGGAGATGATACTCCAGGTCGTTGACGTTGTTGGCACGATTTCGATGCGGTCGCCATCTCTGACACTGGGGAGGTCCATGATGTTGCCGGACAAATCTTCCAAAACGGCGTTGACACCCCCCTGGCCGTCGTAAGCAAACCGGAGTTCGATGGAGTCTCCTGGGCAAATATTATGGTCTCCAAGGAGGCGAAGTTGGCCTACCCTGCGGAAGTTTACGTTGACGGTTACCAGAGAGTCACAGCCATCGGCTGCCATTCCAGCCAGCCGGGCAATGCCGTCGGGATCGTCGATGGTGAAGAAGCGGTCTCCAAAGAAGATGGTGTCTCCGTCACAAGCACTGGCGCCAAAGCTGCCAAAGTTGACTACAGGGATGTCCAGACGAATGTAAATCAAGCTATCACATTGCCCGTTCCGAGTAAAGGTGATCTCTCCTTCGGGACGACCGGCGTTAAAGACCTCCATTGTTCCTGGGTGCTCGTAACTCGTCCCCGAGCAGATGAATATGTCGAGGGTGTCTGGCACCTCAGGTGCCAGAAAAGTCAGGTCAACTTCGTACAGTTGGCCGCAGAGTGATCCGTCAGCAACGATAAAAGTGTCTGACGGCATAGCGGAGGTGAACAGGCGGCCACCAATCATAAAACCCTCCGGCCGGCAGGTGACGTCAAAACGACGGATAGTATCCGGCCTGGTCAACTCATAGAAAGTCTCCCGGAACACCGTTCCATCACAGTTTGAATCCGACAAGCCGAAGGCCGTAACCCTTGTAGCAGGATCAGTAAACCAAATCGCTGGCAACACCAGTGTATCTATGTCGAAGAGGGTATCTACCTGGTCAGGCGTTACAGTGCCAGCGCCATTTCCTACCTGGTAGGTAAAGACGAAAGGTCCGGCTCCAATAAACGCCACTTGGATGCGGATGGAATCTCCTTCGCAGGACGGGATCACTGTCAATGAATCTGTTACCAACTCAGGACGGTCATCAACTCCCTGAATACTAAAGATTGTATCAAGGACGCAGCCGTTGGCATCCGTGATGGTTACCGGGTAATCACCCGCCATCGTTGGAGTGACGGTGTCTTGATCGGGGAAAGCAGGGTCAGCCCAGTCAATGGCCAGCGGGGCAAGACCGTTGAAGGAGGAAAGCACAATTTGTCCTGGTCCGGAACAGTCAATCGGGGCTATTGCGGCTGAAGCGGACAACAAGCAAGGGTTTTCAATGATTAAATAGGCACAGGAGTCCGAAACACAGCCATTGGCATCGATTACGGCGCCGAGGTAATTCCCGGCCGCTGGCATGGTAATTGTTGTGTCGCCTAAGCTGATATTGGAAAGGACAACCGGCGATCCTCCTTCAGTGATGTAGATTAGGTTGAACGGTTCTGGGCCATCTCCAACGGTGAAGGTTATTGTTCCTAAGGTTGTACCGATGGCGGACGTTGTGAGGCCGCAATTAATGGTAGGCCTTGTTCCATCGCTGAGAAAAATGACGAGGGTGTCCAAACAGCCCGTTCCTTCGGCAACTTCGATGACGTAGTCGCCGAAGGGAAGATTGAGTTGGGTATCACCGGGGGCTAAGATTCGACCCGAGCTTCGCTCGGGGTAGTCAACCCAGTTGTAGACATAAGGCATTGTTCCGCCGGAGGCGGAGACCATGATACTTCCGTCCGTACCATCGGTACAGGTTGGCGGGACAATCAGCTGGTCTGTTGCATTAAAGACGACGTTTGGCCTAGGAAGGTTAACGATACTAAGGTCGAAGGTGTCAGGTGAACAATCGAAGGCATCGGTGACAAAGACTTGGTAATTGACACTACCGTCACCACCAGGCAAGTCTGTAAAACTTATCGTTTCGCCCAACATTCCCGGCAAAACGGAAATCTCAAGGCCGTTCTCATCCGTAAGGTGAATAGCGTAAGGTGCAGTACCTCCTGAATCAATGGTGACGTCAATTCGGCCCTCATCGTTACAGAACGGGCTGATGAAATCTCCACCGATGGTGCTTTCAATAAGGCCGGGGTTTACTACATCGATCGGACCTTCGACGATGGCTGTACAACCGCTTTGGTCCGTGACCTCCACGAAATAACTGCCGGGAGGGATCGGGCCAGCTTCCTGCATACCGTTGAAGATGCCGATACCGTTTCCACCGCTCCAAACGGTATTGATCGTATCGTTGCTTCCGGCGATGGTCAACCGAATAACGACATTGTCCGTCCCACTGCAATCAAGCGCCAGCAATTGAACGTCGACAACCCTTAGTGGGCAATTGTCCAGGATGATGGTACTCATGCAGGTTTCGATCTGGCCTGTGGCATCAGTTACGGTTACGGTGTAGGTACCGACGGGGAGGTTGTTGAAGATAACCTGGCCTGCGTTTTGGTTGGTTAGGGTGGTTGAGCCGCCGTTCACGTCCGTCAAGGTAACCGTGTAAAGTGGTTCTCCCCCGGAGATAATGACGGAGATGGCGCCAAAGACGGTCATTCCGTCGGAGTCATTTCTGGTCATACAATCAGCGACCAGTGGGTCCATCAGGCTGATGGTAGTGAAACAAGTGTCGGAGATACAACCGGGTGCGTCGGTGGCAACAATGGCGAAGTTGCCGGCCGGGAGGCCGGAGAGGGCCCCCATTGCTCCAACAACTTCCATTGCACCTGCGGCCGCGCCCGAATAAGCCACCTGGAACGGAGATTCCCCTTCTGTGATTTCAACATTCACAACCCCGTCAATGGCCCCTGGCATACTGACTTCGCTCGCTGTAGCGCACGAAAGCTGCGGAGGAAGTCCTTCCCCAACCGTCGTCGTTTCCGTCGTGACACAGCCATTCTCATTGGTTACAGACCAAGTATAATCGCCGGTCTGTAGGCCCGTCTGCGCCGCCATTTGTGGCAGGGTGTCAGCTTCCCAATTAAAGGTTAACGTCCCTGTCCCTGAAGGGCTAAGCGTAATCGTTCCGTCAAGGTTATCAGGGCAGGTCGCCTCCGTTACCATCACCATTACCACCGGTCCGTTATCAAGGTCCAAGCAAACGGGCACAATAGCCCCCCTACAATCACCGATGCCTGCTTGCGCAAAAATCGTTGTCACTAAAGAAGAAAAAGCTTCCGGATCCATTATCTGCATTGTTCCGGTAGCATCCAAATAATAGGTAATCGGCTGGCCGCCTCCAATCTCTGCGTCCCCAAGCCGAAGGTTAAATAGGCCCGTTCCCATTCCTCCAGGATCACAACCCAACAATGGATTTACCGGGCTCACTGTCGTTGCTTCCGACATCTGATACTTGATGATGTAGGTCCCAATGGCAATACAAAGGTTCGAAGAGTTGATGATCCGTGAATAGATCGTGTCCGCCGGCTCCCCCGTTGTCGTGTAGCTGGTAATCCTATTGTCATTGCCCTCCGCCTCAGCGGGGCTTGGATGGAAAGAAACAGCCAGGACGTCTTCAGGGAAAATGCTTGCAAATTCCACTGCAGTGATGGTTGGCAACATCCCGTTTGGATCACAGATGAAAAAGGTCGTGTCAATCGCTGGGCAGGTTTCTGGAATTACGGGCAGCGAACAATCAAGGTTGCCCGTTTCGTTGAACCCTACTAGGTAATAGGTTCCATCATCCGGGTCAAGGTTTTGGGTATTGTAGGTAAAACTCCGTAAGCCACAAGGTGAGATCGTAGTAATTGTACGGAGTGGATCACCGCTGGCAGGTGCCCCATTGGCGAAAGCGCCGGCGGTCCGTTCACAAGCACTTTGGAGCACGTAAATGGTCTCACCACTCTGGCAGATGCTGCTAAAATCTACTCCCAACAAGTCCAATGTAGTTGTCGTTCCGTTCACAAAAAAGACGATAAAAACGTTGGCGGGGATGATGTCATTGGGTCCAAGTGCGATAACGTTGTCGCATCCGGGAAGGCCAGTAATGTCTGGTTCTTTGAATATGCACCCTAAAGGATTGCCGACAATGTCGACTCCTACGTCGCCGTTTTCCGGGCCAAAGCCGTTAAAGGGCAGGTCAAACCCGATTTCGCTGACGGGAATCGGGACGATTCCACTGCTAAGCACGAGCAACTCGGATTCAACCGTCCCGGGGTTCCCATTTGGGTTCGGGTGATCGATACAGGAGTTGATCAGTGCCAGTTCTGGCGTCAGGCATTGCGCCGTGGTAATACCTGGAATAAGAAAAGCCAGCCAGATTAGAATCGATAAATGGGTAGAAAGCTTCATTATGGGTATGTGGGGGGTATCATTCAAGTAACTCTAAGATACAATGCTTCTAAGCTTGTACTTAGTCTTTGCCCCTTGTTAATTCTTGCCGCGGACGCAGGCGCTCACTGAGCGAAGCCAAACGTGTGCAGGGGTTGTTAAAAAGCGAGAAAGTGCACTAGCACAGTGTACTGGATAGTATAACTGCCACCTAATCAAACCTTCACCCTCTAAAAAAAAGAGACTGTTTTCAAAATAATCCAACAAAAAACTACTAACATTCCTCAGGAACCGTATCTTTGCGGCCACTTTGAAACGTCCTCCGGTGCCAACGGGCCCAAATTCCGGTACAAAACGTAAGCTCATGTCAGCACAATCGCCATTTATCTTACCCCTCCGCGGGCTTGGTCAGGGCATTCACTCTTATGACCTTATCGCAGATGACGCCTTCTTTGCCACCTTTGCGGATAACCCCGTAGAATCAGCTAATGTTCAGCTTCAGTTGACCGTCGATAGACGGACAACTGAGATGACGGTTAGTTTTGATTTTGCTGGCACCATCGCTACAACTTGTGACCGTTGCATGGCCCCTATCAATCTTCCGATTGAGGACCACAGCAAGATCGTCGTTAAGTTTAGTGTTGATGCCGAAGCAATGGAGGATGAAGGAGAAGTCATCTACCTTGACCCGGATACGAGCATTTTCAACCTCGCTCCCTACGCATACGAAATGATAATATTGGCTACGCCAATGATTAGGACTTTCGAATGCCGCGAAGGGGAAGCCCCCTTCCCCTGCGATGAAGAAATGTTGGACCGCATCCATGACTCCATTGACTACCTCCCCGAGATAGACGAAGGTGGCAATGAGGATGATGAGAAACCCAGCCCTTGGGACGTTTTAAAAGATATCAAGTAAAAGAAAAAAATCTATCCAGTCATGGCACATCCAAAATCACGGATTTCCAAGCAACGTAAGCGTAAGCGTCGTACTCACTACAAGGCCACAGCTCCAACGCTGACCGTTTGCCAAACTACCGGCGAAACGCACCAGCCACACCGTGCTTACACGGATGCTGAAGGCAACATGTTCTACAACGGCAACATGATTGTTAAGGCTCCAGAAGTTGAAGTTGAGGAGATCCTCGGCGACGACGCTGAGTAAGTAAGGTTAACTCCTTCAAAAATAAGCAGATAGCCTGCCAACCATGTGTTGGCGGGCTATTCGTGTTCTTTGCCTCAGCTGAGGAGTAAAGTTCCTACTTCTAAATCCTAACATCTACCTTACATCCTCAACAAAATACCTGAACATGTCCAGACAAGTAATAAACACGCCAAACGCCCCAGCTCCAGTTGGCGCCTACAACCAAGCCATTCTTCACAACGGAACACTTTACGTCAGCGGCCAAATCGCCCTCGACCCCGTAAGCGGAGAACTCCTTACCTCCGACATTGAAACGGAGACCCGCCGAGTACTGGACAACATGGGAGCCATCCTCACTGCCGCAGGAACAAGTTTCGAAAACGTCATCAAATGCTCTGTCTTCGTTAGCGACATGGAAAATTTCAACCGTATCAATACCGTCTACTCCGAATACTTTGATGCAGACAATGCTCCAGCCCGTGCGCTTGTGGAGGTTGCTAATCTGCCAAAGTACGTTAATGTGGAGATCAGCTGTATTGCGGCGGTGGGTTAAATTTAGCGGTCAGGGATTAGCGGTTAGAGGCTGTCCGTAGGGCTTAGTCTCTGCCGCTAAGCGCTAAGAGGCGCGAAGCGAAGCCAGGAAATTGTTTATCCGGTGTGCCTTAATACGCCAACGGGACTTTCCTCGTTACCCGGCTATAGCCGGCAAAGACACCATATCCTCCTCCAATATTGGAGAAGTTTGGGCTAACCGACCGTTCAAAGAAGTTGTTGACAACCCGTTGTTCGCCTTGAATACCGACTTGGAATTCATAGTAATCTCGGGAGACTGTCCGTAGTTCAATGATCAAGTCTCCTAGGATTTCAACCCTGGGATTAATTTTACTCACAAGATTAATAGAGATGCCTCCTTGTGGCTTATCTGCCACGAGGTAACTGGATTCTCCCTGACGGGTGTTCTCATCGGTTAGGTCTGTTGCAAATGATTCTACCGTTTTAAAAATACGGTCAAGCTCGATAGTATCTCCGCTGTTGGACAGAACATGGAATGGAAAAACTTCTTGCTTAATTCGCAGGTCGTAAAAATTTTCAGCAAAGTTGGGGTCATTGTAGTCAACCAACAGTTCAAAATTATACAGCTTAAGGCCGGACTCCGTTTCTGTTACCGTGAGATCAGACAAGAATGACCTGCTGATGTCTATCGAAGTAGGGATAGAACTAGAAGCTGTAACCGGGACGAAACCGTCTGCGCTAGCCCTAAGGGTATAGGGGATGCCGATCTGAGGCACAAAGCCTCTGGAACAGTAAACTCCTTGTCGACCATCCTGGCCATCGACATACAGAAGGCTCTCTACCTGCTCATCTCCTTCATAGATTGATACCCGTGCATTTTTGATGTCACCTTGCACCTCCTGCCCTCCAATTGACTGTGAGGGCGTAATGCGTACACTTACTTTATCGTGGGGAGAGAAGTTAGAAGAGATGATGAGCTTAGACTCAACAATTTCAAAAGGAGGCTCAATGTATTCCTCACAAGCAGTCATAAACACTGCTATAAAAGCGATGCTTCCAAGAGCATATATTTTAAGTGAAGGTAAATTTAATCTCATCATGATGTTCAAAAATAGGCTTTAGTCAGCTAATAGCCAAAGCTAATTTCATTTCCGCGACCTAATTTTCATGTGGTAGGACAATGACGGCAGCCTTCCTGGGATAAAAATCTGCTTAAATCGCCGGTCATTGACGAGGTTTTCGCCCCTCGTTTCATAGTTCGATTCGATTTCGTAGTAGATCGGATTCTTACGGTTATACACATTATAAAGGCCAAGCGTGAAGGAGTGCTCCAATGCGCTGTTGGACTTATCATTAAGGATAAAATGGGCATTGATGTCCAATCGGTGGTTATCAGGAAGTTTGACACCGTTGATTTCAGTTGTTAGATCGATTTCGATTTGTTCAAGATCGTCAGGATTTGCAGGATTCGAAAGCCGGAGGGCTACTTGGCTTAGACTATAAGAGGCTCCTGATCCATAACGGAAGCTGGCTGTGATGCTCGTATTGGCAGATGGTTGGTAACGAATAAGCGTCTTTACACTGTGCCTACGCCCGTACCGGAAGCTGAAGGGCCGACCGAGGTTGATTTCTTCATCGAAATTTCTCCGGCTTTCGGCATTGGTATAACTAAGCCAACCAGACATAACACCGCTGGTCTTGTTAAGCGTCAGTTCTATGCCGCTGGCATACCCCCTACCCAAGCTAAGGCTACTCTGCCAATCCTGACCGGCCTCTGTGGAGTTTACCAAGTTGTCAATATCACGGTAGTAAGCAGCTCCAACTAGGTTCCAATTTTCTCCAAAGTGACGGGTAAGCTGAAGGGCTGTCTGCCGACTGGTGGAAGGTCCAAAGTTTGCAGTTGCGGGAACCCACAGATCAGACGGCAGGCCGATAACTGAGCTCGAAATAAGGTGGACTGGTTGTACCGATTGATCAAATGTAACGCGCCAGCTGGTGGCCTCACTAAGTTTTCCTGCCAGAAGTAAGCGCGGAGAAAGATTGTAAAAACTCTTACCGTTTCGCCACAACTGCCCTCTAAGCCCTAACCGATAACGTATCCCTCTCCAGCGAGAAGTATAACTACCGTAAGCGCTGATTTGTAGTGGGCGAAGTACGTTACTCCCTTCCAAGGAACTCAGTGTAGGGTGGCTGGTCAGCGGTACCGCTCCTGAACGAACCTGAGGTGAAAAACGGTGAAAATTCACCTCTCCTCCAAAACGGACCTCCCCTGCCCTTCGGAGGTTCTTTTGTCCATCAAAAGCAATACCGAGTTGCTTTATATCGGAGCCATACCGGCCACTGTAAACATCCCCGTTCTCTACAAAATCGTCAAAACGTTCCAGAAGGCTGTCGGATTTTTCAAAGTTAGCATCCACCAATAAGTCGGAATAAGAAAGCCGGAAGTTGCCAAAGAAACGGTCGTTGAAGACATGGTTATAGCGCAGCGCGCCTACGGAATTACCCCATAGAACGGCTTCTTCCCGGCTGACGATGCTTTCATAAGGAAATACTGCTCCTCCAGAAGTCAAGACCGTTTCCTGATCGGTTGACCGAGAGTTGTTCGAATAATCATCCAATCCGTTAAACAGGCTAAGGTAGAGGTGTCCCTTTTTGCCAACTTGTTGATTGAATTTAAAGTTAAGATCATACACCTGGTAGTTCATGCTACCGGTTCGTCCTTTATCAGCCTTTACCTGCTCGCTAAATCGCCGCAAGAACTGGCCTCCCCAGAAGGAGCGTCCAGTGATCAAAAAAGAACTTCGGCCCCTTTGGATTGGCCCTTCGGCGGCAAAGTGTGCGGCCAAAAGACTTGTTCCCACCGTTGTTTCGTAACCATAGAGGTTACCGTCCCGGGTGTGGACATCCAACACACCGCCGATGCGGCCACCAAAGCGGGCGGGCAATCCATCTTTGTACAAATCCACCCGGCGGATGGCTTGGCTACTGAAAATACTCAGCAAACCGGCAGCGTGGTTGAGGTTATAGACGGGAACACCGTCGAGTAAGATCAAATTGTGGCCTGCTTCGCTACCACGGATGGAGATACCGCCAATGCCATCGGCACCGGTTTCCACACCCGGCAAAAGCCGGGCCACCCGCAGCGGATCAGCCTCACCTCCAGGCCCGCCCATCTGCTCGGTTTCCTTAGGGCCGATGCTGCTCCTGGTTTCGGTGAGGTAGGCTGCGTCTGCCGCGTCTGAGGTTGGGGTAACGATGATCTGCGGCAGGTTACCTGCCGGCAGCAAGGCAATGTTAAGAATAGTGTCCTTACGGAGTACCAAGTCCATCTCCTGCGAGGCATAGCCTATATAGGAAAACCGGAGCTTCTGGCGACCACCGGGAACAGATATGGTGTAAAAGCCATATTCATTGGTCAAAACACCTGACATCCCCCCAAGTTGCCTGATGGCAGTGGCGATCAACCTTTCCCCTGAATCATAATCTGTTACTGTTCCGTGAACCGAAAACTCTCTTCGAGATAAATCCAGGTCGGGAAAAATGATGTAGCCAGCCCCTGTATCTTCAAAAGTAAGTTCGGTGTTCCTCAATAAAAAAGCCAGCCAATTGGACAGTGTCTTCTTCCCTCCGGGAGATTTTATTACCAGTTTTGGTAGTTGGCCGGGGTTGTAGCTTAATTCCGCTCCGGCTTCATTAAGTTTAATAAGGAGCTTTTGTAAAGGGAGCGTCCGACGTGGCAGGGTATACTTTTCTTCTCCCCTACCCTGCCCCGCCAGGCCAGATGCCAGCAAAAGAGTCAGAACCAGTAGAAGGATATGGCGCATAATGATTTCAAGATATGATAACAGAGAAGTTGACATTGCCCTTCCAACCATCTTTGCACCCGCGTCCCCGGCAGAGGTTAGTAAAGCACTGCAAATAACAGTTGTTACTAAGAAACGAACAAGATCGGGTATCCGTTGCCTGAAATCTAGTCACACACTACAATGAGGTATAGAACATCTCCTCGTTCAGCAACTTTACCGCCGTTTATCTTAGCAATATTTTCCAGGATACTGCGTGGTTTTTCCGTAGAATAAGTTCCGCTAACGGGGAACTCACAACCACCTTCCACCTGAACATTCAGGTCAAAATTCACACGGAGCACTTCAAGAACAGTAGAAATTTTAACTGAATCAAAATAAAGTTGGCCCGTTCGCCATGCATGACGATTCAGGTGAGGTGCGGCCATCAAAACGCTTTGCTTACCTGGCTTAGCCAGTCCACATTCGTTGGCCTTAACCGGCAGACGTAATCCTTCCTGCTTTAGCTCAACGGAGCCTTCAGAAACCTCTACTTCCAATTCTCCTTCCTCAATCCGGAGGTTAAACTCCGTGCCGGTAACCCGAAGCTGGGTTTCCTCATTCCCTGCCAAAAATGGCCGGGTTTTGTCTTTGTACACCTTAAAGAAGGCCTGGCCCTCTAAGTCAATCCGTCGTTCCGTCTCATTAAAATCAGAAGCGTAAGCCAAGCTTGCTCCTTCTTGGAGAATAACTTGGGTACCGTCTGGAAGGACGACTTCCATCGTTCCATTAGTATTATTTGCGAATACGGTACCAGAATTGCCCGAGAAGCCGAAGTAGCTTACAGTAACAAGCAAAAGTACTGTGGCTGCAATCCCCATCCAACGTCGGCGTGCGAGGGTGCGGACAACAGCATCCTGTGGCACCACATCAATGCGGCTACGCAATTTAGTCAACGCAAATTCCACATCAGGATCGAAATCGTCCCCGTAGGTTGAAGCCAGTTGATCTATTTCGTTTTGTTTGTAAGGCATAGTTTATCAAAGGTCCTTTAAGCTATATACTCAAGGGCATGACACCAAAATTACGGCATCCCCCCTATTGCGTGTCTATTTTTTAAGGATAGTTGGTCTTTTGGAAGACCGTTGAGACCGAATCATCACCAAAAACCACCGCTCATCAGCAAAAACATCGCTAACCACTGTCGTAAAAAGCGGTAGGCGCGGGTCATTTGATTTTCGACGGTCTTGGTAGAAATGTCCAAAGAGTCAGCAATTTCGCGCTGGCTCATGTCTTCCAATTTACTCATGATGAAGACCAGCCGACAGCGTTCTGGCAGTTGGTCTATGGCCCCGTTGATGCGCTGTCGGAGATCATCCTGGGTGAAGCCGTCCGAAGGAAGGCTGTCGGTAGGTATGTTCTCCGGGATTTCACCGTCGTCAATGGGAATCCGTTTTTGGTCCCGTAGGTAATTCAGGCTGCGGTTGCGGGCAGACCTATGTAAATAGCCGCCAACGGCGGTTAGGTTTTGCGGCAACCCTTCCTTTTTATTCCAGAGGGAAAAGAACAATTCCTGGACAACATCCTCGGCCTGGCTTTCATCCTTAACAATGCGGTTGGCCGTCCGGCACAGGTCGGCGTAGTGTCGCCTGAACAGTTCATCCAGGGCAGTAGACTCCCCAACCCGTATTTGGGCCATCAGTTGTGCATCAGAAATGGAAGGTGTAGTGGCCATTGTAGAGTCGAAAGGTAACCTTTTCAGCGTATTGGCGTAACAGTGGTATCATTGCAGGACATTAAGGCGCAGGTAAAGTTTGCTAACTTACGCCTTTAAACCAAAAAAGATTCCACATTCATGTTGAAGAAG
This sequence comes from Neolewinella sp., assembly GCA_047637095.1. Taxonomy (GTDB): domain Bacteria; phylum Bacteroidota; class Bacteroidia; order Chitinophagales; family Saprospiraceae; genus Neolewinella. The sequence continues at coordinate 3,944 of JBLIGS010000016.1, read as the reverse complement.
TACTCCCTTTTACTTTTAGCGCTTTTCGCTCCAGTGTTGGCTTTTGCCCAAGAAGCCACTGGCATTGACGCCACGCTGCAGGATATATTTAATCCAATAACCGCCTTTGTTGAAAAGGTAGTTTTCTTCACAATAACCATCGCCGGTTATGAAATCCCCTTTGTTTTACCCTGGTTGATTGTCGGTGCAATCGTGTTCACCATTTACATGGGCTTCATAAATATCACCGGGTTTAAGCACGCGCTAGACGTTGTTCGTGGCAAGTACGATGATCCTGATGACGAAGGCGAGGTATCTCACTTCCAGGCACTTACTGCTGCCCTTTCCGGAACGGTTGGTGTTGGCAACATTGCTGGTGTAGCCCTTGCCGTCGGAATTGGTGGCCCTGGAGCAACCTTCTGGATGATCGTTGCTGGCCTGCTCGGCATGTCCTCTAAATTTGTAGAATGTACCCTTGGCCTAATGTACCGTAATGTAAACGACGACGGCAGTATTTCTGGCGGACCGATGTATTACCTCGACAAAGGCCTTGCTGAAAAAGGCGGTTTCTGGAAGCCTGTGGGCAAAGTTCTTGCTGGCATGTTTGCTGTCTTCTGTATCGGCGGTAGCGTCGGTGGCGGAAATATGGTTCAAATTAACCAGGCAACAAGCCAGTTGATCTCTGTAACCGGCGGAACAGAATCTTTCTTCTACGGTCGTGGCTGGATTTTCGGCCTTGCAATGGCCATCATCATCGGCATAATTATCATTGGTGGTATTAAAAGTATCGCCCGGGTGACAGAGCGGATTGTTCCTTTTATGGTTGGCATCTACGTTCTTGGCGCACTCGTCGTTTTGGGCTACCACTTTACAGAGATTCCTGCTGCCTTCGGTATGATCGTCGACGGTGCCTTTGATCCGGGTGCACTCTACGGCGGAATCATTGGTGTACTGATTCAAGGCTTCCGTCGGGCAGCCTTCAGTAACGAAGCCGGCATTGGTTCAGCATCAATTGCGCACTCGGCGGCAAAAACCGACGAGCCCATCAGTGAAGGTGTTGTTGCCCTCCTCGAGCCATTCATCGACACTGTTGTAATCTGTACCATGACGGCACTCGTCATCATCATCACCAACTACGGTGGAAATGGTGGAGAATGGGCATACAACGGCCTGTCTTCAGAGATTGCTTCCGAGCAAATCTCCCAGATTTCCATTACCTCTGCTGCCTTCGAATCAGTCATCAGCTGGTTCCCAATGGTCCTCAGTTTTGCCGTGATCCTCTTCGCGCTCTCTACCATGATTAGCTGGTCTTACTACGGCCTGAAGTGTTGGACCTACCTGTTCGGAGAGTCCAAGCTGAACGAAAACATCTACAAAGTCATCTTCTGTATTTTCGTAGTCATTGGTTCAGCGATCTCCGCGAAAGCCGTATTTGACTTCGGCGACGCAATGATCTTTGCAATGTGTTTCCCTAACGTACTCGGTCTCTACCTACTGATGCCGAACGTTCGGCGGGCACTCAAGGATTATTTCGCACGGATTAAGAGCGGCGAGATTAAGCGATTTGATGCGTAAACAAGCGTAAAGCGTTTAGCACTAAGCGGTTAGTATTTAGCAACAGGATTCATCCTTAATGCTAAATGCTAACCGCTTTTTGCTTTTAGGAAAGGGGCCGCGGACGCAGGTGCAAGGGAACGTTGACGGAGCAGGGGTGTTACACGGAAGCCTTGCGCTTAAACCCCTTCTCTACATCCTGTACTTCGGCTCTGCTCAGCAACCACGCCTGAGGCTCAATAAGCCGACTCATGCCCATAATTTAGCTATATTGGACCCAAATAACAATCCATTTACAATGGTCCAATTATATTTATCATGTCTGGAAACTTCACATTCGAGCTGCTCTGCATCGATCCCAAAGATATCGTCAATCAGGAAGCATTTGTTCACGCCCTCAGCTATAGCAAAGACCTCTGGAACGGAAAATCTCCGATTATCACGCAGGACAAAAACGGCGATCCATTTATTAAGGGTGAAGAAGGAATGCTCATCACTATCTTACCCGTTGACACCAGTAAAATTCTCACCGATTTAGTAGATGCCGCCTTTGTTCTCCGCGTAGAGAGCAAGTATTTTGAAAGCCTCGAACCCTTCCGCCAACGACTACTCCGTCACCTTCGTGACAGCCTCAAATTTGCTCACCTTCGGATTCTCAAAGACGATATTTCCTCGGAAATTGCCAACCAGCTCTACCCGAAAATCAATGCCGTAGAAAATCTCCTACGTCGGTACCTCATCAAGTTCTTTTTCCAACGAGTGGGAATGAATTGGTGGGACGTTACGGCGACGCAGAAGATGATCGAGAAGGTCAAAAGCCGGCAACGTAACCGCTCCAACCAGTTCAGTTACTTCATCAACAGCGACATTGAGTTTGCTGATTTTGACGACCTAGGCCTATTGATCTACAAACAATCTACTGGTTTCAACGAGCCGGAAAAGGTTCTCGAACTGCTGGAACACATTGATACGATCGAGGATCTCAACGAGTTAAAGAGCAACCTCCAGGGTAACTACACCAAGTACTTCAAGAAATTTTTCCGCGACAAGGACTTCGAGAAACTCTGGAAGGAAATGTCTCGTATTCGGAACAAAGTTGCCCACCAAGCGACCTTCTTCCACTCCGAGTTGAAGCGAGGGAAAGAGCTTTCCACTAGCCTCACGAGGATCATCACCGATGCGGAGCAACACATCGATGAGATCGTTCTCAGCCTTAAGGAGAAGAAAGCTATCCACCAGGCAGCCGCAGAAGTTGTCCGGGAAGAAGAGCACGAAGCTGCCGAGCAGCAGGCCATTCAAGACGGTGGGATAACGCCGGCAATGAACCCAGGGCTTAACGCCGGGCTCGCCACCGCTGGCAGTCGCGCGCCCAGTAATCAGATAACGAGCGCACCGGCAACGCTGCACTCCGACTCAGACAACCGAGTCAAGCTTACCGGGCCAAAAATCCTTGGTAAAATTAAACTTGAGCACAAGGTCAAGTCTTATCGGAATACGGCAGCTCCAGGCTTCATCGTCATCACCGAAGAGGAAATGATCGGTGAGCTGGAAATTGCGCTGGACCTGAACTACACTGATTATGTCGGTCTTAAATGGTTCGTCACCCAATTCCTTGCCAACAAAGGTTTTGCCATCGGTACAACTTACTCCCTCATCAATATTCTCATCGAACAGGAAACCATTACCTTGTACGATAAGGAAAGCCCTGATGGACATATGATTAAGGCGGTTAAACTGCCATAGAAGGGTTGCAACAACGTTACAGTCGTTGCAGTAGTTACAATTGTTGCAATGGTAACAGTCATTGTAAAGGGTTGCAACAGTTACTGTTGTTGCAATGGGTTACAAATGGTTACATTCGTCATATCAACCTGCAACAACTGTAACTACTGTAACTACTTGCAACAATTGTAACCAATGTAACCAATGCAACAACAGTAACCAATGCAACATTTGTAACCACTGCCCCACCTTCCCATGCCTATACAAGAAAGTAACAAATCACTCCTTCGGGTTCACCGCAACCTGTTCTTCATTCTAGTAGCCTTCACGACGATGGCTTTTATGGGAATGATCAGTTCATTTCTCCAAACTGTATTGTGGGCGGTGGTACTGACGATGATATTTCACGGATTATACCGATGGATTGCTATTCGATTCCGCGGCCGGAGGCCCGCCCTATCAGCTTCCCTTACGGTCAGCTTGATCTTCCTATTTGTCATCATCCCTTTTATTTTCCTAACCATTGCCCTAGTTGGCCAAGGACAGGAAATTTACCGGGCCAGCCAGTCTGGAGAATTGGACGTCAACGTCGTGGTAAACTATGTGGAGGACAAAGCTCCAGAAGTCGCTGAGTACCTCAGCGATTATGGTATTAATACAGATGGATTAAGCGGACTTGCCCTCACCTT
>JBLIGS010000015.1:0-19248 GCA_047637095.1 Neolewinella sp. | reverse complement strand
CTCTTCTTTAGGATTCCAGAAACGAGGCTTATAACTGAACTGCTGGTTCTTTGGCGTTTTAAAAAGACTGATAAGACCCATTTTGGATAGTTTTGGCTAACGAACAATCGAAGTTAAGGAAAGATGCTGGAATGGGACAGGGTGGTGGGTGGCTTGTTGGGTAAAAAGAGCACAGATTTTACAGATTGGGCAGATTTACATTGATTTGTAGCTGTGTGAATCTGCCTAGTGGGATAGCCAGTAAGTGGGCTAGCCTTGCTCTTTATCCAAATTCCCTTGCACCTGCGTCCGCGCCCCAAAATAGTCAAGCAGTCATAAAGTCAAGCCGTCAAACAAGGCTGCCGCGTGTGACTGCTTGACTACTACAGCTTCCCCGCCTTCGGGAAAAACACCAAGAATCCGAACGCCGCCAGGACGCCAATCACCCCTGGTATCAACCAGATCATAAACCAGTCGTGCGCCCCGCCAGCGAGTTCGTTTGCGTTAACCACTTCGCCCGCCATCCAACTGCCTAGAAAAATGCCCAGCCCCTGGTTCGTGAAGGAAACCAGCCCCTGCGCCGTACTTCGCAGCGCTACCGGTACCCGGTTGTCGACGTAAATCTGCCCCGCAATCACGATCCAGGCAAAGGCAAAGCCCTGTACCAGAATCCCGGCGTACAACAACCATTCGTAATACTCCGGCCGAGCAACTGCAAAGGCAAAATAGCGGATGCCCCAGAGGAAGATGCCCCAGAAGAAAATGGTCCGAAAACGAAGTTTCCTGAAGGCAAACGGCATCAACAATACAACCGCAATCTCTCCCAATTGGCCAAGCGACATCTTCGCCGCCGCCGCCTTCCAGCCAATTTCGTTAAGGAAAGGATTGAGAAAGCTGTAGTAAAAACTCGACGGGATACAAGAAAGGAACATACCGGTAAGCATGATCAGCATACCTGGTTCCCGGAAAATCTTACGAACCTCTTCGCTTCCCAACATTGTGAAGTTAAAGCCCGGTTGCGGCGGAACACGGGGCAACGTTAAACAACCAACTGCCGTGATTACCGCGAAAGCCGCTCCAATAATCAGTGGAATTGGAGAACTCTCGATGGAGAAATAACTAAGCCCCAAGCCGATGAACATAAAGGAAATCGTACCCCAAACCCGGACCCTGGGGAAGGTCTTCGCCGGCTCATCCAATTGGTGGAAACAGACGGCTGCCAACAGGCCAAAGGTTGGCATGAAGCAGAGGTTGAAGACTAGGAAAAGAGCGTAGAAGCCGAGAAAAGAACTGACGAAAAAACAGCCAACCATCGCGACTGCTGCCAGCAAATTCAGCACCACCAACATCCGGTCGGCACTAAACTTCCGATCGGCTAGCCAGCCAACCACCGGTGGACTAATCGTCGCCGCAATCGCATTCGTCGCATATATCATTCCTACCTCCCGGCCACTGAAATCTAGCCCTTGTAGCAGGTAAGTCCCCAGGCTGATGACCGCGCAGGCGAAAACGGAATTCTGGAGGCCTTGCAGTAGGGAAAGGCGGAAGATGGTGGACACGTAGGGAAGTTTTCCTCAAAGGTCGGAAACTGCAGAACTCAAACAATCAAGTCTTTCTCATTTTTGACATAAATCTTCTCTTTTTCCTGAATAGGCAACCCGTCCGATGATTACAATAGCGAAAAAGGCTGCGAAGACAATTATAATATGTGAGAACATACCAAAGTCGGACAAGTTGTTCTTAAGGAAAGGGGAAGAGCTGGGTTGATTATGCACCGCTTGGCCGTCGGATAAGAAGGTTATATGATAAAATTTTCATTTGTCCGGTAGTGAAAGACCGCCTACATTTGCAGTAGCACCGGAGATACCCGGGGCATAATTTATAACGAAGCGTGGAGAGCACAGGCTCTATGAAACGCTGGCAACCACTTCTTTCTTGGCCGGAAGAAAAAGGTGCCAAATCCTGCCGCAATGTTGCGGACATATAAAACCATTCGCCAATGCTTCAATACACAGCGTCCAACTATTCCACGCCCCTAATCGGCGGAGATCATGGATAAGCAATTACTTCAAGACGAACTTCTACTCGGCCAACTCCTTGACCTGGTGAAGGAGTTTGCCATCGGCTTCCGGGCTGATGACGACAAGCCTGCGGGGTCAATTCTGAGGGAGGTTCCCGTTTCTCTTTTGCCTGATTTGGGCGACGGAGCGCGGGATGCAATGAAAGTTTTTGAAGAGCAATGGAAGGACTACTTCGTCGCTTCGCCCTCCAACCGGTACCTTGGTTACGTCACCGGCGGAACCACCCCCGCTGCCCTCGTCGGCGACTGGTTAACCTCGGCCATAGACCAAAACCCACAGGCGGTCAAAGGCTTCGGCGACGTCTCCGCCGCCATCGAACTGGCCACCATCGGTATGCTCCGTGAGCTGTTCGACCTGCCGGATGCCTTCACCGCTGGCTTCGTTACCGGCGCGACCATGTCGTCCTTCACCTGCCTCGCCGTTGCCCGGCAATGGGTGGCGCAACAGCAGGGCTACGACTTGGCCAAAGACGGCGTTCAGGGGCCAATTCCAATCCTATCGGCCACCCCGCACAGCTCCGCCGTCAAATGCCTATCCATGTTGGGGCTTGGAAGCCGGAACGTTACCAGGGTGGCTACGCTTCCCGATCGGGAAGCGATCGACATAGAGGACCTGGAGGCAAAGATTACCGACCTCAATGGCCAACCTTTCATCCTCATCGCCAGCGGTGGGACGGTGAATACGGTCGACTTTGACGACCTGCCAGCCATCCTCGCCCTGAAAGAAAAATACAACTTCTGGCTGCACGTAGATGCCGCCTTTGGCGGCTTCGCGGCGTTGAACAACGACTTTGCCCATCTGCTGGAAGGCTGGGGACAGGCCGACAGCATCACGATCGACAACCACAAATGGTTGAATGTTCCTTACGACTCGGCCTGCTGGTTCGTCCGTAAAGGACACCTACCACTTCAGGTGGCGACTTTCCAGAACAGCAGTGCCCCTTACCTAGGCGATCCTTCAGCCGACTTCAATTACCTGAACGTTGGGCCGGAGAACAGTCGGAGATTGCGGGCGTTACCCGCATGGTTCAGCCTCCAGGCCTACGGCCGAAAGGGCTACGCCGACATCGTCAGCCGTTGCATCCAAACAGCCTTCGGGCTGGGCTCCGCCATCGAAGCAGACCCGGCTTTTGAACTGCTGGCGGAAGTCCGACTCAACGTCGTCGCCTTCACCCTAACCGGTGCTCCTCCGGAAAAAATAAATGCCCTCGTTCAGCGACTGAACGACCGGGGCCGGTACTTCATGACACCGACGACCTTGTTTGGTCGGCGTGGCATCCGGGCAGCCTTCGTAAACTGGCAATGCCAAACTTCCCAGGTGGAAGAAATTATGGCTGAGCTTCACCTTGTGCTATAGGTTCAGGCTGGGCATGCCCTGTCTCTGGATCCGTGGATTCGTCCATATATCCATTACATGCAGCTAAAAATTAATCATCTCGATTCTCCCTTAAAACAACCCAAAATGAAATTCGAAACCCTCCAACTCCACGCCGGCCAAGAAGTCGACGAAACCACCCGCAGCCGCGCTTTACCGCTCTACCAAACAACGAGCTTCACCTTCCGGGACAGTGAGCACGGCGCCAAACTCTTTGGCCTACAGGAATTCGGGAACATCTATACCCGAATCATGAATCCGACAACGGACGCTTTCGAAAAGCGCGTCGCTGCCCTCGAAGGTGGTGTGGCTGCTGTGGCAACTGCGTCCGGCCTCGCCGCCCAGTTCATCGCCATCAACAACATCGTTCAGGCGGGCGAAAACATCGTTACAAGTCCTTACCTCTACGGTGGCACTTACAACCAATTCAAGGTTGCCTTCAAGCGCCTTGGTATCGAAGTACGCTTCGCCGATAGTGCCGACCCCGCCGACTTCGAAAAGCTGATTGACGATAAGACCAAGGCGCTCTACACCGAGACTTTGCCTAACCCGAGCTTCCTTGTTCCCGACTTCGAAGGCCTAAGCGCCCTCGCCAAAAAGGTAGACCTCCCGCTGATCGTGGACAACACCTTCGGGGCTTGTGGTTTCCTCTGTGCGCCGCTGAAGCACGGCGCTGACATCGTCGTTGAATCAGCCACCAAGTGGATTGGCGGCCACGGCACAAGCATCGGCGGCGTCATCGTCGATGGTGGTTCCTACGACTTTGGTAACGGCAAGTACCCGCAGTTCACCGAGCCAAGCGAAGGCTACAACGGCCTCATTTTTAACGACGTTTTCGGCAAAGACGGCCCCTTCGGAAACATCGCCTACGCTATCCGCTGTAGGGTGGAAGGCCTGCGTGACTTCGGTCCTGCAGCCAGCCCATTCAACGCCTGGCTCCACGTTCAGGGACTAGAAACCCTGAGTCTCCGCGTCCAGCGCCACGTCGATAATGCCCAGCACATCGCTGAATGGCTCGACGCGCATCCGAAAGTTGATACCGTTACCTACGCTGGCCTGCCAGCGCATTCTGGCCACGCCAACGCCAAGAAGTACCTCACCAACGGTTTTGGTGGTGTCCTTGGCTTTACGGTGAAAGGCGACAAGGCTGCCGCCACCAAAGTTGTCGATAACCTCAAGTTGATCAGCCACCTCGCTAACGTCGGAGATGCCAAAACACTCATCATCCAGCCAGCAGCAACGACCCACCAGCAGTTGCCACCTGAGGCCCAGTTGGCCGCAGGTGTATTGCCCAATGCCCTACGCCTCAGCGTTGGCATCGAGCACGTTGATGACATTAAGGCAGATCTTCAGCAGGCGTTTGATTTGATCTAATCGCGGCTGGGCCGCGTGCGTTACAATGGTTGCAGTTGTTGCAGAGGAAACACAATGCAGTATGATTTTTTTGAAAAAATCATAGAAAAATTGAACTCTTAGGGTTAGAATTTTTTTCTGCAACAACTGCAACAACTGCAACAACTGCAACAACTGCAACAACTGCAACGTCTGCAACAACTGCAACGCCTGCAACAACTGCAACAACTGCAACAACTGCAACACCTGCAACACCTGCAACACCTGCAACACCTGCAACAACTGCAAAAACTGCCTATGATCTCAACCTACCTCGCCACCCAAATCCAAAAGGTCGTCCACGAAGAACCTTGGTTTGGCTCCGGCCTGCTCCAATCCCTTAATAAGCTGACGGAAGAACAGTGGCATCAGCCACTGGGCCATCGGACTGTTGCCGGCATTGTCGGCCACTTGATCGCGTGGCGAAATTTTGCCATTGCTCGGTTGGCGGACCGGACTGATTTTGGCATCGAAATGAATACCGAATTGGACTGGCCGGATTGTTCGGAAATGAGCAAGGCAACCCTCCTTCAGCAACTGGCTGATACCCAGCAATCGTTGCTGGCCAACTTGAAATTGCTCTCGAATAAGGACCTTGAAGACTATGTCCCCGCTGTTTATTTATACAATAAAGGAGAACTGGCCATAGGGGTAATGCAGCATGATATCTATCATTTGGGGCAGATCAATCTGCTGGTGAGTTTGCTTGAAAACGAATAACCAATGAATGCAGACTTTTATCAGGAACGGTACCATGTTCTTCACAGTAAGATGCCAATGTTTGGCTCCGGTTTGGAGGAAGGTCTTGGACCGATTGCTGAGGCAGATTTTTACCAGTTGGTAGGCCACCGAACCATTGCTCAGTTGATTGGCCACATCGTGGCCTGGCGGAAAAACACGTCGCTCCGGTTTCGTGATCTGCCTCGGCCGAAAATTGACATTAACTCTCCGGAGGACTGGCCAGATTACTGGGCTAAAACCAAGGCCGAAATGTTGGCAGAATTGGTAGAAACCAAAGAAGCCATGCTATTGGGGCTGGCGGAGTTCGACTATACTAAAATAGACGAGAAGCTGCATCCTGGTTACTACTACACCTTCCGCCACGCGCTTGATGGCGCAGTGCAACACGACATCTACCACCTGGGGCAAATCAACCTGATTGCGGCGGTTCTGCGGCGGGGGAAATAGGCCATCATGCTGGCTGTTTGACTTTTTTTTAACGACTTATCGACTTTCTCCCCCTAACCAAATACCTCCCCTTGACCAAATACCTCCACATATCCCACGGCTTCGAACTCGAGTCTGGCGAAACCCTTCCGGTACTAACGGCGGCCTACAATACCTACGGCACGCTGAACGCTGCTGGCGACAACGTCATCTGGGTCTGTCACGCCCTGACGGCGAACAGCGACTGCGCAGACTGGTGGCCTGGCCTCGTTGGCCAGGGCTTTACGATTGACCCGGACAAGTACTTCGTCGTCTGTGTCAACATATTGGGCAGCAGTTACGGAAGTACGAGCCCGAAGAGTATTGACCCGTCCAAGGGTAAGCCATATGGCTTGGATTTTCCGCTGGTTACAACCCGGGACAATGCCCGGTTTTTCGGCATGGTGGCCGACTATCTCGGTATCCGCCGTATCCGACTTTTGATGGGCGGGAGCATGGGGGGCCAGCATGCTGGCGAATGGGCTTGCCTAGCGCCAGACCGGTTTGACCTGCTCTGCTTGCTGGCAACCAATGCCCGCCATTCACCTTATGGCATCGCCTTCAACGAAAGTCAGCGGATGTCTTTGCGGGCCGATCATACATTGGGGACGGAAGAACCCGAAGCTGGTCGGCGGGGCCTAGAAGCGGCTCGCTCAATGGCGGTGCTTTCTTACCGGCACTATCGGACTTATGATGCTACCCAACAACAGCCAGAACCAGGTGATATCGACAACTTTCGAGCGTCAAGCTATCAGCAGTACCAGGGGTACAAACTGTGGGTTCGGTTTGACCCTGCCTGTTATTACGCCCTGACGAGAAGTATGGATACGCATGATTTGGGTAGGGGTAGGGGTGGCGAAGCGGCCGCTTTGCAAACCATCAAAGCACCGACGCTCATCATTAGTATTGATACTGATGTATTGTTCCCGACGGAGGAACAGTCGTTGCTCAGCCGCCATATTCCCATCACTCGGATGGACGTCATGCAATCGGATTATGGCCACGATGGTTTCCTGGTAGAGACGAAAACCATTGGCGAATTACTCGCTTCCTTCCTTGCCGATCAGTTGCGGATTGATGCAGGGACGAAGCATGCATTTACGGAGAGTCTGAGTGGGCGAAATTTTGCGATTCCGGGCACTGAGGAGGTTTAGATATGAGATTTTAAAGATTAGAATTTAGTGGGCGCGACCGCAGGTGCAAGGAATGTTGAAAGGCAAGGCCTCCACCGTAGTGTCGGCATTTATGCCGATACCTTGTTAATCGGCCTTCAGGCCGATGCCGTGTTTTAGCCACATGAAAACCCTTCCTATTACTCCTATCCCTAACACTCTCCGCCCAAGACTGCCACTTCATAACCGCCGCTCATATCTTCGACGGAAAAGACTTCCACGAAGGGAATGCCGTTCTTGTTCTCGGCGATAAAATCGCCGCCTTCGGCGACGTGAAAGACATTCCGGTTCCAACCAAGAACCTACCTTATCTTTATCCCATGTCCACGAAAATAGATTCTGCCCTAACCCCCGAACGCCTCCACGATCTTGAATTGCGGGAGCCCCTGAAAAAGGCTGCTGGCCTGTCGGCGCTAAAATTTTCGTTGAAGCATGTCGACGAATACATGCACTATGGCGAGGGACTGAAAACGCTGGCGAAGCTAAACCAAAAAGGCGGTTTTGACTGCCCAGGCTGCGCCTGGCCCGACCCAGATAACCACCGCACGCCCGTCGCAGAATACTGCGAGAACGGCGTCAAGGCCATCGCCGAAGAAGCCACCAAACGGCGGGCCAACCCCGCCTTCTTCGCCAACAACAGTATCGAGCAGCTAGGTGATATGACCGACTTCGAACTCGGTAAGTCCGGCCGCATTACCCAACCCATGTACCTCGCGCCAGGCGCGACCCACTACACACCCATCGCCTGGGAAGAGGCCTACAAAATCGTCGCCGACGAACTCAACGCACTTGATTCTCCCAACGAAGCTGTCTTCTACACCTCCGGCCGCGCCAGCAACGAAGCCGCCTTTCTCTACCAGCTTTTTGTCAGGCAGTATGGCACCAACAACATGCCCGACTGCTCCAATATGTGCCATGAAAGCACCGGCACCGCCCTCGGTGAAGTCCTAGGGCTGGGCAAAGGATCGGTGACGTTACAGGATCTTCACGACGCCGACCTCATCCTCTGTATCGGCCAAAACCCGGGAACTAACCACCCAAGGATGCTCTCCGCCATGGAGAAATGCAAAGAAAACGGCGGTAAGATCATCAGCGTAAATCCGCTGCCAGAAACCGGCTTGTTGAATTTCATCAATCCTCAACGGCCGTTGAAGATGTTGACCGGAGGAACAGACTTAACGGACTTATTTCTGCAGATCCGGATCAATGAAGACATGAGTCTCGTTCGGGCTATTTGCAAAATCCTTTGGGAAGCAGAGCAGAAGGTCACGGGCTCAATGTTTGACCAGGAGTTTATCAATGAATTCTCCGCAGGATACGCAGGTTGGACGAAAATGCTGGACGAAACCAACCTCGAAGAATGCATCGCTGCCTCCGGCATCAACGGCGACCTCGTCTACGAAGCGGCGGGTATGATCGCCGCTTCTCAACGCATCGTCCTCTGCTACGCGATGGGCCTGACCCAACACGAAAATAGCGTCGACGTCATCAAAGAAATGGTCAATTTGCTGTTGTGCAAAGGCTCCATAGGAAAGAAAGGATCGGGTATTTGCCCCGTCCGTGGACACAGTAATGTGCAGGGTGACCGGACAGTTGGTATCTGGGAAAAGATCAAGCCGGAGTTTGCCAAAAGCCTGAAGGATTACTTCAATTTTGAACCGCCGATGGAAGATGGTTTTGACGTCGTTAATGCCTGCAAAGCAATGAACGATGGCCGGGCGAAAGTCTTCTTCGCCCTGGGCGGAAACTTCATTTCCGCTACGCCAGATACCGTGTTTACGGCGGAGGGGCTGCGGCGTTGCAACCTGACGGTGCAGGTATCAACCAAGCCCAACCGCAGCCACGTTGTTCACGGTAAGAAAGCACTGATTCTACCTTGTTTGGGGCGGACAGAGATTGACCTCCGGGCCGAAGGCGAACAGTTTGTTAGCTGCGAAAATTCGATGGGCGTCGTCCAAATGAGTAAGGGGGTTTTGGAGCCCGCCAGCGAGCACCTTCGGAGTGAATGTGCGATTGTGGCCGGCGTGGCGAAGCACACGCTTGGCGATCGGACAACGGTTGACTGGCCCGCCATGGTCCGCAACTACGACGGCATTCGCGAGGCGATTGCTAACTGCGTCAAAGGCTTTGACGACTACAACGAACGGGTTAGAAAGCCCGGCGGATTTTACCTGCCCAACGGACCCCGAAACCGGGAATTCAATACCCATAATGGTAAGGCAAATTTCAGCGTCACGCCACTCAGTCACCACGAGTTGGCCGATGACGAATATCTGATGATGACGGTTCGGAGCCACGACCAATACAACACGACCATCTACGGTATGCACGACCGTTACCGGGGCATTCACAACGAGCGGAGGGTTGTGATGATGAACGAAAAAGATATGATGGAGGCTGGTCTGCAATCCGGAGACAAGGTCGATCTGACAAGCGAGTACGACGGAGCGATTCGCCATGCGCACCTATTTCAGGTGGTGCCTTATTCTATTCCAACGGGCAACGTTTGTACCTATTTTCCGGAAGCAAATTCGCTTGTCCCAGTAACGAGAACAGCGAGAGGAAGTAATACACCGATCAGTAAGTCGGTGAGGATAAGGGTTTCTAAAATTAGCAGTTAGGTTTTAGCTTCGGTCCAAGGTTTGACGTGGTTTCCATAGCTATCCAATGTCCGAATATTTAAAGTGTACTAGTACCTCAAGATCAAAGTTCGGTACAGTTATAACTTGCCATCGCGGCACTGTACTTCCCAGCTAAAAACCTCACGTAGCTAAGGCTATGATCGACTTTCAGCTGGTCGTCCAGCACCGCGCTGCCGGCGTTCTAACTAGCACCAACTTCAATCTTGACGCACTAGGTGCTGGCAAAAATCATATGCCCGCCACTACCACAACAATTTCTCCCCGAACCTTTCCCTTCGCCTCATAATGAGCTTTGAGGTTCACTACCGTATCCGTTGTGATCTCCTCATGGAGCTTTGTTATTTCTCTGGCAACACAGGCTGTTCGCTCCGGACCGCAGAACTCCTCCAACTGGCCGAGGAGCTTAACGATGCGGTGTGGGCTTTCGTAGAGAGCGAAAGTATGGGGCAGCGTTGCTAGGTATTTTAGCCGGGTTTGCCTGCCCTTTTTGTGGGGCAGGAAGCCTTCGAAGTGGAATTTGTCGCAGGGAATACCGCTTGCGGCCAGGGCTGGCACAAAGGCCGCCGCACCTGGCAAACAACTCACCGCCACGCCTGCCTCCCGGCAGGCCCGGACCAACAAGAATCCCGGGTCGCTAATCCCCGGTGTTCCCGCATCCGTAATCAAGGCGTACGTCATGCCTTCTTTCATGTCCTCCACCAGCTGGCCAACAATCTTGTGCTCGTTGTGTGCATGGTAGGCCCGCAGTTGTGTCTCCACGCCATAATGAATCATCAATGGCCGACTGGTACGCGTATCCTCCGCCAATACAAAGTCGACTTCCTGCAGCATCCGGATGGAACGCTGGGTGATGTCTTCACGGTTGCCGATGGGGGTGGGGATGAGGTAGAGCATGGGGGGAGTTGCGTGTTGGATGTTGCGTGTTGCCATCGCTGGAGGCTGCAAGGTAGGCAGTTAGTTTGGGTCTGTTCTCTCGCTGATTCTTTGGGGGATTTGCACGCAGAGAAAAAGGAGTTACAGAGAAAGAAGGAGAAGGGGAGTGGGGCGGAAGCAAATCGTATCACGGAAGACATTGCGAAGCACCTACAAGCGCGAAGCGCGTCTACAAGGAGCGCAGCGACGCCTACGAGCTGGCCGCAGGCCGCGTCTAAAATAAGCGCCTTAGGCGCTTATTTTTCTTCCATGTAATAGCGAGTAGTTCTCCGCACCACCTCCAGCGTCGCAGCATAAGCCGCATTACCAGCCACTTTTTCAATGTGCTTACCACCGGCTTGTTGCATGACCTTGGGGATAACCCCCATGGCCGGAGCGGCAAGTTTTTTAGTCGTTTCCAGCAGAGAGTTGGACTCCTGACTATTGTGCTGTGCATCAGGCATCGCCTCCACAACCAGTCCATAAACACCGCCAATTAAGGCGCCAATGCCGATTTCTAGGATGGCTTCAGCGGCCGTTTCTTGTTCGTCAGTTAAGTCGAAGCCGGCATGGCCTTCGGCGGCGTTAACCATGTTTTCGGCCAAGTTGTCTTCAAGCTGTTGAACGTCCGGCGCCACATAATGATCCACAACCATCTTAACGCCAACGCCGACAATGCCGCCGATAACGCCGGCCAAAAAACCTCGCCCGTAGTTCTTGGGGCCGGTCCTGGCAGTCTTGTGCATAAGTTGGTCTACGGTGTCAATTTTCTGCCCGGTCAAACGCTCTATCTTACTTTCGTCGAGGTTGGAGGCGGCGTTCTTAACGGTCTTCACGATGGTTTGGAGCGTAGATTCTGACATATAGATGGAAGTGTAATTACCTGACTAACGGTGATTCAGTAGACGAGGTTCGGTGCTAAGGTATCATTCTTCGGTGGCTCTGCCACCGCGCATAACCCGAAGAAGGACAACGAGGCCTAAAAATCCGAGGCCGATCCCGATGCGAAGCCAGTAATCTTGGGTGGACAAAACGGTAGTTTTGAGCTCTTCAGGGTTGGCGGCGCAGGGAGTGCCGTATCCGGGAATGGAGGTCCAGTTGGCAGGGTTTTTATTGTCGAGGTCAGTGCGAATGAGGGCAAGGACAAAGCTAGAATCTGGTTGGTTAACGGTGTAGCTGATTTGGTTGATGAAGGCACCGTCGGCGTCGTAAAGACCAAGGGTTTCATTTTTTTTATCGAGACCGAAATCGAGGCCACCGACAACGTTATGGGCGGAAGGGTAGACCTGTTGGAAACGGACAAGGTCGCGGCAGATGACGAGGTAGTCGCCGCCGGAAATTCTGGTGCCTGGTAGGTGAATTTGATGGGCACCGTCGGACAACTGCCAGCCAGTTAGGTCGACTGTTTCTGCTGACCGGTTGTGGATTTCTACCCAGTCGCCACTGCTCTTGGAACGGGGGCAAATCTCGTTCAAAATTAGCTGGCCAGCCAGTGGGTTTTCCACGGGTTCAAAGAGGGCTTTCCAGTTGGCAGATCGGCCATCCTTTAGATTTATCTTTTGTAGTGGATCGCTACTGCCGCCTTCCCAACCCACAAATTTGAAGCCGAGATGGGCGGCGGCGCGCAGGTGCAATGGATGGTTTTGAAAATAACTGCCAGCAAAGCTCTCCTCGTCAATTGTCAGGTTGTGATTTAACTCGATGTATCCCCCTGGTGAAGCAATGACCGTCACCGAAACATCCGCTCCTCCGGCAAAAAACGCTCGTAAATGCTCCCGGAAATGGATGGGCCGCTGGCTGGCAAAGTTTCTTAGCCGATCAAGGTGCAGTTCCCAATGTTTGGCCTTGCCCTTCCAACGTTTTAGCTGCCGGGGCATGTCGTATTTCAGCTCTGTAACCCTCCGTTGGATGGCAATTTTTACGTTCCCTGGGGAGAAGTCCGTTGCCAAGTAATCTAGACTCCGGTTAACGAAGGAGGTCCGATAATCGTCGTTCGTCAACAGCTTCCGTTGCAGGAAGGTAGACCACGGTGGATTTGGCCAACTCGGCCCGTTAGCTTCCGTGTAAAACTCCAGCGTATTGCGCTGGTAAGCACTGTCGCTGTGCAGCCCAAAACCCTGGTCTACATCGTATAAAATCCACCGCCACTTTGAGGCGGGGGCCGAGCGGTCCCGCCAGTACCGGATGTTGCCTCCGGCATCCCGGTTGTCAAAATATGTCTGGGCAATCTGTAGCCGTTGGTAATTGGCAATGTCCATCTCTTCGCCCAATTGGCGATAGTTGTCGGGCACACTCAAATCATGAGTTTCTACAAAACGTAGCAGGTTGCGGTAGTCGGCTATCCGGCCGTGTTTGACTGTCTGCTGGTGTTCCAGCAGGTCGATGGTTTCCTTGTCATCAATGTCATGGCGGTCGGCAATGAACTGCGGGTTGATCTTCTCCCGCAGGTGATAAACACCCCAGTATTTGCCGTTGATGTAGACCTGAATGGGGCGGGCAGCCTGGTGATCTAGGTCCCAGCTGTCGTTCTGCAATAAGTCGGTCAGCAGGGCATCCCGGAGGTAAGAGCGGTTCCAGTCGCTGCCGCTGTTTCTGGCCACCAGGAACTGAAAAGACTTAGGCCCTTCTTCGCCGAAGAGGCGATGCTTAATTCGTTTTTTACCGTAGGACTTCCGAGCCGATAGGCTAAAGGATTTCTGTGGATGTAGCCGA
The DNA here is from genome assembly GCA_047637095.1 of Neolewinella sp. Classification (GTDB taxonomy): domain Bacteria; phylum Bacteroidota; class Bacteroidia; order Chitinophagales; family Saprospiraceae; genus Neolewinella. The sequence goes on along the minus strand of JBLIGS010000015.1, from coordinate 5,778 downwards.
CTCATGCCGCCGAACATCCGGAAGCCGACGGTGGAAGAATGAACGGCTTTGCCGTCCGCCTCCAACAGATCGAGGTGGACGGGATGTTCCCTGCGGGTCCACCAGTTGGCGCCGGGCTTTTTCCAGTGGCCGGGGTCTGCGCCCGGCCCAGCCCGAAACCAGCCGTTGGTGCCATCGAAGAGTCGCCAAGGGTCAACACCGATGCTCATGGTCAAAAGCCGCGTCTCTGGCTCGCCGATGAAATAAGTCGCTCCGTAAACGAAGCCGACCTGTTTTCCCTCGTCGTCAAAGTTCGCGTAGCGAACTACCGTCGTCCGGTCTACATAGACTGGGTTTTCATAGGCTGGAGACTTAGCCGTCGGCGTAGATCCATCCTGTGTATAGTGCGCTCCCGGAGGCAACGAAACCTCAACGGCCCGGTTATAAAAACCAGCACTGGGGCTGATGGTATCTTCCTTGCCTTCTAGTCCATCCACTGCACCTGCGTCCGCGCCCAAAAAGGCCACGAATAGGAACAAAATCAGCCGCAGGGTAAACGGTCTTTCGGCGAACAAGGAGAATAACTTCAGTATCAAAGATAGTAAGTAGTGGTTAGTACGTAGTGCCGCCAAACATGGTATTTGTATGCGGCTATTGTACTATAGTATGAACCGCAGCCGCCATAATAATGTAGTTGTTTATATTGGTGCGTGCCACAAGGTACTACCGACTACTGACCACCTACTACAATACTAATTAAATGCGCCACAGCGTCGAAAACCACCGCATCGCCATCTCCGTCACCGAAACAGGTGCTGAACTCGCCAGCCTCATCAGCTTGGATTCTGGCCGGGAATACATCTGGCAAGCTGACCCTGAAGTTTGGGGTAGCCACGCCCCAGTATTGTTCCCGATCATCGGGATGCTGAAGGACGGAAAGACGACCATTGACGGCGAAGAATACCGTATCCCCAAGCACGGGATGGTGCGTAATAACGATGCACTGGAGCTTTTTTACCACTCCGACGACCGCATTACGTTCCGTATGTGCTGGTCCGAAGAAACCCTGAAAACCTATCCCTACAAATTCGACTTCAGGATTACCTACCGCCTCCGCAACGAACACGTAATTGTGTACTACGAAGTGGAAAACGTGGACGAGCAACCGATTTATTTCCACCTTGGTGGTCACCCCGGATTTCGTGTCCCCTTCTACGAGGGAGAGAAATACGACGACTATTTCCTTCGCTTTGAGCACGATGAAACGGCCGCCCGTTATTCCGTTATGCCCGGTGGGACAATTGGTGATTCCACCCGGTCAGTCCCTTGGAAAGACGGCAACATCCTACCGTTGACTCACGACCTTTTTGCCGAGGACGCCCTGGTTTTTAAGGACCTCAAATCCCGCAGTGTGATCCTCGAAAGTGCCATCAATGGCCCCGTCCTGAAACTTGACTACGCCGGCTGGACCCACATGGGGATTTGGGCCAAGCCCGAAGGAGACTTCGTCTGCATCGAGCCATGGGTCGGCCTCGCAGATGCCCACAACTCAAACGGTGACTTTAAAGCAAAAGAAGGAATTATTAAGCTGGATGCGGGCCAAATGTATGAAATGAGCTTTGATATAAAGGTGCTGTAGAAGAGTTACAATGGATGCAGTAGTTGCAGTTGTTGGAAGGGCTTACACTTCCGGGGCAATCGCAAGGTCAAAACTGGACGCTCACCGTGCAGCCCCGCAGGGAAAGGTCTCGTAAAGCTTGCACTGCGCTTCTGCTTATCGAGACACTTCGAGGTCCTGGGGCCTGTTTAGGACCTCGAAGTGTTCTCAACCATATAGCCATAGGCGAAATGGTCGAGAACACTTGAGCGTCCGGAGAGCTGGCGATCCATCGAAACTCTGGCCCACCTCCGACGTTTGCAACAACTGCAACAACTGCAACTACTGCAACAACTACAACAACTACAACAACTACAACAACTGCAACAACTGCAACAACTGCAACAACTGCAACAACTACAACAACTACAATTACCCCAACTTCACCACCACCTCCTTCATCAACCCACGCAACTTCCCTTCCACCGCCTTCACCGTCGCAATCACATCATCCACCGTCGTCGGTTGAATTTCGGCGATGGGGAAGCATTTGTTGGAGACTACTGAAATGACGAATACGGGCAAGCCTGCATGGCGGGCCACGAGGACTTCCGGCACGGTACTCATGCCTATACAGTCGGCACCAATGATGTTGGCCATCTTGTATTCTGCGGGCGTTTCCAGGTTGGGGCCAGGTAGGGCTAGGTAAACGCCTTCGTGGGCTTTCAGGCCGTGGGATTCTGCTCTGGCAATTGTCCAGGCATTCATTTTTCGGTCATAAGCATGAAGCATGTCGGGGAAGCGGGGGCCGAGGCGATCGTCGTTGTGGCCGCGCAGCGGGTTATCTGGCTGCATGTTGATATGGTCCCGGAGTAGGACGATATCGCCAGCGTCAATGTCGGCATTAACTGAGCCGGAGGCGTTGGAGATGATTAGTTTTTTGATGCCGAGGGCAGCCATTACCCGAACGGGGTAGGTCAATTCGTGCATGCTGTAACCTTCGTAGTAATGCAGGCGACCGGACATGGCTACCACGGGTACGCCGTGGAGGGTGCCAAGGATCAGTTTGCCCTTATGGAAGGAATCTTTGCCGACACAGAAATAAGGTAATAGGCCGTAAACAAACTCCCGCTCAACGACGATGTCTTTAGCCAGAGCGCCGAGGCCGGTGCCGAGTATGATGCCTAGGGTTGGTTGGGTACTGGCGCGCTGCTTGATGAATGCTACGCTTTCTTGAATCTTGTCGTAAAGTGCCATGGGGATTTAGTTGGTCGGTGAAAGAGAGGCGTTTTTATAGTTCTCCCAAGATATGTTCTTTGGGCGTACGATGCAATGATTCGTATCATTACCGGTGGTGATGACTTATCTCCGCAACCGCAGCCCACTCTCGCCTCCAACGACGGCAACCCGTAACTTCGCAACCCGCAACTCTCAACCCTCTCTCGCCTCCAACGACGGCAACCCGTAACTTCGCAACCCGCAACCCGCAACCCACAACTCTTAACCCGCAACTCTACAACTATGCGCCTCGACCACATCGGCATTGCCGTTCCCAACCTTGACGAATCCGAAAAACTCATTGCCCGGCTGCTTGGCCGCAAGGCTTATAAGCGGGAGACTGTGGAAAAGCAGCACGTGACGACCAGTTTTTTTAGGGCGGGCGCGGACGCAGGTGCAGGGGAAGCTATAGGAGCAAAATTGGAATTTGTCGCGCCAGAAGGCGCGGAAGGACCCATCCATAAATACCTCGAAAAACGAGGCCCTGGTCTCCACCACCTAGCCTTCGAAGTCGACGACATCCGGGCTGAAATGGCCCGCCTCGCCGCCGATGGCTTCCAGCTTCTCAGCGAAGAACCCAGCCTGGGAGCTGATAACAAACTGGTTTGCTTTTTGCATCCTAAGTCGACGGGTGGGGTATTAGTTGAGATTTGCCAGAGCATAAAAGCCTAAGGCTTTTTTTAGACGGCCAGCTTCGCGGCCTTGTAGACGTCGCTGCGCTCCTTTTAGACGCTCAACGGCTTCGCCGTTTCGCTTTTAGACGGCCTTCAGCCTTGCAGGCGTTTAACGAAACCCTTTCTGTTGCTCTAGGAGGATCGGGTTTGCCAAGCCAACGAACCAAGTCAACCCTAATCTCAGAATGTTCGATTCTTGATGGGGAAATAACCTAGGTTGTCGCTTAGCGGGTGGCTGGTTTGCCGAGCTTACGAACGGAGCCTTTTAAAAGAGGTTGAGTGAAGGGCCTTCAAATTGTTGGGCTGTTCGCGCGAAGCGCGGGGGGAGAGATTTGATGGAAAATGGTTCCTGAGTAAACATCGAGCAAGCGATAGCGATGAAATACTCATCGTTCTTCTTTACCCCCCCAAACAATAGTGTCACCCCATAGTAGGCCAGCTCTTTTTACCTGCTTTGGTCTAATTATTCCTTTAGGGGTTGACAACTTGCTGAGGGCCGATAACAAGGAGAGCTAACAGAATAAATTTAAGCATGTGCCAATTGTTTGTTGAGCGGGTAATTTTGCTCGGCAGCAACTTTGAGATACAAAGAAAATACTGCAGTCGGAGGCTATTTTGCCAAAGGAAAATCCCCGAAACAGCCAAAGCCGTTCCGGGGATTTCTCTTTTCAGTAGTAAGCCTAGACTTACTAGGAATTCATCGAAGCGATGAACTCATTGTTGTTGTTGGTCGAACGCATGTGACGCATGAGGAACTGGAAGGCTTCTTCCGGCTTCATGTCTGCCAAGTGGTTGCGGAGAACGAACATCCGTTGCAGGGTTTCGCGGTCCAGTAGGAGATCGTCACGGCGGGTGCTCGACTTGGTGAAGTCGATGGATGGGTACATCCGCTTGTTGGCGAGGAAACGGTCGAGCTGGAGCTCCATGTTACCGGTACCTTTGAATTCTTCGAAGATAACCTGGTCCATTTTGGAGCCGGTGTCGATCAGGGCCGTAGCCAGGATAGTCAGCGAGCCGCCGCCGTCGATGTTACGGGCAGCACCGAAGAATTTCTTCGGCTTCTGGAGTGCGTTGGCTTCGACACCACCGGATAGGACTTTACCACTGCTCGGCTGAACGGTGTTGTAGGCCCGCGCCAGGCGCGTGATAGAGTCAAGGAGGATACAAACGTCGTGTCCAGATTCAACCAAACGCTTGGCTTTCTCTAGAACTACGTTCGCCACGCGAACGTGGTTCTCCGCTGGCTCATCGAAGGTAGAGCTGATGACTTCCGCCTTCACACTACGCTTCATGTCCGTTACTTCCTCCGGGCGTTCGTCCACGAGGAGTACCATCAGGTAAGTCTCGGGGTGATTCTCGGCGATGGCGTTGGCCACGTCCTTAAGGAGGAAGGTCTTACCAGACTTCGGCTGGGCTACGAGGAGGCCACGCTGACCTTTACCGACTGGGGTAAAGAGGTCAATGAGGCGCATGCCGTAGTCCTTACCGTCTGGGCGACCAGAGAGGGTGAACTTCTCCGTTGGGAACTGAGCCGTTAGGTAGTCAAAAGGAACCCGGTCACGGATCTGTTGAGGATCAAGACCGTTGATTTTGTCAACTTCCAAGAGGGCGAAGTACTTCTCGCCTTCTTTTGGTGGCTTAATTGGTCCGCGAACGGTGTCTCCGGTCCGGAGGCCGAATTGTTTTACCTGCTGTGGGTTGACGTAAACGTCGTCCGGGCTGGTCAGGTAATTGTAGTCACTAGAGCGGAGGAAGCCGTATCCGTCGGGCATCATTTCCAGAATACCGGAGGAGACAACCATACCGTCGAGATTGAAATCAGGCTGGCGCTGTTGGCGCTGCTGGTTGCGTTCCTGACGGTCACCACGTTCTTGGCGGTTGCCACGTTCCTGGCGTTCACTTCTTTCGGGGCGATCTTGACGTTCGTTACGTTCCTGACGTTCGCCTCTTTCGGGGCGGTCGTTGCGGTTACCGCGCTCAGGACGCTCTGGGCGTTCCTGGCGTTCTGCCCGGTCGTTGTTGTTACGGTCACCGTTGTTGCGGTCGTCGAAACGACCACGACGGTCGTAGCGTTCGTTGTTGCTATTGTTGTCGTCGCGTTCTTCGATGCGACCACGTCCACGACCACGGCCACGGGCTAGGTTTTCCTGCTCTTCGTTACCACCGTTGTCGGCTTCGTCACGGTTGGCGCGCGGCTGGCGGCCGCGTCCACGTGCGGTGTCTTCAGAAGCATCATCTTGTGGAGCGCGG
>JBLIGS010000014.1:0-19762 GCA_047637095.1 Neolewinella sp. | reverse complement strand
CACGACTTACGTTGTTGACGAGACCACCAACCTGGATGCCCTGGCCGGGAACGAAGCTGTACTGGGCCTTCTGGGTGAAGATCTGGTGCAGGGTAGGTGCCCGGAAACCGGTAGAGTAGGACGCGCGAAGCGTGATCTTGTCTTCGGCAAACTTGTAGCGTGAGCTTACTTTGTAAACGAAGGCGTTGCCGAAGTCAGAGTAGTTTTCCAGACGAACGGTAGCGTTCACGAGGAAATCGTCGGTGATATCGAAAGCCGCATCAGCGTAACCACCGAAGTTGTAGCGGTTGAACTTACCGGAGTTACGGGGGTCAGCACCTGCAAAGGAGTCGGCACCGCCGGCTTCGTAGCTGGAAAGCTCACCCTCGATGATGGTGAAGTTCTCGTTGCGGAACTCGGAACCAAAAGCGATACCGATCCGGTCGGACAGGCGGCGCGTGATGTCGATGTTACCAACCGTGTGGGTGAAGCGGGTGCCACCTGGATCGAAGGTAATGGGACTGTTCTCACGGTAACGCTGCGCGAAAGAAACTTCGCTTGGCTGTTGTTGTCCGTCCTCATTAGCATCTACCCAGTTAGGAACCAATACCTCGTTACGGTTGTGCGAGTTGTTGACTTTGTAGGTCTGCTGGTTACCACCAACGGTGAAGCTGAGGTCAGCAATCCAGCCGTTTTTCTTGGTACGGAAGCCGAGCGTCGCGTTGTAATCGTTCAACAGGCCTTCGAAAGTAGGTACGTAACCGACGTACTCACCGTTTTCTCCGTTAGGGAAGAAGTCGGCCAAGTAAGGGAAATCAGCTTCGGTACGCCAGTACGGTGTACGGTAGTTAGCGAAAGAGTTGACGCGCTTGTAGATGTAAGCAGCATCACCGTAGATTTCGGTGTTATCCGTAAGGTTGTTGCCGAAGTTGACAGCAAACTTAGAAGCAGTAGTCTCCGGAGAACCGTTGACGTTACCTGCATCGGGACGATCGGCGAGGAAGGCCTGTACGTCGGCGATATCAGCACCGAAGTCACCGGCTTCGCCGGCAGCGTCGACTGTTCCTGGGCGGTTGGCCAGTTCGGTCTTGCTTAGATCAAGGGTGTAGTTGATGAAACCATCGCGGCCCATCTTGGAACCATTGTTCAGGGAGATGCCGAACATCTCACCGTCACCTTCGCTGGTGATACCAGTACGTAGGGTGAAGGAGCCGCCTTCGGCGTCGTCCTTAAGGATGATGTTCATTACACCAGCAATGGCGTCGGAACCGTACTGTGCGGAAGCACCGTCACGGAGGATCTCGATGCGCTTGATGGCGTCAACGGGAATACCGGAGATGTCAGCACCGGTCTCACCACGTCCCGGAGAAGTCTGGGTGTAGAGGAGAGCAGAAAGGTTCTTCCGCTTACCGTTGATCAGGATGAGCGTACGACTTGGGCCCATGTTACGAATCTCGTAAGGGTCAAGCAGTGACGTTGCATCGTTGACCGGAGTCTGTACCGTGTTGAAAGAAGGTACGCGGTACTGGAGGGCCTTATCGAAGGTCGTTTGACCAGTGGAGAGAAGGTCCTTTGCCCGGAATACGTCTACCGGTAAAGGAGAAGTAGTGTTAGAGCGTGGCGCCGTACGGGAGCCTACAACAACGAGTTCTTCCAGGTTAGTTGCTCCGCTGGACAGGGCAACATCCCAAGTAGCCGTCTCGCCTGCTGCGAGGGTAAACGACTTGGTTTCTGATTCGTAGCCGATGTAGCTAACGGTTAGCTCATAAGTGCCAGCACCGCCGAGGGAAAGGTCATACTTTCCGTCCAGGTCAGTAACTGTACCGGTAGAGCCAATGCTGATCGTTGCACCAATGACGGCGTCGCCGTTATCCGTAATGGTGCCCGTCACATTTTGGGCTACGACCAATGCTGGCAGCGCCAGCATGAGGAGAAGTAATGTAAAGTAAATACGTTTCATATACTGTAAGTTAAAAATTAAGTCACCGTCCGGACAGGTGAACACAATAGCTATGTATAGGACAAGCCCGACACATACTAGGAGGGAAGTCGTAGTTCCTCCCGGAAAGGAATACGTTGATTAATTGTTGGTTGAAATTCGTTAATATTCAGCTTGGTAGATAGACCTAGTGTTGTCAAATAGCAGGCCTAAACAGCACCTGCATTGACAAGGCTTTTCGTTTGTCAATCCCACAAATTACCGAATTATAATTTACGTTTTTTAGCAATACCGATATTTTTACTTTTACAAAAATATTTTCGCAGCCACGATTACCTTACAACTGCCTAACTAACAAACGATTGCATTTTTTTAAATTTATCCTTTCGCTAAAGCTCAATCCCTTACAAACTGGGCAATTTAGACATAACGTTAGACCACCAATAGCTCGTAATCCTGCCGCTACTCATGCCTTTTGCCTTAATTTAGAATACAAGAAAAGCCCTTTCCGTGTTAACGGAAAGGGCTTTCTAGGTCAATTAATATTGACTTAGTTGCGGTACTTTGTTAATCCTATAGCGTGCCTCGCAGCTCTTGCTCTCGCTCAATGGCTTCGAACAATGCTTTGAAGTTGCCTTTGCCGAAACTGGTAGCACCTTTCCGCTGAATGATTTCAAAGAAGACCGTTGGTCGGGGCTGAACGGGCTTGGTAAAAATCTGGAGGAGGTAACCTTCGTCGTCGCGGTCAACGAGGATGCCAAGTTCCCGTAGAGGAGAGAGGTCTTCGTCGATATCGCCAACTCGGTCAAGAAGCGTGTCGTAGTAACTGTCTGGTACGCGAAGAAACTCGATGCCACGGGCGCGAAGCTCGCGGACGGTACCAATCACGTCGTCAGTAGCTACTGCGATGTGCTGGATACCAGGGCCACAGTGGAATTCGAGGTATTCCTCAATCTGGCTTTTCTTAAGGCCTGGAGCAGGTTCGTTGATCGGGAACTTAACCCGGCCGTTGCCGTTGCTCATCACCTTACTCATCAGTGCGGTGTACTTGGTAGAGATGTCTTTGTCGTCAAAGCTGATGATCTGCTTGAAGCCCATAACGTCGGCATACCAGTTCACCCATTTGTTCATTTCGCCTTCGGCAACGTTGCTCACCATATGGTCGATGAACTTAAGGCCGATGGGCTCAGCGCGGTACTCAGGATTCCAAGCATCGTAGCCAGGCATGAAGGCTCCACCGTAATTTTTACGTTCTACGAATTCGTGGATGGTGTTACCGAAGCTCTGAATTTGGGCGCGGACGCAGGTGCCATGTTCATCTTCTACGGTCCAGGGTTCTTTTACTGCCTCTGCTCCGCGGCTAACTGCCATGTTGAAGGCGGCAGCAGCGTCGTCTACCCACAGGGCGACACAACGAACGGTATCACCATGCAGGTCGTGAAGGCGGCCGATTTCGGTTCCTTTGGTCAGCGGACTGGTAAGTACCAGACGAATCTTGTCTTGAATGACCACGTAGCTCTCCCGGTCACGAAGTCCGGTACTCAAGCCAGCGTAAGCGAGGGGCTGAAAGCCCATGGCCGACTGGTAAAAATGAGCTGCCTGGCGGGAATTACCAACGTAGAGTTCTACGTAGTCGGTACCCAACAGGGGAAAATCATCCTCCATCAAAGCGGGGTCGGTGGCGAAAGCGGTCTGTGACATGATTATTTATCTTTATTGTCTGTGCAACATTTGCAGTTGCAAAAGTAATTCTTTTAGGCATAATCCACAAGCTAAAGAATCTTGTCCCTCTGCTTCCTACTTTCCCTCCTCAACGCATTGCCCTACTTTACCTCTCAGGATCGATCATATTTTATCTAACGACCTGGTATGCCAACGTTGGTTTCCCAAGACTATCCGTGACAATTCCCTGCTCGTCCACCCTTCCCTTGCACCTGCGGCCGCGGCCATTACTTAACCTATGGTAACCCTCACCTTCCAGAAATCTTTTCCTTCCAAGCCACGTTTAGTGAACGAACCGTGTCTTCTCGTTGTAAATTGGGAAGACCTGCCGATGTTAAGCATGAAAGAGAAGGAACTGATCGAAGGAGCCCTGCGGGGTGAGGAACAGGCATCGCGCCTGCTATTCGAGCGGTATTCACCGATGTTGATGGCCGTTTGTCAACGGTATTGTCGGACGCAGGCGGAGGCCGAGGATGTTCTTCAGGATTCCTTCATTCGTATCTTCAACAAACTACACAAGTACGGTTTTCAAGGATCCTTCGCCGGCTGGGCGAGGCGATTAACGGTCAACGTTGCCCTTAAGACCTACCAACGCAAGCGCTATGCGCTTGAGCAAACCGGCCTGGACAATATCCCTGAAGGTTCAGGTGCACCGACAGCCTACGCCGACATTGGTGAAAAAGAATTGCTGGATATGGTCCAGCAACTGCCCAACGGCTACCGCCTGGTTTTCAACCTCTACGCTATAGAAGGTTACAGCCATAAAGAAATTGGAGTGATGCTCAACATCCAAGAAGCAAGCTCCCGTAGTCAGTTGTTGAAGGCCCGCAAGGTCCTACAGCGCCAGATTAAAATCCGCCAACGCATTGCAATATGAGCCACATCGACGATTTATTTCGGGATGGCCTGAGCGGACGCAAGGCCGATGTCCCCAACACAAATGACCTCTGGGCGCGCATCAACGCTGCGAAAGGTGCTCCTTTGCCGGAAGGCGAAGACTTGGACCGGACTTTCAGCAACAAACTTCGCGACCGCCGCGCCGCCGTCCCCGCCGGTATGTGGCAACGGGTTGCGGCCGCTCGGGCCAAACGGCCCATCTACCGGTGGATGCTTGCCGCAGCCTCCTTCCTACTCCTGCTGTTCGCCGGCCTTGGTTACGGACTCTCCGGTAACGATGCTCCTGCGGAAGCCGCTCAGCCTCCTATCGAAACAGTTGAAGAAGACATATTTGAGGATGTTGTTAATACAAAAGATGAATCCTCTACCAAGGATGCTCGCCCCGCTGAAGTAGCAACTACCTCAAACAATACAATTCAAGAAGCAAGTACCCCCTTAGCGACCTCCGGCCAAGAAACCACCACAGCACCTTTGACAAACGGCATCAACGCCCCTTTCAGCCAATCGATAATACGAGAAAAAACGCCCGTCACACCTCCCTCTGTTGGCCCAGCCAGCGAGATTGGAGTAAAACAATCAGCGACAATTCCCGCAATTAATGCTGAGGCTGTCAACTTAGCATCAAGGACCTCCAATGCAGTCTCCGCTTTGGAGACTTCCTTGGCTACACTCGACCTTCCGGCTACTTCACTTCCTGAGTTTGACGTTATCCCCAGCAAGTTCCGTGCCCACCCTTCGCGCAGCCTTCAAACGGAACTGCTCTTCGGCCTGTCTTTCGCCAGCAAAGAATTCATTCCGCTGGACGACAGCCAGAATCTACTGCGGGATGCCAGAGAACAAAGCGAATCCCCCGAATTCGGTTACCAGATCACCCTTCGGGGCACTTACAACCTCAGTGACCGGATTCGGTTAATTGGCGGATTGACTTACGCCGAGATCCGCAACAAATTCGAGTTTGAGCGAATAAGCGGTGGCCGTCCCGTTGACGTTACTACGAACAACCACATTCGGATGCTTGAGGCCCCCCTTTTATTGGGCTACTCCCTTTCCGGTCAGCGCGTCAACGTTTCCCTTAATGCCGGTCCGGTAATTAACCTAACCACCAGTGTTCGTGGCCGCTTTCTCCACCCGGACAGCAATGTGCTACTTGATCTCGCCACCGACGGTAATTACCGCAAGAACATCGGCGTAGGCTTCATGACCAGCCTGTCAACAACTTACCAGATTGGCAAGAAGCACCCCGTCACCTTACTGGTGGAACCTTTCTTCAAGTCCTACCCTACCGCTTTTACGGTTAAAGGCGCGCCACTGAAGGAAAAATACTGGGTAGCAGGGCTTCAGTTGGGGGTTCGGAAGACGCTCCGCTAGCGAGAGGTTAGGTTTTAGATATTAGAATTTAGACATCAGATGCCTCGACTCCGCTCAGGGCAAGTCGAAGGGGGAGCAGAGGCGCGCTATTTTAACGAGTAGTTCTTTCTGACCGAGCACTTAATCTCTTATTTCTAAAACCTAACATCTGTACTAAGGCGACATCTTCTAATTACCTCTGATATAACCAACTGCTCGTTTTTTACGTTAAATCAGCAACGCAAAAAATATGACAATGAAATCTTCCCTCTTTCCCCTGACGCTCTTCTTCGTATTGATGATGACGTCTACTGCTTGCGAAAGCCAGAAAACCACACAGACTGCTAGCCAAGCAACCGCGAAGTCTGAACCCGTTGCTGGTATAACCATTGATGAACTCGACGAGAGTTACGTCGGCTTTGAAAAGGCATACCTCGCCGGTGGTTGTTTCTGGTGTACGGAAGCTTCGCTTGACCGAATTAAAGGTGTAGCGGATGTGTTTAGTGGCTACGCCGGAGGTGAAGAACTGAACCCAACCTACAAGCAAATGGGCCAAGTCGGCCACGCCGAGGCTATTGTAGTCTACTTCGACGCCAAGACAATTACCTACGAGGAAATTTTGGACGTATTCTTTGTGGCCCACGACCCTACCCAGCTGAACCGGCAAGGTCCAGACCGCGGGAAGCAGTACCGCAGCAGCATTTTTCCCCTCAACGATGAGCAGGATAAAATTGCCCGGGCAAAAATTGCAGCGCTAGATGCCAGCGGAACATTCAGCAGCAAAATTGTAACGACCATCGAAGACTACTACGAGTTCTACCTCGCGGAAGCCTACCACCAAGACTACTACGAAGACCCTTCCAACCCAAATCAGGGCTACGTGCAGAACGTGAGCCGCCCGAAGGTGGAGAAGGTAATGAAGGTGTTCAAGGATCGTGTGAAGGAAAAGTTTCTGAAGTAAATTTATAAGCCTTCAAACACGCGCGGATCAGATCGTCGCGGCGAGCAGTAGCACAGCAATGTCTACGTCAGTTCGCCGCGAAGATCTGGTCCGTACTTCTTTTAGGGCTATGAGTTAATGAAATAATAGACTAAAATTCTACCTTCGCACCATGGCAAAAATGTACCAACTCAACTCCTGCTCTACTTGCAAGCGCATCATTGGCGAACTAGGCGAGCAGCCGAATTTAGATATCGTCAACATCAAGGAAAATCCGATTACGGAAGACCAGCTTGATGAAATGGCTAAACTGGCGGGTAGCTATGAGAAGCTTTTCAGCCGTCATGCGCGGAAGTACCGCAGCCAGGGCCTCAATAAGAAGGAACTGACGGAGGACGATTACCGCAGCCTGATCCTGAAAGAATATACTTTTCTGAAACGGCCGGTAACCATCGTTTATCACGAAATATTCATTGGCAACCAAGCGAAAGCGGTTGAGGCGACAAAGGTTGCTTTGGCGGCTGCGGCAGCTTTAGAAGATGGCAAGTAGCCTTGTAAAAAGAACAATCGTTATTCGCCTCAGCTCCGGACTCTACTGAGCGAATCCGGACGTGGAGTCCGGAGTCGAGGTGCACTAATTTAAAAGAGTAACTCTGTTTAACTGCTTGACTCACAAGGCCGCGGCCGCAGGCGGTCACTGAGCGAAGCCGAGCGTGTGCAAAGTAAGCTATAAGGCAAAGTCGGGACTACCGGTTGTCTTTGATAAAAGCGGTAGGATCTAGTGGGCCAGCGAGTAAGTATCCTGCCGTGTCACTAGAATACCCAGGACCAATCTATTTCTGACCAACCTTAGACATCCTCCTGCCTACCTTTGTGATCTAATCTTTCCAGTCCATGCCTGACCGCCACGAGATCACCGCCTACTTCCAGTCCTTGCAGGACAACATTTGCAATGCTTTGGCTGCCGCCGATGGCGGTAGTTTTGTTGAAGACAAATGGGAACGCCCCGGTGGCGGCGGTGGCCGAGCCCGGGTTTTGCTCGGCAATCACATTGAGAAAGGAGGTGTAAACTTCAGTTCCGTCCATGGCGAGCTGCCCGCAGCGGCAGCGAAGAGTCTAAATATTGCCTCGGAAGAAACAAGCTTCTACGCCACCGGCGTCAGCATCGTCCTTCACCCAAAGAATCCACACGTCCCGATCATCCACATGAACGTCCGATACTTTGAGTTGGATGGCGGCCGGTTCTGGTTTGGCGGAGGGATTGACCTTACGCCCCACTACATTGTTCCCGAGCAAGCAGCGTTATTTCACCAGCACTTGAAAAACACCTGCGATCGTTTTGACATGGCCTACTACCCGAAGTTCAAAACCTGGGCCGACGACTATTTCTACCTCCCCCACCGCAACGAAACCCGTGGTGTAGGCGGCATCTTCTTCGACCGGCTCCAGCCCGACACCGAAGGCAAAGACAAACAAACCCTCTTCGACTTCACCGCCGCCATCGGCGAAACCTTCGTTCCTGCCTACCTGGAGCTATTGGCTAAGAACAAGGACAAGCCCTTCACCGAAGCGCAAGCCAACTGGCAGCAGCTCCGCCGGGGCCGCTACGTCGAATTCAACCTCGTTTGGGACCGGGGCACCAAGTTTGGCCTCACTACCAACGGAAGAACAGAGTCGATCCTCATGAGCCTACCTCCAATGGCTGGCTGGGTTTATGATTTCCAGCCGGAGGCTGGGAGCCCGGAAGAAACGACACTGGCGAGCTTGAAGAAGGGAGTGGATTGGCTTAAAGAAGGAGTAGCTTAAGTTTACCAAGCCGCTTTAATTCTACCATCAACTAAGCATCATTTTTAAGAATCTGTATTCAGACCACTTAATTGACTTTCGACAAAGGCTTGGCAAACGCCCCCCGAGGTAAGCCAGGCTCCTTGGTTAAAAAACTTGCCGTGACCTACTCCGCATTAATAACCGGCGCTGGCGCCGTTGGCCTAGCCACCGCTCTGCGCCTGCAGGAACGCAGGCCGGACTGGAACATCTTAGTAGTCGACAAAGCAGATCGGGTGGCTGCCCACCAAACCGGCCACAACAGCGGCGTTATCCACTCAGGCGTCTACTACGAGCCGGGCGGAACAAGGGCCAAACTCTGCAAGGAAGGCTATGACTTACTCCTCGACTTTTGCCAGCAGGAGAACGTCCCCTATCAGCTAACGGGCAAATTCATCGTCGCCGTTAACGAAGCAGAGATAGCAGGATTGCGGAAGATTCACCAGCGGGGTATTGCCAACGGGCTGACGGATTTGAAATGGATGACCGGTGAGGAGATGCGGGAGCACAGCCCGCATACGGGCGGTATTGCCGCCCTGTGGGTTCCGCAGGCAGGCATAATTGGCTACAGCGCAGTCTCCCAGGCTTACGCGAAGAAGATTGTTCGCCAGGGCGGCGAAGTCCGCCTCAATACCGAGGTCCTCGGCTACCGGAAGGAAGGTAATGTCTACATCGTCAAAACATCTGGCGGAGAGATCAGGGCCGAACACTTGATCAACTGCGGCGGGCTTCAGTCTGATATATTGACGGGGATGGGCGGTCAAAAACCGCCCGTCCAGATTCTTCCCTTCCGGGGGGAATACTATGAGCTTGGCAAGGCGGCCGCCGCCAAGGTCAAACACCTCATTTACCCCGTTCCAGACCCAGCCTTCCCCTTCCTCGGGGTCCACCTGACACCGATGATTGATGGCCGGGTGGAAGCCGGCCCGAATGCCGTGTTGGCCTTCGCCAGAGAAGGCTACAACAACAAGACCGTCAATCTCGGAGAACTCGGAGCGACCCTCCGTTACCCAGGCTTCCAGGCCCTGGCCAGAAAACACTGGCGCAAAGGCGCCGTGGAGCTCCGCCGGAGCTTCAGCAAGAAGGCCTTCCTGGAGAGTTTGCTTCCGTTGATGCCGTCGTTGACGTTGGACGACTTGGCAACGGGTGGCGCGGGAGTGCGCGCCATGGCCGTCCGGCCCTCCGGCGAGATGGTCGACGATTTCCTCTTTTATGGAGGAGACGGATTGGTCAACGTCGCTAATGCGCCAAGCCCTGCTGCGACTGCAAGCTTGGCGATTGGGGGGGCGGTGGTGCGGGAGTTACTTCGGTAGTCTGGCAACGCCAACCAAGGGATAAAAGACCAAATACGAACGCTTGGAGGCAGGACGTACAGCTCTATTTACTTTTCTTACGCCGCCTGCCTTATAAACCTCCCCTTGCACACGTTCGGCTTCGCTCAGTCACCGCCTGCGTCCGCGGCCCCTTCTCTACGTAATTACACGTATTTTCAATAGTTAAACACTAAAATTCTGGCCAATCAGTTAATAACCTGACTGTCAGTACACTATATTTAGGTCAGGCCATCAGCCTGCTGCACGAATTATTTACTACATCCCGACACTACCACCATGCAACGATTGCTCTTTCTCGCGGTGCTTGCTTTCTTTTTCTCACCCCGCACCCAGGCACAGATTTACTACGAAACAAAGTGGGAATCAAACGACGTGACCTACACAGGTCTGATGATCTACTACGACGACAATGCCGCCACTATGCGCGTCAAATACTCCGTCGACGGTAATTATCGCGTAGCCGAATTCAACTGTTTCGGTAAAAACGTCAGCACCGGTCAGGGCAATGTTTACCTGATCGATGGTCAAGATGCCAAGGTTGTATACGGCGGCGGAGGTGATGGCGTTGGTTACAGCGCCGACAACTTCATCTTCATGAGCGGCATTGGCGCCAATGTCAAGCCCATGCAAATCGATGACAACGGCATCGGCGATGGAGACATGGAAGACAATATGCTAGAGGTGGAGTATTGGCGAGAGGTTACCACCAAACAATTTACCGAACAATACGTCTTCAACTTCTACGACAAGAACGAACCGATGTACGACATCCTTTTGTCCTACAATCGGCCGCAGCCAGCGGCGGCGGTGCCCACACCAGGTGGCAGTTCCGGCGGACAGTACTTCATCTCTGAAATGACACGTGGCGGCGGAGAGTGGGGTATTGTAATGAGTAAAGGACATCCCTACAGTAGCCAATCCTATAAGAGGGATGCCGAATGGCCACGGGAATGGATCAAGGAAAAATGGGACGATGACGGTCGTATTACCGACCTGTCCTACGGCAGTGGCGAGTGGGTGGTGACTACCAGTGAAAACAGCGGGCTCACCGTTCAGAGCTGGAAGACCAATGCGACCTGGCCCAGTGACTGGGTTCAGGAAAAATGGGACGAAGATTATCACATCACCGACGTCACCTACGGCAACGAATGGGCCCTCATAGTGTCTAAAAATACTGGTTTTTCCCGTCAGATCTGGAAAAAGAGTGAAGACTGGCCGCGCGAGTGGGTCAAGTCAAAATGGGAGGCTGATTATAAAATCACTTCCATGGACTATGGTAACGGAGAGTGGGTCGTCGTCATGAGCAAGGGTTCAGACTATACGGTCCAGACCTGGAAAAGGGCGGACAGCTACCCCCGTGAATGGATCAAAGAAAAATGGGGAGAAGATTACCATATTACGGACCTGGCTTATGGCCAGGGCGAATGGTCTGTTATTATGGGCAAGGGAACTAGCCTGACGACCCAGACCTGGAAACTCGATGCAGACTACCCCCGCAGCTGGATCAAGGAAAAATGGGCCGATGGTGCTGGTTCCGCGCCTTCCCCGTCAACTCCTACAGCACAGCCTGCCTATCAGCCAAGCGCACCGGTTGCCGGAACAAAGATGCACCTGGTGATGGTTGCCAATTCTATGATCCCAGACATTGGTTCCAGTTGTGAGATTGATAAAAATACGACTACCCGAGAACTGGCTGTGATTGCTAGCGAGCTTAACATTCCGCTGTCTAAGACGGTTATTTCCGGGCAAAACTTCACCAAGGCCTCTGTTGAAAGTGCACTGAGTAGGCTTAACCCTGGAGCAAACGACATTGTCGTTTTTGTTTACACCGGGCACGGTTTCCGTTGGTCTGACCAACGGTCAAAATACCCGATGTTTGACCTCCGGTACTCTCAGTACCAAGAAGTGTCCAATGCCTCCGCGATGAACCTAGAGACGGTTTACAATACCATCATCGGCAAAGGTGCCCGCCTGAACCTGGTGCTGGGAGACTGTTGCAACTCCGATATCGGGGTAACTGGCCGAGGTGGTCAGCCATCATTGGCTTCTCGCCGGCAGGCGCAGGGAAAATTGGCCAAGCTTCGGGAGCTGTTCTTAAATTCTAAGGGAAATATGATTGCAGCCGCCGCGCGGCCGGATGAGACATCTTGTGGTAGTACCCGGGATGGTGGTTACTTCATCAGCAGTTTCTTTGCGGCCATCAGCCGCGAGACGAGCGTCCTCAACAATGATTCACCAGCGTGGGGCAACATCATTTCCCACACCATCAGCACTGCCAATTATAAGACCCAGAACCTGCGCGGTTGTTCTGCGCAAAACGGAATTTACTACTCCACCATCGATTAAGCCAAGCCCATGAAAAGCCTCTTCATTCTCCTACTGGGCCTTAGCCTCGTCGGTTGCCAGAACCTTTGGTCGGGCAAAAACAAAAAGCACGCAGACATGGTCCAACTATACATGGTTGATGCAACGCCAACGGCCCCGAATATGCAGTCCGCCGACAAAAACTACGTCCTTGACTTTGCCGTCCTCAAACCTGTCGACCTTTCCCCCGACGAAGCCTCCGCACTCTATACCGCGATGGAGGACACGGAGAATTTCACGGCAGAGAACCGGAAGCGGTGCCCCTTCATTGGTCAATACGCCGTTGAAGTGGCTGGTGAGTTTGTAGCCGTTATCAGCTCAAGCCCTTGCTCAAAGGTGCAGATGCGAGAAGATGATGAAAAGCAGATCCAGTATTTAGAATTGGTGGAAAACAATGGCGTAGAGGCGGTATTAGGGAGTAGAGGGGCGGGAATAGAGAGTAGGGAGTAAGAGTCACGCAAAAAGAACTACGTGGTAAATAACAGCCCCTCGGCGCGCATTTAGCTACGCTGCTTCCTTCGGAGGTCGACTTCGCTCGATGCTTGTTCGGGGACCGTACGCTTTGAGTTCTCTCCGTCCGCGCTAAGCGCGGACGGGATGCTCCAGGACCATCGGTTCCTGAGCAAGCATCGAGCAAGCACGTTCGGCTGCGGATTCCACTGAGCACGTCGAGATGCGCGCCGAAGGGTCATAGTAATAAGGTATAGTTCTTTCTACCCGGCAACTTAGAGAGTGGAAAGTAATGAGGGAGTCGTAGAAGTAGGGAGGCAGGTGTCGATTATTGACTATTTCCCACGCTCCAATATGCGGCAGCTGACTGCTTGATTGCCCCTTGGCCGCGGCCACCGAAGTTGGCGTTTATGCTGAGCGAAGCCGAAGTACAGGTGCAAAGCAAGTTGAGTAGCAAAAAGGCTCCATAACTGCTCTTCGTAAAAAAACTGTCCAGATTTCAAAAACTGCCGTATCTTTGCGCCCATTCGACAAAACCGGTCGTCCCCTCTCGGGAGGAAACCGGTACTTAACTAACCAAGATAATTTGTCCCTATGCCAGTTCGTCTACGACTCCAGCGCCACGGTCGCCGCAAGCGTCCTTTCTACCACATCGTTGCTGCGGATGCCCGCGCTCCACGTGATGGTAAGTTTATCGAGAAACTCGGTACTTACAACCCAATGACTGTTCCAGCTACTATCGAGCTGGACCGTATGGCTGCTTACAAGTGGCTCACCAAAGGTGCTCAGCCATCTGACACCGTTCGTGCCATCCTCCGTTTCAAAGGAGTGATGTACTTCAAGCACCTCATGCGTGGTGTATCGAAAGGTGCACTCACACAGGAGCAAGCCAGCGAAAAGTGGTCTGCTTTCATCGAAGGAAAAGAAGGTGCTGCTGCAGCCATCCGTGAAAAGGAAGCTCAGAAGACCATCGACTTCCACGTAGCTGTTTCTGGTATTGCACCAGTAATCGTTGCGCCAACTCCAGCACCAGTAGTTGAAGCTTCTGCTCCTGCCGCCGCTGCTGCTGAAGAAGAAGCTCCTGCCGAGCCTTCTGCTACGTCTGCACTTGATGCAGCAAAAGCTGAAGCTGCCGGTGAGACTCCTGCTGAGTAAGGGAACAACGTTCCCCGAAACAACATAACAGACAAGCCCCGCTGACCTAATGGTTGGCGGGGCTTTGTTGTTTGGGCTAAAGCCCGTTGCAGTTGTTGCAGTTGTTGCAGTTGTTGCAGTTGTTGCAAACGTCGGAGGTGGGATAGGGTTGCTAGGACAACGGGAAAAACGTTGTCAATTATCGAAACCTACTATAGCATGGCAGGGGTGGGGCTTGCTCCTATCCCACGGGTTGCGAGTTGCGGGGTTGCGGGTTGCGGCCAGACAAACAAGTAAACGATAACCTTAGCGAGGGACCAGTCAGACGCTTAGCGGATGGCGTAGCCCCTCGATAATCAGGCGATAGTCACTAGTAGAAAGGCGGTAGGCTGAGATGGTCCTGAAATACCGGACAGCAAGCCCTTCGTTATTCCGCAGTAAAGCGATACACTCCCGTAAGCGCAACACTACTGGAAGAGAAACCTCCCTGAAGACTAAATTGGGTATCACTTCTGGATAGACCGAGAGACGCTGAAACGGATGGAGTAGTTTCCAACGCAAGGTAAAAATGTTCAGATAACGCGTACTGAACACCAACGACATAGCCTATTCCCCCAGAAAGCCTAACTAAGGTTCCATTCCCAGTGTTAAGGAAAAATCAACCTCCAACAACCTATCCAAATCGAGATATATCCACCTCCGTAGGTAAGGCTTTGCCTTCCAATAAAAACTCCGTCATCCAACGGGAGCCGAGTGGGCCCAGAGAGGCGCCTTTTGTTCCCAGGCCATTCATAATGGAAAGTCCTGCTACTTCAGGGTGGGCGCCGAGGAACATGCGCCGGTCTTTAACCGTTGGCCGGACGGCCGTCCGGTGTTCAACGACTTCAAAGGGAACAGTCAGTACCTCCCGGAGGCGGTCTTCGAGGAAGGAACGGTTGGACGCCGTCGGCCCTTCTTCCGTAAACCGGTTTTCGCTGGTGGCACCGACCCAGTAGACATCATCACCGAAGGGGATAAGGAACACCCGGTGCTTAAACATCCTGGTGAGGATCGGGACTTTTGTCCGGACGATGAGGACTTCGCCTTTGTTGCCGCCATGCGGCAGGTAATTAAACAAAGGATTAAACCGGGCGCGCCAGCCTTCGCAGCAGACAACATGGTCATAGCGGTCCGCAAGCCCTGCTATTGAAAGTTCTTTCTTTGCACCTGCGTTCGCGGCCCCTCTTAAGCCTGTCGAAAGGCCCAAAAGCTCCTTAATCCCTGAGTAGTCAAACGCTCCCTCAAAAAAGCGTCCTTCTTTCTTCAGCCAATCCCGGTATTTCTCTGCCAGCAACCCCACATCCACCCGCGCGGTATGCCGTACGCCCACATAGGCAAACACCTTGTCCGTCACCTCCGGAAGTCGGCCGGGATCGGGGTTGTCGTCCATGTATTCCGGATATCCGGGGTCGGCAGAACGGGCCTCCCAGTCGTTCATATCGCCTCGATTGTACAAGGTCCGGATCAACGGCATATCGTACCAGAGTTTCACTCCCAACATCGCTTCCAGCTCCGCATACAGCGTTTTCGCCTCCGGAATCAGCTCGTCAATTCGCCAGCTTTTAACAAACCGTCGACCGGTTATCGGATTCACGATGCCGGCCGCCACCGAAGTGGCCGACGATTGCGCCGGGGCATCAATGTAATGGACGAGGTGGCCCGCTTTTTCTAAGCGATAACCGAGGAGGGTGCCAGCGAGGCCCTGGCCGATGAGGAGGAAGTGCATGGCGTAAATGTACTACCTTCGCGCCATGAAAAAAGTCACGCTGCTAAAAGGTAAGGACGGAGCCATCCGCAGAAAGAACCCCTGGGTTTTTTCGGGCGCCATCAAAGTCGAAGACGATGGAATTGAGGATGGCGAACTGGTAGCCGTTGACGCCATTGATGGCGAGCGCCTGGGCATTGGCCATTACCAATCTGGCGGTATCCGGGTTCGGCTGCTGACCTTTGGCGAAGAAGAATTGCCCCTGGAGGATTTACTCCGGGACAAACTCACTTTGGCGCTTGACCTCCGTAAGCAGCTGGGCCTTGCGGATGATCCGTTGACGAATGCTTACCGGATTATCCACGCTGCCGGCGATGGTCTTCCCGGGCTCATCGTAGACCGCTATGCAAGCGTTGTCGTCATTCAGTGCCACAGCGTCGGGATGCACCTGATCAAGGACCAGATTGCGGCGACGATCAAAGAATTGCTGGGAGACACCATCACGACCGTTTACGATAAAAGCATGAACACGCTGCCGGAACGCCACCCGGCGGAGAACGGTGTTTTGCTTGGTGACGACGTCACGGAAGTTGTCATTCTAGAGAATGGTCGTCGCTTCCGTGTTGACGTGGCTGGCGGGCAGAAGACCGGTTTTTTCCTCGATCAGCGGGAGAACCGCTGGCTACTGGGCAGTTACGCCCGGGGCAAAAAAGTCCTCAACACATTCTGTTACACCGGCGGGTTTTCCGTGTACGCGCTTTTGGGCGACGCAGCGCAGGTGCAAAGTGTGGATCTGAGCGGCAGTGCGATCGAACTGACCGAAGACAATGCTTCCCGAAACGGTGATTTCGGGGACAAACACGAGGCCTACGCCGCCGACGTCATGGAATGGCTCAAGGAGCACGCCGATGACCAAGACTACGACATCATCGTCGTTGATCCGCCGGCCTTCGCTAAGAACAAGCACAAGCGGCACAAAGCCGTTCAGGCCTACAAGCGCCTCAACGCCCGCGCCATGCGGGCCATTAAGCCAGGAGGCCTACTATTCACCTTCAGCTGCAGCCGAGTGGTAGATCGTCAGCTATTTTACGATACCATTGTTGCTGCTGGACTGGAAGCTGGCCGGCCATGCCGCGTTCTACACCACCTTAGTCAAGGACCTGACCATCCGGTAGATTTATACCACCAGGAGGGAGAGTACTTGAAGGGATTGGTGGTTCGCGTGGACTAAACTACCTTAGTCCGTTTTTTTAGCGATTAGTGTTAAGGCTCCGCGTGAGACAGGCTACCGCCTTTGGTAGCCTGGCACTCCCGCACGGCGAGGGCACTCCAGTGCCCGTTCTTGGCGATGACGTTGTGCCTAGCTGAGGTTATCCTGTGCCGCTAAGAAGGAGAAAAGAAGCAAGAGAAAAGAGACAGGACGTGAGAAGCTACCGCACGAGATAGGCTCCGCCTTCGGAACGCTTTAGCCAATGACGGGCTCCCTCTTTCTCTCTAACGCCTTTGCTCCGCGTGAAGATTAATTTACGTCCCAACCGTAGGTTCAAAGGCTTACGGGCTGGTTCACTAGTGGGCTGGCCAGTAAGTTTCGTTAGCTAAAAACGAAGATATTTTGGTCGCTGGCTAAACGAAAAATCACTTGCATAGCCGTAGCTACGGAAGTTATTTTTTGTGACGCCAGCGGGCAAAAGATCAAGTTTTGGGCAACGAAACTTACTGGCTGGCCCACTAGAGCGTTACAGGGCGAGCAAGAAGGCCAGGGTGTCTACGCCATCGGCGTAGTCTGCAAGGCCCGGCTTTTGTGCTTCGCCGAAGGCGAAGGTCTCCATTTCCAGGTGGCCGGGCTGGGCAACGACAAGCTGGATTTCTTCCTCCCTAGAAACCAGTTCGGCCTCCACAGCAGCCTTGTCGGTATAATACTCGAAGTGCAGAGTAGCGATTCGGCTGGTGATGGTTTTATCCTCTAGGACCATTAGTGGGCCGGTGAGGTGAAAGCTTTCCTTGTTCAGGGTGGTAAGGGCGTAGTTGTAGTCGAAGTTATTCTTCCACTTGGTGTGGTTCTGCATGTTTTTCCACTCATGAAAGACAAGCAGTAAAGGTTGAAAATCGTAGTCTTTCGGAGCGTACAGTTTTGCCACATTCCGGCATCCTAGACCATAGTATTGGAAAACATCGTTGCCCAGGGCCCGCATCTCTTCCTCCGTCTCATTGCCGGAGAGCACCGCTATAGCATTCCGGTTCTTACGGATGATGTTGGGGTATTTGTCGAAGTAGGTCTCGAAGTAGCGGGCTGAGTTATTGGAGCCGGTGGCAACCACCGCATCAAAATCTTTTAGCCGGCCGACGAAGTCGAAGTAGTCTTCTGCCCGCTCATCAAATTTAGCAAGCAGTTTGACAAGGTAAGGGAGGACGTGTTCATCCTTAGTGCTCAGTTTGATAACCGACTTGTGCCCTGCAATGTAGACACAGAGCAAGTCGTGAAAGCCCACCAACGGGATGTTCCCTGCCAGCACAAGGCCGACTTTTTTCTGGCCTTCGCCACTAGGTCCGGGTTGAGGGACGAAGCCAGGCCCGGCAATTGGGACAACCTTGTAGCCATTGAGCCATGCCGACAGTTTCTCTTCGGAGAGAAACTCTTCTGCGATGGCCTTGACCGAAGCTTGTTGGTTCTCCAGTGTAAACCAGGCATTGTTGAACTGTGTCCGCTTTTGGTGGGCGGTCAGGAGTTCGTCTTCTCCGGAGAGGAGGTGAGAACCGAGTTGGTGGAGGGTAGAGAGGCGGTCTTGGAGAGTCATGGACATGGGACAAAGGTAAAACTGTATCAAACTTCATGGGCTAAAGCCCATGGCTACACGGAGAACATCTCCCGCATCCGCTCCACATTCCTGTCAGGAATGCCTTCCACATCGGGATAACCTGCCACGGCCGTCGCCACCGAGCCAACCCGCAGGAACTGCAGGACGGGATGGGGTGAACGGTTGGTAAGGTTGCCGGGGTCGTCTGCGTCAACGCCTTCGAACTGGTAGTCGGGGTGGAAGTGGGCGAGTTGGACGAGCGCGTCAGCACCCGTTTCGGAGAGGGCTTCTTCGAAGGTGTAGACGAAGTCTAGGAAGGTAGAGAACTCAGGCAGTTGGTCAGGGAAGACGAGGAGGAGGGTTTCTACCTCCCCTTGCTCGTCAACAAACCCTTGCACCTGCGTCAGCGCCCAAAAGAAAGTGGCCTCTTCATCCTGTACATCACAGGTACTCACCCCTACCCTACCCTCGTTAAACGGCTGGGCAGCAAAGGGGCAAAGTGCGTGCTTGATCACAAAATCACGAACCCAATTCAGGGTCTGTTGTGCTGCGCTCAAATCAGCTGATCGTTCTGCCGACGAGGGCCAACGTAGTTGCGCCATTTGTCCAACATAGTGATCATATCTTCCGGCAATTCACTGTCAAACGACATCCGCTCCCCGGTTACTGGGTGCGTAAAGGCGATGCTCTTCGCGTGTAGTGCTTGCCGCGGGCAAAGCGCAAAACACCGCTCAGCGAAGATCCGGTACTTGCTGTAAACCGTACCCTTTACGATGCGATCGCCGCCGTAGCGGGCGTCGCTGAAAAGTGGGTTGCCGATGCTCTGCATGTGTACGCGAATTTGGTGCGTACGGCCAGTCTCCAACTTCAATTCCAGCAGGCTGACGTAGTACAGCGCTTCCAGGGTTTTGTAGTGGGTGATGGCGTGCTTGTGGTGCTCCTCCGGTTCTTCGAATACCCGGAACTTCTGCCGGTTCTTGAGGTCGCGGCCGAGGTGGGCCTCGATGGTACCGTGCAGATCGTCGGTTTCTCCCCAACAAACGGCCTGGTAGGTCCGCTCGATGGTGTGGTCGAAAAACTGCTTGGCCAGGTGCGTCATCGCCTCATTTGTCTTGGCAATTACCAACAGGCCAGAGGTGTCTTTGTCGATCCGGTGAACGAGCCCAACGCGGTTGTCGTCGTTGCCTGGCAGGGTTGGGATCTCGTCCTGTTCCAGGTAGAACTTCAGGGCATTGACCAGCGTCCCGTCGCGGTGACCGACGGCGGGATGGACCACCATTCCGGCGGGCTTGT
>JBLIGS010000013.1:0-20278 GCA_047637095.1 Neolewinella sp. | reverse complement strand
TGTGGCAGCTCGCTTCGCTCGTTTGGGGCACTGAGGCACGAAGAACACTAAGGCTCCGCTTTTTATAGGCAGGAGGTTGGAGTACAGAAGTAGGAGGCCCTGTATTGGGAAGTGTGGCAGCTCGCTTCGCTCGTTTGGGGCACTGAGGCACGAAGAACACTAAGGCTCCGCTTTTTATAGGCAGGAGGTTGGAGTACAGAAGTAGGAGGCCCTGTATTGGGAAGTGTGCCAGCTCGCTTCGCTCGTTTGGGGCACTGAGGCACGAAGAACACTAAGGCTCCGCACGTGAAGGTGGCAGCTCGCTTCGCTCGTTCTTGACATTAACAGACGCGCTCATTAGCGGATGACGTAGTCCCTCGATAAGAGGCACGGGGTTGCATCAAGGCTTAAAGAACACAGATTTTACTGATTCGACTGATCAAGACAGATTTCTCCCTCCGGGGCATGGCAGATTACGTCTCCGACAACCGCAATCATGCAACCCGCAACCCGTACAAATCTGCGTTCCTTCTTTGAAATCAAGTAGCAAAATCTGACTAACTACGATTCAAATCCGGCACTAATCCCAATCTATTCCTACCTTACCATCCACCACAACCAATCTAATTAAATGACCAAAGCCGAACAAACCGCAGCCGAGCATGAAGACCACATGCAGCTACAACTATCCCGCCTAAAGCATCGCCTGGAGAAGATCCGTGAAGGCGGTGGTATAAAGCGTATTGAAAAGCAGCACGCTAAGGGCAAACTGACCGCTCGGGAGCGGGTGGAACAACTGATTGATCCGGAGACCGACTTCCTCGAATTCGGTTCATTTGCTGGCTACGGCATGTATGAAGAATACGGTGGCTGCCCTGCGGGCGGCGTTGTGACGGGCTACGGCCGGGTACACGGCCGGCTCTGCGTCATCGTTGCCAACGACGCGACGGTAAAGGCAGGCGCTTGGTTCCCGATTACCGGCAAGAAAAACCTCCGTGCGCAGGAGATTGCGATGGAGAACCGGGTGCCGATCCTCTACCTTGTTGACAGTGCGGGTGTTTTCCTGCCGTTGCAGGATGAGATCTTCCCAGACAAAGAACACTTCGGCCGCATCTTCCGCAACAATGCCAAGATGAGTGCTATGGGTGTGCCGCAGATTGCGGCAGTGATGGGTAGCTGCGTTGCTGGCGGGGCTTACCTGCCGATCATGTCGGACGAAAGCCTGATTGTTAATGGCACCGGAAGTATTTTCCTAGCTGGCCCTTACCTCGTGCGTGCCGCAATTGGCGAAGACGTTCCGGCGGAAGACCTGGGTGGTGCGGAGATGCACTCCTCTGTGTCCGGCGTCATCGATTACAAATGTGAAACCGACCAGGAATGCCTGTCGACCATCCGCGACCTCGTTAGCCGGATGCCCGAGACCATCCTGACAAACTTCAACCGTACCGAGCCTAAGCCACCAACCGATGATGCGGACGACGTTCTTCGGGTGCTGCCCGGTGACCGGGCGAAGCCTTACAAAGGCCGCGACATGCTTAAAGTCCTGGTTGACGAAGGCAAGTTCACCGAATTCAAAAAAGATTATGGCCAGACGTTGCTCTGTGCTTACGGCAGAATTGACGGCTGGTCCGTCGGCATCATTGCCAACAACCGCGAGGTGGTAAAGTCGGGCAAAGGCGAAATGCAGTTTGGCGGCGTGATCTACTCCGACTCTGCAGACAAAGCTGCTCGTTTTATCATGATTTGCAACCAGAAGGGCATTCCGCTGGTATTCCTCCACGATGTGTCGGGCTTTATGGTGGGCAGCCGCTCCGAGCAGGGCGGCATCATCAAGGACGGTGCTAAGATGGTTAATGCCATGAGCAACAGCGTTGTTCCGAAGTTCAGCATTGTGATGGGCAACAGCTATGGTGCTGGCAACTATGCGATGTGTGGCCGGGCGTACGACCCGAGGTTGATGCTGTCGTGGCCAACGGCACGCTTGGCGGTGATGGGCGGTGCCCAGGCGGCCAAGGTATTGCTGCAGATCCAAGTAGGAAGCCGGAAGGCGAAGGGAGAAATCGTCCCGGAAGCTGAAGAAAAAGCACTACTGGACAAGATAACGGCGCGGTATGACGCGCAGACCAGTCCTTACTACGCCGCCGCCCGCTTATGGGTGGACGAAATCATTGATCCGCGGGCAACCCGGGCTTGGATTTCGGCGGGTGTTGAAGCCGCGCAGTTTGCGCCGACGGAGGAGTGGAAGATGGGCGTTTTGCAGACGTGATTTAGACGTCGTCTAGACGATAAATATTAGGTTTAAGAGATTAGGCTGTTGGTGCACTGAAGTGGGCTGATGGCCTAATTTTGTTTTAGGGTTAGGAATACGGGGGCGCGGACGCAGGTACAAAGAAAAGGATGAAGGAGCGGGAAGGGGCTTGGGGCTTACTGGCGAAACAAAAAACGCTGATTTTCTACTACAGCCTCGAAGATACCCTGGTGAAATATGCTGCCGAGTACCGTGAGATCGGTCAGCAACTAAAGGAGCGAGAGGAGCAGGGTAAAAAATACTACCCATAGGATATTGAAAGCGACCTGCGTACGCGAATAAAAGCAGAAGAAAAGGCCGTAAAAAGCGTCATGGCCAAAGACACCTTTCCCTATGAATTGCGGGAACGCCTAGACACTCTGCCCTACGACCTTCTTAATAGCCTCATCGGAACATCTCTCTTTCAACATAACTTACAGGACCTACCGGACTCCACGAAAGACGCAAAGATCATACAGCGAATCAGAACTGCGCTTGCCCCAATTGAAAAACGATTCTTAGTTAGGATCGCAAAAGATTCAATACTGTCCAATTCTCCGGATTTTAAAAGACAGGACAACTTAGCAAACCAGGGCAATAAGCTAATTATCGGTTTTCCCGACTTACGTGAAGCCCTACTCTGTACTTATTACTTTCTACTCTCTACTTTCACTCTCTTCCTAAAACCTCGTCCCCACACTAAACCGAAAAACCGGGTGCTCCTCCACCGAAAACCCAGTAAGCACACTCATTGTGTACCGCTTACTAATCGGCACCATATAGAACCCAAAACCGAAAGCGTCCTTCATGCCTGCATCTTCCTCGTCTCGTTGGAGCAGCTTCCCTCTGTCGTAGAAGACGCGGACTCCCAGGGTTAAGGGGATAAACTTACCTCTAATTTTGGCCACGGGTGTCCTGAATTCGGTGTTGTAAAAGACGTATCCGTCCCCCGTAAAACGTCCGCGTTGAAAACCCCTCAGGCCATTGTTCCTGCCAATAACGGGCAACTCATAAAACGGCACCCTTCCCGTAGAATTAGCATACCCAACTTTAAAGCTCAAGCTCATCGGTGAGCGCCGTGGGCTGAAGTGGGCTTCCGCTCCCAGCTTCGTCACACCAAACTGTCCTTCTCCATCCGGGCTGTAGGCCCACTTCTGCGAAGCCTCCAGCATTATTCCTTTAGAAGGCAACCTCTTATCGTCCCGCAAATCCAGGACAAACTTAGGCTGGAGGTAACCGTAGACCAGCTTCTCGGTACCGAAATACGGCGTCTCCGTATCCAAAATGGTACCCCCGGTTTTCTCCGGGCGGTTACTCTGTATGCCCGCCATTAGACTCACGTAGCTTTTATCCCCAAACCTTCGTCGAAAGCCCATTTCTCCCGACAAATTCTGTAAGCGAACCAAGTGGAATTCGTTGCGAACCACCGCGTCTCGATCGAAAGAAGTGTTGCTCCCGATACCGAAAAAGAAGTTCCGGAAGTCCGGGACACCGTAGTGTGTGTTGATTACAAAGTCAACTTTTTTGTAGATGTCTTTGAAGTCCGCCGAGAGCTCCACAAAGTAGTTCCCCCTGGCGTTGCCCTCGAAGTAAAACTTGTACTCGGTGCTGTATTTTCGGCGGGTAAAATTGTAGCGGCGGAAGCGTAGGCCTAAGCCCAATGACAGGCCATTGAAGCCGCTAATGCTGGCACCAAAGGCTGGACTGATCTTGTTAAACTCGTGGGCTGTCCGATCATAACTGTAAAGGTAATCTCGGTAGCTTTTGACGAATTTCATTCCTTCGGGGGCAGCTTCATCGGCGGTTTTACTCTTCTCGTAGACCAGGGCTTTACTCCCCTTTTCATCAATTTCAGATCGAAAGGCATCCTTGCCAGGTCCGCCGATGAGGCGGACGTTAATCGGCCCGCCAGCTTTACCATCCAGTTGAAAAACATCGTCATCGCCAAGGCCATAAAGCCTAATCTCCCTAGTTTCATGGGGGTGGAATGTCCGTTGGTAAAGGACTTTGTCTTTAGACCTTCCCTTGATGTCAGTCACCGTCACTTCCACAAGGTTATCGCCAAAGGTTCGTACCCGAAATTCCTCTTCATCGTTGGTGCCAACAATGTCAACGGTCTCCGCATACATCAGGTAAAAGTCTTCTGCGAAGCTGGCCAATTCGTCCCGGCGAGCCTTCAGTTTAGCAACAATCTCAGCTCCTGAAACAGCATAGGTTTCGGCGGGCATAGTTTTGATGGCAGCTTCAATAATTTCGTCGGAAAGGGCAAATTGAATAGCCTGCGCTTCGCGCAGGTAATCCTGCATGCTCATCTGGCTAAGCAGCAGCCTGTCCAGGTGACGGGATTGGTAGGAAAGCGATCCAGCGTCGGGTTTTTTGTAGCCGAAATGCTCGAGGCGGGTAAGAAAAACCTTGGTAACAAATCTTGGGCCAATACCATCGATCAAGGAAAAAGCTTTGTCTCGGTCGCGAGGAACGGGACGCAGGTAACGAATGCCATCTCGGTCAAATTCTGCCCATTGCCAGTTGTCTTCGTGGCGGTTCCAATCGCCAATCAACAGGTCAAAAAGCCGCGCACGGAGGTACTCGTCGTAGGCAAACTCCACCTCCTGATCGTCAAACCGGATGCGAAAAGCTTCGTAGCTTTTGTGCATTTTTTTTGCACCAAAAGTTCCTGGTATTCCTTTCTTTTTCTTGTCCCCTTTAGGCGCTTCTTCCAGCGTTCCGAGCAGGCCACCGAAGGCTGGATTATAGTCTCCAAGCGCCGGACAATTGCCCAAAATCAATAGTTCAGGGCTGACGTGCAGGATATCCAGATTCTCCATTAATGGCGGGACGACGACCCGGCCAAAGGGGTGACCAATGGAGGTTTGGTCGTCGACAATGTTACCAATGAAGGTGCCGCGAAGCTCAAAATCAAGGGCTTTCCTGGCGTTTTTGTCAATAGACTTGAACAGGTACTCCTTACCCGATGGCGCTCTAAAGCGAAGTGATTGGGAAAGCTTAGTGTGTCCTTCCCGGAGAGGAACTAGCCCCCCCTTATACTCCGAAGTAACCTGGACCGGTACGGTTACGGGCGTGGTCCAAGCATCCCGATGGTGTTTTCCGAGGAGCAATTCCCGGACCTTACCGGCGGCGTATTCGGCACCCGGCGTCACGACTGCTATTTTGCTGGTGTTGATGGAACAAAGCGCTGCCATCTCATCGTCGGAAACGTTGCAGGGGCGGTAGGCAGGGTTGGGCGGTATGCCGTTCTTGTCGGACAAGGTGCCGGGGACGCAGGGTGCAGAGTAGATGTCCCTTTGGAAGGCAAGGTTTCCGGATCCGGCCAGCCGGTATTCATAACTGACGGCCCCATCTTTGCCGAAGACCATCTCCGTAAAGCCAGCCTCCCGGCTGGTATGCAAAGCCGGCTTATGCCGGCCCACCCAACGTCCGGGCCCTGCAGCCCCAGCATTAACAATATAATTCTCCCGGTAACGAATCAACTGCTGGCTCTGGTCCTGCGCGCCCAGGAAAAAAATTCCCCTGGTCTGACCACTGTTGTTCTTAAACGTCCGCCGAAGAGGGGCCAACCGTTTGTTATTGAGGTCCTTGGGTGTACCAATATTCTGCCGCCAAGACAGTAATATGCCGCCAATAATCGGCGGTACAAAGTGCTGCCCCGTAGGAAACTCTCCGCCGTGGCGGCCCTGAGAATATGGTGGGTAATGACCGGCAAGGATAACGTTCCGGTCGGTGTTCTTTTCAATCAGAGACATGGTCTCATCAATAGCAATATCGGAGTCCGCCGTCTTGCAATCGGCATCCGCAGGCACCGGTTTATCATAAGGATGGTTCCACCACTGGGTGTTCACCATCAGCAGAGCTACTTCATCTGACAGGTTTACCAGTTCCGGGCCCGGACAACCATTCCGCAGTGGCCAGTTCAGGTTGGGTAAGTCTAGGCTATTCAGGTAATCCTCCAGCCGTTTGACGCAACGAAGTCCTTGTTTTCCAGAATGATCCCAATCCCGGTCTCCCGGAACAAAGTAAAAGGTGACTCCCGGGTTACTACGCACCAGTTCAACCACTGGTTGTAATGTGGCAAACACCTCTCTTCCATTTCCATTCCCCAGCTTAAATCGGACCATTTCGTCCGTACACTCTGCCACGTAATCACCGGCAAACAGTACCACCTCTGGCCCTCCTACGGCTTTCAATCGCTGGTCCAAAGCTTGGAAGAAGGCCGGCTCCCCATCCGCCGTATTTCCAGCCATGACGACGCGAAGTTGCGCGGTCAGGACATTAGCGGACAATAGCCAAAGACTTAGTAAGCATGCGATTTTAATCATAAAGGAGAGGTGGTAAATCGTATTATTTTAGGTCATCTGCTAATAATTCGCTGAAGGAAAAGATGTTTGGTCATACAACCGCCTACTTCTCTAACTTCAGCTTTCCGTCGCGTAATTGAATGTCGACGGTTCCGGAGGAGACATCTTCTGGCTTGGTCACCAGCTTTCCGTTTTGGCTAACCAGGGCATAGCCCCTAGCCAGGGTAGCTTCGGGTCGGAGCGCGGCCAAAAGCCGCGCAAGGCTATCCAACGTATTCCCCGCCGAATCAAGCGCCCTAGACTCGGCTTTTTTTAAGTCCGTTTGCAAACGGCCCAGTTTGTCTTTCTCCATACGGAGGATTCCGGCCGAAAGTTGCCTGCTGAGTAGGGAAATCCTTTCCAACCGAGGCTTTTCAAAGGAGAGTTGCTGGTTGGCCAACCGGGCAATGCCCCGGCCAAGTTGCAAAGCCCGGTATTCAGCAGCGACGAGTTGGTCGATGAAATAAACGGCAGTAGCCGTTGGTGTTTTAAGGCTTTTGCCTGCAACCCGGTCAAGGACGCTCTCGTCCGTTTCATGGCCGATGCCTACCACCACCGGCAGGTGATAATTGGCTACGGCGCGAGCGAGGTCTTCATCGTCGAAGGCAGCCAGGTCGGTACGGCCTCCGCCACCGCGGACGATGACTACGACGTCGAAAGCATCCCAGGTTGAAATCTGCCGCAGGCGCTTCAGTATTTCCGGACCAGTCTGTGCTCCCTGCATCGCTGCGGGGAACAACTGCACTTTGAATTTATAACCGTAGGCATTGCTCTCCAACTGCTCCCGGAAGTCGGCCAAACCGGCCGCCGTATTACTGGAAATCACCGCCAACCGGCGGGTAGCCATCGGCAGTGGGAGGCTGGCATTCTTGTCCAACAAACCATCTGTGGCCAACTGTGTCAAGGTTTCCTGCCGCTTACGCTCCAGCTCACCGATGGTGTGCGTCGGGTCAACGTCTTCCACCACCACCCGCAGTCCATAGCGGGCATGAAAGGAAGTAGTCACCTTCAGCCGAACCGACATCCCGTCCTGTAACAGGCCGTTCATCAGTTTCAATCCATAAGCCTGCTGCAACTGCCGCAGTTGGCCCGACCAGACTACGCCGTCAAGCTGGGCAATGATCTCGTCTGTATCTCCAGCTTTCTGAACCAACGTGAGCCAGCAGTGGCCACGGGAGGTGTTGGCCTGGCCTAACTCAGCCGTTATCCAAACGGCCTCTGGCAGATTGAGTGCAAACACCCGACGGATGAAGCTGGTGAATTCAGAAAGTTGGAAAGTCTTGGGGGTTGACAAGGCCGGGAGCTTCGAAGGGATGAATGTGAGCAGCAAAGATAACAGATGGCATTTTTGTAGAGAGGAATTGTTATTCTGGAGCTATCCAGAATTCTCACTACCTCCGCATGAAAAATTTACATCCAATTTTACACACAAAAGGGAGGCTCGATCTTTTGATCGCGCCCCCATAGAAAAACACCTAAAACCCATATTCATATCATAAAAAACCTATTTCTTAACTTTGACGATTAGCAACACAGTGCCTATTAGTCAAGTTATCACTTTGACGTTACTTCTGAAAAAAAGTAACATCCTTGTCTTTATTTATTTAGGTTAAAATGAGGGCCCGGTCCTAAAACCGGACCCTCCTAGAAAAACACCTAAAACCCATAAATCATGATGAGACGAGAAGTCTCCGTTTCTTTGTGTCCGCAGCCACTCTTCGTTTAGAGCTTCTTTCCTGCTGAAGACACCCTTTCGACGCAGGGTAACATTTTTAGTCACTCCCTCGGATACGTTACCATTAAGTTAAAGGGTTTTCATCACCTGAAAAACCCACCTCTACTTAGCTTAAACAGAAATTAAAGGTTCCTTTTGGACTAAAATTCTGTAAAAAGCCTTCGAAGCAAACATTAATTTTATTTTATTTTTCAAAATCATTCGTATGCTCCCCCTTAAAAACAGTGAAGTTGAGCTCTGGGAGAAGGCCTGGAACCTAATTATGGAAGGCCTAAGTGTCCCGAAACACCCCTACTCTACTCCTGTCCTTTGCTCCATCAACCCTTTCTTGCACCCGCGTTCGCGCACCATTGTCCTCCGTAATGCCCTGAGAGACAAAGGAAAATTCATTTGTTATACCGACAAACGGTCCCAAAAAGTCCGTGATCTAAAGGAAGGCAGTCCCTATACTTCCTGGACATTCTGGTCTCCAGAAGCTAAAATACAAGTCAATGCTTATGGTACCACGACCTTTCTCCCAGAAGAAGAGGCCCGAAAAATATTTGCTTCTTTACCTAAGCACTCCCGTAAATCCTATGCGACGGTCAGCGCTCCAGGCAAATTGGCGGAAGATTACAGTGACGGTCTTCCACCAAACTGGGACTCTTTAGACATAAAAAAGACCAATTATGTTGCAGAAAACTTCTGCGTACTTCAAACCCTACTTACCGAAATGGAAATTCTCCTGCTTTCTCGCAACGGCCACCAGCGTTTGCGGGCAACCAAAAAGTCTCGAACAGAATGGGCTTTTCAATGGCTGGTCCCTTAGTGGCCGAGACATCGGATGAGCATTTGCCGACTTCGTCTGGTAAAAGGCGCATCCAATGACCGGCCCAATACCCTACCCCTTAACCTTGACAGTTATCTTTATAACAATGACAACACGTATCCTTATAGTAATATCCTTTCTCACAGCGGCCTCCCTTACCGCCCAAGAATCCCTATTTGACTACCTGATCGATAGCGGTGACACTATTGTTATCAACATGGAGACCGACTGGAACAAAATCATCCGTCGTAAAGAAAAAAAGGAAAACGAAGCTCTAAACTGCGTCGTGGAAACCAAAGACAGCACCTTCGAATTCCGTGGTAAAGTCAGGTCTCGCGGGAATATTCGCCTGAAGGTTTGCAGCAACCCCTCTTTGAAGGTTAAGCTTAAAAAAAAGGACCTGTTGGCCGCAGGCTTCTCCGACATCAACGATTTCAAGCTGGTCTTACAGTGTTCCAATTCCTCCCTCGGCCTCAGTTACCTCCGTAAGGAAAGGCTCGTTTACGAGCTCCATCAGATTTACAGCCCACACTACCACCGCACCATCCCGGTCCGGTTACGAGGGCTCGACGATGAAGATATTCACGGTTTTCTAATTGAAGAAGAAGAACAGTTGGAGCATCGGTATGGAAAGGTCATCAAGTTGAAAAAAGCAAACACCCGCGGTATGCAGCGGGAAGCCTACCTAAACATGTGCCTTTTTAATTACCTCATCCTTAATAGTGATTGGCATATTTTCAATCTTCACAACGTCGAGTTGGTAAGTCCAAGCGAAAATCCTGAGCTCATTCCAATTCCTTACGATTTCGACTATTCCGGTTTCGTAGGCACCAGCTACTCCGTTCCCCGCGAAGGGCTGAACGTTTCTTCTATCTACGTTCCCGTTTGGCTCGGAAAATACATCACTTCCGATGAGATGAAAGACATGGCCTCCAAGTTTCTGGCAAACGCCGGCCGCGCGGAAGCGCTGATCACGAACTATCCCGGCCTGAAGAAGTCCGATCGAAGGCGGATGTTGAAAAGGTTAGAGGACTTTAATAAATTGATGGCTAACGAGAAGAAGTTGCTGAAGCTTATTAAATAGAAGTTGGAAACGATTACTGTTCAAACGCAAACTCAATCACATTCGCTCCCATCCGCAACGCAGCTTGGCGAATTTCCGGCGGGTCGTTGTGAACGGCTTCGTCTTCCCATCCGTCGCCCAAGTCAGACTGGAAGCTGTAGTAAACAACTAGGCGATCCTCGAAGAAAATGCCGTAACCGATGGGCGCTTCGCCGTCGTGCTCGTGAATCTTGGGCAGGCCGTTTTCAAACTCGAAAGTCTGGTGGTAGATCGCGTGATCGTAAGGGATTTCGATGAGTTTTAGCTCCGGAAAAACCTGTTCGATGGCAATGCGGACATAAGGGTCCATGCCGTAGTTATCGTCGATGTGTAAGAAACCACCGGCGATGAGGTAGTTGCGAAGATTTTCGGCTTCGGTGGCACTGAAGACGACGTTGCCGTGGCCGGTCATGTGGACCCAAGGATAGTTGTAGAGTTCGGCACTGCCAACTTCAACGGTGCCGTAGTCTGTGGCAAAATCGGTACCAAGTTGGTCGTTGCAGAAGGCAGCGAGGTTGGGCAGAGCCGTTGGGTTGGAGTACCAATCACCACCACCGTTGTATTTCAAGAGGCCCAGGCGCAGTTCTGCGGTGTTGGTCAACAAGCTATCGGGCGCGGACGCAGGTGCAATGGAAAGACCTGTGAAAACAAGGCAAAGGACCAGGAAGGCGTAGACTTTAGACATTTTCTACCAGTTTATCTGTTCAATGGTGTGGACGGCGGCGATAGCGGCCGTCTCGGTACGTAATCGGTTAGGGCCAAGGCTGACGAATTCGAAATCCATCGACTTGGCTAGTTCGGCTTCCGCCGGGCTAAAGCCTCCTTCGGGGCCTATCGCTAGGCTAACGTTCTGCCCTACCGTGTAGTTGTTCCCCAAGAGCGGAGTTTCGTCGGCCCCAAGGTAAGCCATCAATCGACGGTCGTTTGTATCTGTTTGTTCCAATGCCTCTTCGAAGGAAATCAATTCTCCGAGCTCAGGCATCCAAGCCCGGAGACTCTGTTTCATCGCCGATTCCAAGATGCGCTCCAAGCGGTCAATCCTGACCCGTTTGCGTTCAGAATGGTCCGTCAGGATCGGTTGAATCCGGTCAACACCAATCTCGGTGGCTTTTTCCAGAATCCATTCATAGCGGTCGATGTTCTTCGTCGGAGCGACCAACAAGGTAAGCCGGTGATCCGCCCGGCACGCTTCCCGCCGGACGTCCTCCACCTCAACCATGCATCCCCGCTTAGAGATATCCGTCACCTCCGCCCTAAACCATCCGCCTTTACCATCGACTAAGTCAAGGTGGTCCCCCACCCTTTTACGCAGTACCTGAAAGGCATGACGGGCTTCTACCTCCCGCAATTGGTGAGGTCCGGCCTGTAGATTTGGGTCGTAGAACAGTTGCAATGAAAGTGAATGTTAGGCTCGGAAATAATTAGTTAACGGCGACAACACCGGTAATTTCAGGAAGGCGGTTCTTAAGGGTTTCTTCCACCCCTGCCTTCATCGTCATGGCCGTCATCGAACAACCATTACAGGCACCCAACCACTTAATCTGAACGATCTTCGCGTCCGAGATATCCACCACTTCTATATTGCCACCATCGATGGCAAGGTGAGGGCGAACATCATCTAAAGCGACGTCTACGCGGGAGATCCAGCTTTGTTTTTCGTCCGTGGTCATAAAGAGAATTGTTATTGTATGCAAAGGTAACGTTTTGTAGCCTCTGGTGGTTTTATTGATTGTGAGGTGTGGTGGTAGTATGCTCCCCTAGCGAGGGAATTCCAGTGGCTGTCATGAACATCCCACTTTCAGAAGATAATTGCGAAGCGCTGGAAACGATAAAAGAAACAAGAGAAAAGATACAGGACGTTGGAGGCTGCCGCACGTCGAGTTTGGTAAGGCCGCCTCTGGCGAGAACTGTCGCACGTGGAGTGTAAAAAGGCCGCAAGCGGCCTATTTTTTGGTCACCGAGTTACACAAAGGGAACACAGAGTTACACAGCGTTTGCTGCCGCAAGGGCACTCGCTGCGCTCGGTAAGGTTAGGGGCAAGTGGGCTGTGCCCCGAGATGGAAGCAAAACTTTCAAAACGAATTACAGTCTGCAGGGTATTATACTTTAGTACCGATTGTGCTGCGCAGCTGCCCCTGGCAGTTAACCGGTGATTTCTATCACAGCGCGCACGGAGTGCGCTTTGGCCGTTCGCTTGCTGAGCAAGCCTTAGCCGGTTAGAAAAACCTCCCAATCATCTCATGCTCCACAATTACCCGCTTCAGCTCCATAAAGTCCACCTCTGCTTGGTGCGACCAAACCACTTCTCCGCCTGGAGCGATGAGGATGGTGTAGGGAATGGCACCGTTCCAGTCGGGGTCAACGGCTTCGATTAACTCGTAGACGTCTTCACCGGAGTAGTGGTAATTGGTGACGGGAGAATGGGTTTTTTTCAAAAATCCAAGTACCTTATCGGCCTTGTCCGGTTTGTCGGTGGAGATGGAGACGAATTCGAAATCCCGGCCGCCATACATGCGTTGGAGGACCATAAATTCGGGATACTCGGCCACGCAGGGCCCGCACCAGGTTGCCCATAGATTGATGAGGCGGAGGTTTTTTCCGTCGTTCATCATCAAGGCTTCGACGCTGGCTATATCGATGGATTCGAGGGTAACGGTTTTGTTGGCCCAGTCTAGGCTATCCTTGGCTTTGTATTCTGTTTTCCAGGCCCACTTGGTGGAACAGCCGAAGGTCTTTGTTTCGGGCAGGGCGACTTCACGGCCGGCGAGCAGGTCGTCAACGGCGGCGCGGAGGTCCTCGGCATTGGCGTTGCCGGGGCGTTCGATCTTGTCCATTCGGCCGACGTAGCGGAGGGTACGAGCTTTGTCGAAGACAAAGGTGTGTGGCGTTGCCACTGGCCCGTAAGCGAAGGAGGCGGCGTGGTCGTCGCCGTCGTAGAGGTAAGGAAAGTTGAACTTCGCATAGTCAGACCGAAACTTCATGTGTTGGTAGGTATCATCGAGGTCAGAATAGCCGAGCTCGTTATAGAGAACGCCCAGCGGGCTGTTTGGAGAAATGCCAATCACCTGGACATTTTGGCCCGTATAATCACCTTGGAAGTCCTTAACCCGTTCTTCATACGCTTGCGCCGTCGGGCAGTGGTTGGTGGTAAAAACGACGACCAGAACATCGGCGGCAGCGTAGTCCGCAAGCGTATGGTATTTGCCATCAACACCCATCAGGCGAAAATCCGGCGCCTGAGATCCAATCGTTAGGGTTGGCACATCCCGCTTGGCAATGGCTTGCGGATTGGCCTTAAAGTCTTTGGCTTCAGTGACAACTTCTTTTGCCGCGGACGTGGTTGCAGTGTCTTGATTACAAGAGCAAAGAAAGGTTAACAGCAGCATGGGCAGTAAGCGATGCATAATCGGTATAGATTTGACAACCAAGATAACACCTATTGGATATGCGGCCGGGGAGATTCTCAGAACGGTGCTAACCACTTACTACTAATTCCTTCCCCTCACCATCTAGGACCGATACCAGCCAGGCCAATGATGGCAACCTAAAAATCGCCTACTGCTGAGTTATGAAGCGATGCTCGTTACCGAAATCACCTTCCCCATGCCATAGATAATCACAATGCCCGGCTTGTTAGGCACGACGTCTTTGTGCCACCGGTATAGTGGAAGGTTGACCGTCCAAATACCATGCCTTAGTCCCCTCAGGCGTGTAGGACCGCCCATAGCATGGTCGGTTCACCCCGGGCAACGTAAGGTCTCAGCTCCCCGCTATAACGTAAGCAGCACTCAGCCCCAAACAGCAAACAGCACGTAAACCCCAAAGAAAACGCCCCAGGTCCCTTGATAAAAGGCAGCGATGGATTTCTGATCCGACAAGTCTAGCCGAGTAGTGTTGAAGCCGAAGCCGGCCAGCAAGACGAGGAAGCCGATGCCAAGGAAGGTAGCTCCGGAGAACAAGGACCAGGTACCAGCCGCAAGTAGCGTTCCGGCCAGCAACCATGCCCCAGCCCGGTAAACCCACTCTGGGGAACGGATCAAACTCATAGTCCGGATGCCATGCTCCTCATCGCCTTCGGTATCGGGGAGGTCCTTAAACCAAGCGATAATCAAACCAAAAACGAAGATGACCACGGTTAGCAATACAACGTTTCCCGGCACCTGTACCTCGACTTCGCTCGGCATAAACGCTAACTCCATTAGCCGCGCCCCCAAAGCCGTCGAGAAGTGTAACCACAGCAATAGGTTGACGATTAAGCCCCGCACCACAATGATGCAAAATGCTGCCCAAAAATGGTACCGTTTCAGCCGCAGCGGCTCCGCGCTGTAAGCCGTCCCCAATGCCAAACTACTCAGCACCGTCAGGGCGAGGTAAGGGATGTACCACAGGCAGCTCAACACCGCCAATACCCCACAAACGCCAACAATCCATTTACCTGTCGACACCGAATAAGCCCCACTCGCCAGCGGCAAATAAGGCTTATTGATCTTATCTATCTCTATATCTGTCAACTGGTTAAGCCCAGTGATATAAATATTTGCACAAAGGCAACTGAACAGGCTGATGCCAAACATCATCCAATCGTGTTCTCCCACAAACCGGCTGGCCATCAGGTACAAGGTCAACAATGACAGGCTCGTCCCGATGATGGTATGCGCGCGGGCAAACCGTAAAAATGTGATCATGTACTAGGTTTAGTTGCCCGTAATACCCCGTACCGAATTGCTCCCGTCCGGAAGCCTTCTTTCATGTATTTCATCGCCCAGGCACCTTTGATGGTGCTACTACCGGCCCGGATTAACCCCGGCCAATTTCGTGGATCTAACCCCGACTTAATTACTGCACCCCAAAACGGTTCTACCGCCTGCGACCAGTCCTCCGTCACTACGTGCTGGAACCCAGCACCCTCCCCTGCCAACTGCAAGGTCGGAATGCTTACCAACGGCGGAAGGTGGTACAGCCTACAAATGTTTCCCAACACTTTGCGGTCAGTCTCCGTCAACTCAGGCGGCTCCAGGCGATGGCACCAAGTAGCCATCAATAACTGCCCTCCAGGCTTTAACAGCTTATAGAACAGCTCCATCAAAGCCTTCTTATCTGCCATATGCTCCGCACTTTCCATGCTCCAGATCACATCAAACTGTCCGTCTTTTTCCGGATCGAGGGCGTAAACATCTTGGGCACGAATTTCTAAACGGTCCGCGACCCCAGCCTCTCGATTATACCGGTTTCCATTCTCTGCTTGCACCGGGCTCAGCGTCACGGCCAATCCCGATGCCTCCGGATGGCGCAAGGCCAGGTACCGGCTGCTACCACCAACGCCACACCCTGCATCAAGAAACCGACCAACCTTTAGCGGTGACTGTCCCCATTCCAGCAATGCCTCAATCATATCAAGCTGTGCCTGCTTATGATCAACAGTTCTCTTACCGTCCGCTCCGTAAAAACCGTGGTGCATCTGTTCGCCCCAGGTGCTGAGCCAGAGGGGAGTTGATTCGTCATAGAAGTCACGAATACGCTGATTGAGAGAAGGCAATAGGTTAGATTTTAGAGACTAATATTTAGAGGCAAGGGTTTAGCTATTAGAGGATAGAATTTAGAGATCAGGCTGCTAATATCTAATGTCTAATACCTAATCTCTTCTCTTACGAGTAAGTCGATTAACAATGAGCACTGCTGCCACCACCCCAACGGCAACCAAGGCAACCTTCTGGTGCTGGTTAAGGGGTTCGGGTTGTTTGTCAATGCCGCGCATCGGCGCAGTAATCGAAGCAACCAAAGCCATGGGGATAAACAGGAATCCTGCGGCGGAACCGAGAAGTACCCGGCCAGCCATCAAGGCACCACGACCAAGGGTCATTCCTTCCTGGCTAGCGGAGACTAGACTTTGCTCCCGAGCCACTGGTTCGTAAGCCATAGGTAGTGCTCCTTTCTTCGGCTTACGACCGATGATGGCAATACCATATCGCTCGTTCCGTTGCCAGTGCGGCGCTACATAAGTGTACTCAATTTGTTCGAAGCCAGCGTTCTCGAAGTAGGCAAAATAATCCTCCTCCGGCGGAAACAACATCCAGGTATTCGCCACAAAGCGGCTGAAGGCGTTGACTGGCTCAATGGGACCAATCATTAGTGCCCAACCACCAGGCTTTACTACCCGGTAGGCTTCGTTGATGCCCATTTGTGGGTCTGGCCAATATTCTATGGAACCGGCGGAGACGTAGCGGTCAAAGGAATTGTCTTCGTAGGGAATGTTTTCTGCATCGCCGACTTTGAAGGTGCAGCCCTGCAGGGCTGCTTTCGCACGGGCATGTGCCATCTGGTGTGGACTCTGGTCGACACAGGTAACGTTCCTGGCCGGAACCCGGCTAACGATTCCTTCGGTCGTAAACCCCGTTCCCGAGCCTACATCAATCACCTTTAGCTCTTCGGAGTCGTCCCAATAACCAATATCTAACGACTTCTCCCGCATCCTTTCCGTCCAGAAAAGTGGGTTAACAAGTTTGTCGTAAAAAACAGAGAGGTAGCGGTAGAACCAGTAGGCTTCCCGCTTATGTTGCATCAGGCGCATGGAGGGTAATTTGGGTAATGGCAAGGTAGGGAAAAGTTGCGAGTTACAAGAGGCTAAAGCCGTTGCTGGTGGGCCAAAGCCCATTGTAGGTTGCGAGGTGTGCGTTGCGGGTTGCCGTCGTTGGAGGCGAGACAGTATTACAAGTAAACAGAATTATCGCACCCATCAACTCGCAATCCCGTAGCGGGCACACCTCGCAACCAGCAACCTCGCAACGGGCTTCAGCCCAACCC
Organism: Neolewinella sp.; assembly: GCA_047637095.1. Taxonomy (GTDB): domain Bacteria; phylum Bacteroidota; class Bacteroidia; order Chitinophagales; family Saprospiraceae; genus Neolewinella. The sequence goes on along the minus strand of JBLIGS010000013.1, from coordinate 3,214 downwards.
GCAACCCACAATAAAACAGGCCCCGCGATCGAAATCCCAGGGCCTGTCAGCAATTCTATAGGCTCATGCTTTATTCCGGAACATTCTTCGGGTCCAAGAGGTCGTAGAATTCATTCAGTTTAGGCAGCAAGATGATGCGGGTACGGCGGTTGGTAGACCGGCCTTCAGCCGTATCGTTGGTTGCCAGTGTATTGTACTCACCACGGCCTGCGGCGATTAGGCGGTTAGGATCAATACCGAAATCTTCCTGCAGCGATTTCACAACGGAGGTAGAACGGAGTACGCTGAGTTCCCAGTTGTCGTTGATACAGTTGGTGCTGATACTCACGTTGTCCGTGTAGCCTTCCACCATCAACTCGAGGTTGGGGCGGCTGTTGGCAATGGCAGCAATTTTGGCCAGCACCTCACTGGCGCGGTCCGTAATTTCGTAGCTGCCGGACTTGTAGAGCATCTTATCCGACAGGTTGATGTAAACAACCGTTTTGTCAACTTTGATGTCTACGTCAGCATCGTCGATACCGTCTTTGAGGACGTTCTTCAGGTTTACGGCAAGGGCGAGGTTAATCGAGTCAGCCTTTGACTTAGCGTTCTGCAACAGGCGGATATACCTATCCTTACCTTCCAATTGCTTGAGGGTATTCGTGATATTAGCATTAGCGCCCTGGCTCAGGACGGTAAGATCACCGACCTGTTCAACGGTTCTGTCCCGCTGTACTTTTAGGTCAACGATTTGTTCTTCGCGGATGGCGACTTCGGCGACAGCTTTCTCCACCTTCCCTTGCAGCGAGGCTTCACGCCGTTCGCAGTCGGCTAGTTTTTTGGCGTAGGCATTGAGCTCACGATCCCGCTGGGAGATGTCAGTTTCAAAGCCGTCGTAGCGGGCCTGGAGTTCTTCGTATTGCTTCTTGGGGACGCAGGAGGTCAGGCCAAGTAGAAGGACAAGACTAAAAAAGAGTAGTTTTTGCATGTTGGGTGTATTGGTTGTTCTGTTACTCGCGCCTTAAACGGCGGTGGCAAGCGAAACAGTGTGTATATAGCTAATTTCGTTGGTAAAAGGGATGATTTAAGGGCGCGGACGCAGGTGCAAGGTAGGTTTAAAGGAGCAAGGTGCAAAGGCATTAGTTCTCAAACGTGTGTATTATAACTACGCAACCGGCTTCAAACATCGTCCTCTTAGCTCCAGAGTACCGTCTATGGTAGCATTGGAGTTTACCCCGATGTTTTCGTCTTGTAATTTGTTAAACCTCAATCTTCATACTTAACCGTAGCCTGTCTTTTCCGGTTAACACGGAGCTGGGTAACGTCCGGACGGCTATAGTGGCCGGAGGGGTCAAAATTTTGTCTTTCCCGCAGTACCTGGCGGGGATCAAGGTCGGCAAAGACCAACGTTTCCTCCCCAACGATGGGCTCAATGATCCAACTGCCGTCGGGGGCGGCGACGCAGGAGCCACCGTTGGCCGGCATGTCCGGAAAACCGTCCAAGATGGCCTCCCGATGAGGCGTATTTTCGGGTATGTCCGCCGGCCGCATCAATCCGCCAACGGAAACACAGTAACTCCGGCCTTCTCGGGCCAGGAACGGGGTCAAGACTTCGGTATTCCGTGCGTTGCCCGGCCAGATGGCGATGTGGAGGGTTTCGCCAAGTCCGTACAGCGCTGCCCTAGGCAGCGGCATCCAGTTCTCCCAGCAGTTAAGTCCGCCAACCTTGAAACCCGCCAGTTCAAATACACGGAGGCCATGCCCATCTCCCGGACTCCAAACCAACCGCTCTTCGTAAGTCGGCTGCAGCTTCCGGTGGACGTTCTGAATCGTCCCCGACTGATCAATGTAAATCAGTGAGCAATATACAGAGCTTCCTCCCCGATCAAGCGGCCGTTCCAGCACGCCAACCACACAGGCAATGCCCAATTCTTTACAACGGCTTGTCAACGGATCCAGCATTCCCGCTTCGATGCAAACCGCTTCCGTTGCATAGTGGGCAAACATATCTTTCTGCAGCTCATTGTCAAATTGTGCCCCACCAGTGTGGCCTAGCCAGAAGGGATATCCCGGTAGCAACGTCTCTCCAAAGACGACTAAACCAGCGCCGCCAGCGGCAGCCTTTTCAACGTAAGTAATGATTTTATCCAGGGTTCTGGCCCGGTCTAACCAGACGGGGGCGATTTGGGCGAGGGCGATTTTCAGCATGGGGGAAGGTAGGGACTTAGGCATTAGGTGGTAGACATTAGGTGTCGAACTTCCTGCCTCGCCTAAAATATTTATTATATTTACAATCATAAATCCGACAATTGTAGATTTATTTTCTGCCAATCTCACCTACCCATGAAATACACCTTTTTTATACTATTCTGTATTATCCTGTGCTGTCTAAATTCTTGCCAAAACGACAGCAGCCATAGCTCAGAATCTAATGGAGTAAAATCCACCTACTCCTTCGCAGCCAGCCTCGATCAGGACACCTCCAGCTACATCCCACTTTACCTCCACGACATCCCGACAGATGTAAACGCACGGAATACGACCACGGGTATCTTCGGTCAATTCACACCACCTGATTTAGCTCGTTACCAAACTCAGGTGCTCACCAAAAGCATCTGGACTTTTGAGTTCTACGTTGATAACAATGCCAGTCGCCCCCAAAGAATGGCCGGTACCGGTCAGTGGTTCCAATTCAATGGCGATGGCAGTTTCAAAGGTGGTCATTGGCAGCACCAGACCCACTCCGGCGGCTGGTCCATAAACTACACAACAAAACACCCAACTTTGGTTATCGACAGTAACGTTGATGGCCTCGATGCTTGGTGGGAAATTCAAGGTATCACAGACCAACAGGACGCGATGGCCTGGGTCCGCGTTTCGGATAGTGGAGTCGGCCTATACCGGAAGCGGATTCAAGGGAGATTGATGGAACTAAGTGACCGTCCGACTAAGGAACAATTTGCGGGGCAATTTAATTTTAAATAACCCTTCCACCGGTTAACCGCCACTTGCCGCTGCGTAGCACAACCGGGAGTAAAGTATAAAGTCCTGCGGACTAGTGGGCCAGCCAGTAAGTTTCGTTGCCCAAAACTTGATCTTTTGCCCGCTGGCGTCACTAAAAATAACTTCCGTAGCTACGGCTATGCAAGTTATTTTTCGTTTAGCCAGCGACCAAAATGTCTTCGTCTTTAGCTAACGAAACTTACTGGCTAGCCCACTAGGTAATTAACCCTGC
>JBLIGS010000012.1:0-20304 GCA_047637095.1 Neolewinella sp. | reverse complement strand
AGGTCTATGCCCAGTACGGTGGAGAAGGTCGCCCCAAGGGCAACGAGGATGGCCGAGGTCCAGAACAGCTCGCCCGTTAAGGCGGGTAAGAAGAGGAGGGCGGTCATCTTTTTACCGTACTTCTCCTCCAGCGGGTCGAGCATGGTTCGGTACCGCCTGCGGCGCATGGTCCGGGCAAAAAATAGGCCGCCAATTAGTAGAGATAAGGCGTATCCCCAGGGGGCCTGGACCCAGACGAGTCCAGAGGTTGCTGCGTATTCCGCCGTGCCATTAATGAAGCCACCGCCAACCCAGGTGGCGCTCATGGTGAAGATGGCCACCCAAAGAGGAAGGTTCCGACCAGCAAGCATAAGGCCGTCAACATCATTCTCCTCACCCTTCTTTTTATCGGCGGCTTTTGCGCCGACGTAGTAGATCGCAGCGTAGAAAACCGAAACACTGGCAAAGGCTGGCCAGTCAACGTTTTGGTCGGTGAAAAAGGCAAGGTAGAGAGCAGCGAGGCCGAGCATGGCGAGAAGGAGGAGGAGTGGGCGCATTTTTTAGTCAGATGGTCTATAAATCAAAGGAGTCAAGCAGTCAACTACCGCATGGGGTAGGGCCGGCAAGATGGGGATTCTACGGAGGTTATCCGTTTTTAAACGTGTATAAACGCGAGTATGCGTATAAAAAACGATTAAGAGAAAGCCTTGGTCAGAGGCTTTGTTCTCTGGATTCAGTACGGTGAATTGAATGAGCTAAGGGATGAAACTGCCAAGCTTCTGTACTATATAGAGCATAATCCTGCCCATTATGCCAATAAATTAAAGTAACATTGTTACTCCAATATGCGGTAGCAGACTGTTTGATTCTCTTGACTCTCTGACTTGCTGGGGCAAGCGCATCAAAATAATACTTGGTTTAGGTAGGCTGTAATCGCCGCCCGACACATAGTATGAACCTTCAAATCACCTCCTTCGTCGGTGTTGAAGGATACATACTATGAGCAACCGGCTTAAATTTATCCGTATAATCGCTAGCGGCACATAGTATGTGTCCTCCAAAGGTGACGAAGGAGCCTGTTTAGGAGGCTCATACTATGTGTCAGCTTTTGAGACTTTTGACTCTCCTTACACTTAACAATTATGAAAACCCTCGCCGCCTGGCTCGTCCACCTCTTCACCGCTTCCGGCCTTTTGGCCGGGTTCATGGGCTTACTCGCTGCAGTTGAAGGCGACTATCGAATGTCGATGCTTTGGATATTGGCAACGTTGGTCATTGACGGCGTGGATGGGACCTTTGCCCGGATGGCAAAGGTGACGGAAGTATTGCCCAACGTTAGTGGCAAAACGATTGATTATGTCATCGACTTTTTTACCTACGCTATCCTCCCGGCCTACCTATTCTATGTTGCGGTAGACATGCCCTATTGGCCGAAACTACTAAGCTGTTTTGCCATGCTATTATCGGCAGCCATTTACTACGGAATGGAGGGGATGGTAAGTGACGATGGCAAGCACTTTATTGGCTTTCCGGTACTCTGGAACATGGTGGTCTTTGTCTTCATTTTCGTCGTTCCGGACCTGGGCACCGTTCCGCTGGTTGTACTCGTTTCTTTACTGGCGGTGCTGCACTTCGTACCGATTCTAGTTCCGTACCCGAGTCGCGGTGGTCGGTGGTGGGCGGTTACGCTAGTGGCGGTGGTGGTCTTTATCGGTTCGGCTATTGCCTGCGTGTGGTTTTACCCAGACGTCCCCGGTTGGGCGAGGGGGATGAACCTGGCGGCCACGGCGTATCTGACCTTAGTTACGGTCTTGGATACGTGGCAGCATTGGGCGCGGCCGCAGGTGCAGGGGGAAGTTGTATAGCTAAGAGATTAGACTTCATGGAATCGATTTTAACGCCTGAATTAATTCTGGCCTGAGGAGTTTTTTCTCGTAGGTCTGGCGACTAATTTTTCTATTCTAAAGTCTTTGAGCCTTTACACCTGTAGTACGCTTCGCGGCTGGCTTCGCTGGTTGGTTACGCTCAACATAAACGCCAACTAAGTTGGCGGCCCTGTAACCAACCCTGTCAACAAAAAAAGGAGGAGCACCTTGCGGTACTCCTCCAATTAAGTTGAGAGGCCTAAAGTAATACAGTTAAAGGCCTTGGTGAACGATGAAGCGCTTGGCCCAGGTTCCGTCTTTACCCTCGCCTTTGAGGATGTAAACGCCGGGGGTGAGGCCCTTCAAGTTCAGGGTCCGTACTTCTCCGACAGTTGCCTGCTGATTTGAGAAGGTTCTAACCTGCTTACCATTTACGTCGAGCAAACCAATCGTTCCGCTCAGATTGTAGAAGTTGTCTCCTAGGTCGAGAAGGTTGACTTCGCCAACGGCTGGGTTAGGGAATAATTCCAAATTAGAAGAAGTTTTGATGTCAACATCATCGTCTTGACGGAAGTCATAACGAGGGTAGGTTGTTCTCGGAGTACAAAGTAGAGAGCCATCTGGTGCTCTGCGGAATACGGTCATCGCCACTTGGTAATGGAAGTTGCCCGTGAAGCTGAATGGAACGGAATAGGCATCGTTGCTGAGGGTAACCCATGGGCTCGATGGGTTTAGCGTTCTTACTCTCCAGCGTATTTGGTCGCAGGAGGAAAATTGTGCCTTCGGTTTCAATAGGTAGTCGCGAGGTCCAGGGCCGATATGGATGGTGTCTACGCCTTGCGTGACGAGACCCGCAAAGCCTTCACAATTACAATCCTCCAATGCACAATCCGGTAGCACAATCTTTGCTTCAAAGATGCAGCAGTTCACGTGGTCGTCGTCATCGGTCATTTCGTGTAGTGCAACGATAAAGCAGATGGTATCACCCGGCCCTGCAGGGCCACCAATTTCAATGCTGACAAAGGCTACTGCCCCCGGTGGAATTGCGGTTGGAAATACGATGGTTGTATCGTAAGCACCAAGCCCTGAAGCAACGGGGAACTTAATGTGGGCTTCGCCCATGGTGAAGTCGGAAGTGTTGACGATGTTACCTGACCATATGTAGCGATCGCCGTCACATTCTACGAGTTCTTCCTGCAGGTAACCACAGTCGGGCTCACAGAAGAGAGATACGGTGTCGCGGCAAAGTACGTTGTCGTCATTGATCCATTTGATTTCTAGCAGGTACTCCGTCTGGCTACCGTCGTTGAGGCAGAGGCGAGGAAGTTGGAGCAGGCCGGCTGGTAGGGGACGACCACTCGCAGCGAAAATAGTAGCTTTGGTTCCTGCATTGTTGACGGTACCAGTGAGCGGGTTACCGATGGTTGTCATCAAACTCAACGTTGCGTCTCCTCCAATCAAGCAGAGATCAATCTGGTCAAAATCGTAGGAGGCAGCGTTCTCGACGAGGTAAATGTCGTAGCAGCAGTCGTCACCGTCAACCGGTACAACGCCTTCCACGAAGAGTTCGTCGCAGGGGTCGCAATCGGGGATCTCTAGACATCGTGGCTCCTGGTCGGAACAACACAAAGCTGTCGGGTCAATATCTGGATCCGCGCTGTGGCCAACCAGGGTATAGCAAAAGTCTTTACCTGGGACTAATTCCGAGAGTATAATCGTGAAGTCACGACATTCGCCAGGAGTCATCGGTGGGCTGACGGTCATGCCGAACGGTAGGTCAATGGTTGCCTGAGCAGAAGACGCTAACAGTTCAATGTATGCCAGGTCAAAGGTCAGGTCGAAGGGCGTGCAGATTGTGAAGTCTAAGGTGAGGGTACCGTCTTTGTCACAGTATAGGCTGTCGTTTGTGACGTAAACACACTCCGGCTTCGGCTCACAGAGCATCTCCACTTTGTCGAAACAAACCACGTTGCCATCGGCGTCGAGGTACTCGACCAAGAGAACCTGTGGTGTATTTATAATGGCTTGTGGGCAGATCGTCGCTACCGGAGGGCCGGTCATCGAAGACGGAAGCTCTGTCGATAGTGCTGCGTCAATCGCAAACTCAACCGTAAAGGCGTTGGGTGTGCCAACGTAGCCAAGGGCAGGGTTGACGAGGGAAGGGTCGGCAAAGAGCTCTGCGTCTCCGGAGCTTACACGGATGTAGGCAACACCACTAGGCAAGCCTGAGTAGGTCAGGTCGTAACAGCAATCTCCTTCCGCCGTAGCAGTTTGTGATGGAGTTATGCGGGTAACAAGGTCCAAACAAGGATCGTCACAGTCAATAACCGTCAGGTAAAGGTCGCCGCTGGTATTGAAACAGCCAGTTGACAGGTCCGTCACCACTACGTGGTAAACACCAGACATGGTGACGACAGTGGAGTCATCGGTATCAATTACAATTCCATTCTCATCATACCAAGCGTAAGCATAGTTTCCAAGCGGTGCATAAAGCGTGTCTGGAGCACAGGTCTCATAACATCCAGTTGGGACGAGGCATAGGTCCGGTAGCGGATTGATGGTTGCCGAAGCAGCACCAGTACATCCACTGATAACGTCCGTTGCAAGAACAGTGTAAGTCCCGGCTTGGAACGTGAATATGCTAAGCCCTGTTTCTCCCGTGCTCCAGCTGTAAACTACGTCTGGCTGCGGGTTGGTAACGGTGATGGTGCTGCCATCTCCTTCACAAGTGCCACCGGTTACGACGACTACCGGAGTTGGGCTGGCCACCTGTTGTATTTTGATGAACGATTCAGAAATACAACCGAAGCCAATGCTCTCTACGGTCAGGACGATGTCCTGAATGGCAGGGCTTGCAAAGTAGTTAACCGTATAGTCACGGGTGGTGACCGTCTCGCCGGTCGTCAAATTAGTCCATAGGTAGTTATGTCCACCACCTGCTGAAGCAGTCAGGGTCGTTGATCCATTATCACAGATAAAAGGATTGCCCGTCCAGGAAGCATCTGGTAATGGAATTACTTGAACTTCAACGGGGGCAATCACCGTAGAACAGTTGTCACTGTTGGTAATGGTTACGCCGTAAGTGCCGGCAGTGCTGACAACAATACTGTTAGTCGTGGCAGTCGTTGACCATAGGTAAGTATTACCTGCTACCGCAGGAACACTAAGCGTTGTGGAAGACCCATCACAGATGATGAACGTGTTGCTGGCGGAAATCGGAGTGTCGTCCGGCACTGGGCTGATGGTGATCACCTGGTCAACGGTGTCTCGGCACCCACCGGTATTGATAGTGATCAGGCGTACTGGTGAAGTACCGAAACCTGCCACGGGCATAAACGTATGCTGTGGGTTGTTGCCGGTGAAGGTCGCTCCGTCGCCGAAGTCCCACTCCCAGGAAATAACGCTGGTTCCAGTGCCCGTGAAAGTTACAGCTTGGCCCCAGCAGGCTGGGTTAGGGAACAGGGTAAAGTCGCTGTCTGGTAGGTTGTCAACTACAACCGGGAAGGTGTAAGAGCTTTGGCAGTCGTTGTCAGAAATAACCAAGGTAACGGTGTAAGAACCGTTGGCGGTGTAAATGTAGGTTGGGTTAGCAACGTTGTCGGTACCAACACCATCGCCAAAGTCCCAGTTGTAATTGAGGCCTCCGGAAACCAACGAAAAGTCAATGTCGCTGATGTCTGTGAAGGATACCGTTCCACAGTTTTCAGAGAAGTCAAACTCCGCAGAAAAGGGGTTGCAGATAATAAGCTGGATGAAGTCTCCGCACTTGATGGAATCTTCAATGGTAACGACTTCTTCGAGCAGCCCGGTGAAAGGATTAATCACCATTGTCGTGTCGTAGTCGTAGGCCCAGTTGAAGATCTCGCTTTCGACTTTGAAGCAGCCGGCGCCGGGGAGGCGAATGGTGAGTGAATCGTTGGCTACGCCGGCGTCGCCGCCGCCGCCAAGTACCGTCGTGTACCTGGGAAGATCCCATCCGTGGCAGTCAACACTGTCTGCTGACCACGTTGCCACTAGGTCAACAATGTCACAATCTGGTGAACGTTGGATTGCAGTAAATATATGATTCTGCGCCAACGGCTGTGTGATGTAAGGCGCGCGACAACAAGGCTGCTGGTAGATGAAGATCGGGTCCGGAGTAGTGGTGCATCCGTTAGGATCAGTCACCGTTGCTGTGTAAGCGTAAGTCTGGATGTTGGCGTCCCAAACATGAATCAGAGAGGCATTGCCCGTTGCTGCAGCACCTTGGGAGACGCTGTTGCAGAACCATTCAATTGTGTTGGCCGCTGCGGTAGTCGCGAACAAGGTTGGGTTCGGAGGGAAAGGTGTGTCGTTGACGCAAATGCGGTTGGTACCAGTGAGGGACAAGCTTACGCTCGGTCCATCGACTTCGTCAACGCGGTAAACGTCTATGCTGGGGCAGCCGTTCAGGTCAACGGTGCTTACGGTGTAATTCCCTTCAGCGGTAATGGTAATCATTGGCGTTGATGCTCCCGTGCTCCACATAATGGAGGAGAATAAAGAACCGTCAACCTCCAATACTGCCGAACCGGAAGGGCAAAGACTTCCAACTTGAACGATGTTGGGTTTAACCGGGACATTCAAGATCAAGGTAGTTGTCAGGGGAAGTACCTGGCCGCACAATTCAATGTTCAGCGTAATCGTCACTGTCGTTGAAGCTGGAACGTTGTTCCAGTTGATGGTCGGGTTAGGACTGTCGGCGTTCTGAACAACACTGCCAGCAATTTCTGGAGAAACACTCCAGGTATAGGTTGCGTCAGCATGCTGGGGAATATCAATGCCGTAAACAGCTTGGCTGTTGGTACAGGGAGCCGGGCCAGTGATGACCGGTGAACCCATAAAGTCTTTGGTGACTGGGGTAACAACTACCGGGTCAGAGCTACAGTTTGGTGCGCTACCGTCAACACCTACAACGGTGAGGGAAGCTCCGGAGGTAACGGTGAATATAACGGTTACCGTTGGGCCGCCATTGCCAGCAGTTACCGAGCCACTTGCTCCTGCTGTCCAGTTGTAAGTATATCCAGGTGTTGGGCTAAGGATGGTATATACCACCGGTTCTCCCACACAGTAATCAGAAGGACCGACGATGACGGGGTTAACCGCGTCTTTGACCACGACAATGAGGCTGCGGCTGTCCACACAGTAATCGGCTGGGTTGATAACCTCAGCCGTTACGGAGTAAATGCCGGGGCCAGGCCACGGCATCGTCGCAGTTGGTCCGGTTGCACTTAGGCCGGGGAAGCCGTCTACCGTCCAGTTGTAAGAGGTTACACCAATGTCACTGAAACCCTGCAGGAAGGAGCTGTTGCCGTCGCAAATGGGATTAGGGGTTGCAGTAATGGTAAAGTCTCCAAGAACAGTAACTTCAATGGAAGCACTGCCGTAGCAATCGTCTCCATCGTGGTTGGGAAGGCCGCTAAGGAAATCACTACCGTAGTTGACTTCTAAGGTGTAGGTGCCGGGGACGGTAGGCCAGGTCACGCTTACGATGTGTCCGTTGTTAGAACCGTTGATGACGGCCGTCGCGTCTGACGTCGCCCAGTTGTATTCCACCGTCATCCACTTAGGCAGTTCATAACTGGCCGTAGCACCTTTACAAACGGCTACTGGGCCAGTAATGGTCCCAATGGAAGAAATGATCGGCACGACTGCTGTGCTGGGATAGGGACAATAGGTAATGTCGCAACCATCTACCTCAAGGGTGATGGTTCCGGAGGGGCCTTCGTTCCACTGCACCATAACGGTGTCCATGGAATTACTACCCATTATGTTGCCATTGGAAGAAGTATTCCATTCAATGGTGCCACAGTTGGTCGCATCGGTCCAGTACTTGCTGATGTCACCCTCACAAAGGGTCGAAATCCAGAAAATGCCTGGGGCGGGCAGCGGGTCAATGACGATGTCGTAACTGATAGAATCGGTACAGCAGCAACCTTGGCTGCCATCAGGATTTACGCTGGTGGAGGTGGCATACATCGTTACGGTGTAAGTGCCAGGTGTACCGTAGGCGTGGCTTGGGTTGGTAACATTGATGGCCGTTCCACCGTCGCCAAATTTCCAATCAAAGCTAGCTGGAGCGCCAGAGGAAGTATTGGTGAAGTAGACTTCCTGGTCAAGACAAGCGTCGGCTACAAAGGTGAAATCTGCAATCGGAGCGGGCGTGAGCTCTACGCACCAGACACGGGTTTCAATCAGGTTTCCGTTGGCATCGTAGATGTCAACGGAAATAGAAGCGGCGCCTATTGGGCCCCAGGTAATGGTCAATTGACCAGGCAACGCCGGGTTATACATTACGGCACCATTAGTTGCCATCCAGTCGTAGGAAAGGCCAGCGTCGCTGGCGAATAAGTAAGTTGCCGTACTCCGCTCACATGCAGAGATACAGGGAGGGATAGAGTCAGGGTTCTGACCTGTAGGGTCTTGCCCTGGAGCAAGGAATTCTTCAAGGTCAACCAAGCCACAATCAGGCTTAGGGCATTTGATGGTAAAGCTGACTTCTTGGATGCCTATGAATTGGGTCTCTCCGTTGGAAAGGACACGAAAAACTTCAACGACGAAGGGCTGCTGCGGTCCGCAACAAAATTCTGCCTTAGCATTGGGGCTGAAGAAGAGGTTGCCCCGCGTGTCGACGTAGAAGCATTCACTTTCATAGGTCGAAGTCTCAAGCGTGAAGTCTCCTCCGGGAGGAACGTTGTCGTTAACAATGTTGGTAACGAAACCTTGGCCTAAAGGAACACAGATGTCCTCTGGCGGGAAGTCCTGGGCGCCCAATTGGGACAATCCACAGAACATGAGTAGTGTGAGGAGGTAATAGTACTGTCTAAGCATAAGGATCGATTTTACAGTGAGGTTTCACTGAGAGATCGTTATGCTTTGTCGTTTCTTACCCTTTAGTGCTGTTTTTCCGTGGTGGGACTTCTTTTTCTCTAGTCAGACTTTTTTAAGCCCGGCTATCAAACACCTTAACCGTAGCGAATTTTTGCGCCTGCTCGTCTACGAACTTCAAGTGAATAGGATCGACCTGGTAAGCCAACTGGTTGGCTTCGCTAGCGAAGAAGAGGTGAATGCTGTAGTCGAAGGAATGATCGGTAACGTCCCGGCTTTCGGTGCCGGCAGGGCCGCCGGCGTAGAAGGCTAGGACTGTAGGAGCCGTTGCCAATGCTTTTACACCGCGAACGAAGTCTGCCCGGTCTTCGGCCGTAAGTTCTGGCTTCAGCCAGAAATAAACCGTGTGAATCATGTCTGGGGTAGGGGAGTGAGCCATTAGGAGAGATATGTTGTTACTATGTTTGTGGCCGCCAAGGTAAAACGGATATTATAGATCTAACGTCCCAATTCTTCCCTTTTACCAGAGGCCAACTAAATCATATAACCCCAAGCAACATGCCGGTTACCCTTATTATCATCGCCATTACGGTTCTAATTTCCTGGAAAGCATTCAGTGATCCACAATTTCGGGCAAATGCCTTGTTTGTGCCTGCCTTGATCAAGAGCCGTGGCGAAAACCACCGCTGGATCTCCGCCGGATTTATTCATGCCGACTGGATGCACCTGTTGTTCAATATGTACGCATTGTACATTTTTGGCCCGTACGTGGAGAAGTACTTTCAGGTTATTTTTAGCCCAACCATTGGCGCAGTTGCCTACGTACTTTTCTACATCGTATCGATTGCGGCGGCCTCTTATATGTCCTATACTCGGCATCAGGACAATAGCGGTTACTCTGCCCTTGGTGCTTCTGGTGCTGTGGCAGCGATGATGTGGCCACTCATTTTCCATATGCCATGGGCACCGGTTTTCTGGGGCTTCATCCCTCCAATCGTACTTGGTGTAGGCTACATTCTTTACAGCAATTACGCTGATCAGCGTGGTGGTGGTCGTATTGGCCACAGTGCGCACCTTTGGGGAGCAATCTTTGGCCTGGTGGCCTACACGGCGATCTGCGCTGTTTTTGCGCCAGAGATTTTACAAAGCTTTATCTTCGACTTGACGCATCCTAATTTCTAAACACTGGGTTTGGGCGCGGCCGCAGGTGCAAGGGAAGGCTGTTAAAAGCAGTGTTTCATAGCGTCGGCATTTATGCCGACACTTGTTGGAGTGGTATTTATGCCACTCCCCAACGGCATAAATACCGTTAAAGGGGTATCGACATAAATGTTGACGTTGCAGTCATTGCCCTATAATCTCACTTTGCACCTGCGTCCGCGCCTCCTCCCCACGCTGCTGCTTAATTGACTGCATAAATGCTGACACAACAAATGTCTCCAATAAGCCGTACTTTTGCGCCCGAAACGCGCGAACCTTTCGCACAAATCACTTTTCCATGGCTCTCAAATGCGGCATCGTTGGCCTACCCAACGTCGGTAAATCCACCCTCTTCAACGCCCTGACTTCCGCCAAGGCGCTGGCAGCTAACTACCCCTTTGCTACAAAGGAGCCAAACATTGGTGTGATCACCGTTCCTGATCCCCGCCTCGACAAACTGTCCGAGCTGGTAAATCCGCAGAAGGTGCAGCCAACGACCGTCGACATTGTCGACATCGCCGGCCTCATCAAAGGCGCCTCCAAGGGGGAAGGCCTTGGTAACCAGTTCCTGGGTAACATCCGGGAAACGGATGCCATCATCCATGTTGTCCGTTGCTTCGACGACGACAACGTCGTCCACGTTGATGGTTCCGTTGACCCGGCCCGCGACAAGATGATCATCGACACCGAGCTCATCCTGAAGGACATCGAGACCGTTGAAAAACGCGTTGAAAAGTTCCGCCGTACCGCCAAGTCCGGTGACAAGGAAAGCAAGAACATGGTCGAAGTCGGCGACGCTCTGATCGCTCACCTCGAAAGCGAAAAGCCAGCCCGTAGTTTCGAAACTACCGAAGATGGCGAAGCCATCGTGGCGGACCTTTACCTCCTGACAGCCAAGCCAATCCTCTACGTTTGTAATGTAGACGAAGAAAGCTTTCCCGACGGAAACAAGCACACAGAAGCCTTCAAGGCCGTTATTGCCGACGAAAAAGCCGAGATTATTCTCGTCTCCGCTCAGATCGAAGCCGAGATTGCTGAACTTGACTCTAAGGAAGAACGCCTAGAGTTTCTAGAAGAAATGGGCCTTAAAGAGCCTGGCGTTAACCGCGTTATCGCTGCTAGCTACAAATTGCTGGACCTGCGGACTTACTTCACCGCCGGTGAAAAAGAAGTCCGCGCCTGGACCATCACCGCAGGTACCAAAGCCCCTGGCGCTGCCGGTGTCATCCACACCGACTTCGAGAAAGGATTCATCCGCGCCGAAGTTATACACTACGCAGACTTCGTTGAGTTCGGCTCCGAATCCGGCGCCCGCGACAACGGTAAACTCGGCGTTGAAGGCAAAGAGTACGTTGTAGAAGATGGTGACGTGATGCACTTCCGCTTTAACGTTTAAGAGGAAGGCACAAGGAATTAAAAGTGGGTAGTAAGTACTCGGACAATATTAATGCGACATTCTGGTCTGGTAGGTTTTGAGTCTGAACGAGGCGAAAAACGTAGGAAACACCGTAGTGTTGGCGAGGCTTTTCAACGAAGTTCAGGCTCAAAAGATGCCGAACAGGATGGTGCGATTAATATTGTCCGAGTACTTAAGTAGTCAGGCATATATGCAGGACTATTTACTACCCACTTTTTGTTTAGAGGCTTATATCTTTCAAGGGACACGAATAGAATAAAACCAGTTTCTCTGACCGTATTATTTTGTTCGCGTCTCTAAACAACCCTAACCACCACCATCAACCCCGTACTCCAGCCCATCTTCGTCAACACAAAATCATCCCTGTTCTCTAGGTGATTCACGAGCCAGGAGACATTGTCTTCGTGGCCCGCTGGCCAGTTGGGCTGTGCCGTCATGTCATCGATGACGTAGAAGCCACCGATCTTAATTTTGGAGAGAATCTCTTTCGTCTCGCTGTATTTACCTGGCCATGCATCGGCGAAGACGAGGTCAAAGTCAGGGCCGGCGTAGCCGTTGATCCATGCCGTGCCATCCTGGCAAACGATGCTGACGCGGCCGTCTTGGTTGAACAACTCTTCGGCAAAGGCCGAGAGTTCAGGGTCGTTGTCGACCGTAATCAAGGAGGCAGCTCCTTGTAAGCCATCAACCATCCAGGCAAGCGAGAGACCGATGCCGGTTCCCAATTCCAGGAAGTGGCCACCCGGTTTGCTGCTGATGAGGGTTTTTAGAAAAGTTCCGATGTAAATATCCGATGGCATGGTAAAACCAATTTCTTCGGATTTTGCCAGGATGCGGGGGTAAAGCCTTGGTGTATCCTTTATAGTAGTATCGTCCATGCTGTTTAGGTTTTTAGTAAGGACGGCTTTTGTTATCGGTTGGGCAATTTGGGAAAAGGCTGATTTACGACAGCCTGCCAGCGGACAGTGTTTAGCCTTCAGCATTTAGCGCTGCCCTGAAAAGGAGTCCTGACTTCTAATATCTAAACGTCGAAATCCCCCCTCTGAAACCTAACCGTTTCTACCGCTGTGCGAAATTTTTACTGTTTTTCAGGGAGTTATGACTTTAAAGATGAGAAAAACCAGTTAAAATGCTTGTTTAAGAAAACTAATGCACCTACCTTTGCAGCCGCTTAGGTCGATGGCTCCGTTGGGGTGTTGAAAATTTGGGCGATAACACAAACAAAATAAAGTAATTCAGTGAATACACTAAGCTACAAAACCAAGTCGGCCAATGCCGCATCGGTGGAGCGTAAGTGGTTCGTGATTGACGCGGAAGGTGAAGTTGTAGGTCGTCTGGCCAGCAAAATCGCTACCATTCTTCGCGGTAAGAGCAAGCCCGACTTTACCCCCCACTTCGACAATGGTGATCACGTGATCGTCATTAATGCTGAAAAGGTTCGTTTCACGGGCGAGAAGCTCACCGACAAGGTGTACCTCCGTCACACCGGCTACCCAGGTGGCCAGCGTGCCGCTACCCCACGTGACCTCTTCGCAAAGAAGCCGGAACGTGTACTCGAAGTTGCCATTAAAGGTATGCTTCCCCGCACCAAGCTGGGCCGCGCGCAGATCAAGAAACTGTACCTCTACGTTGGAGCTGAGCACCCGCACAGCGCACAGAAGCCAGAGGTACTTAAGTAAACCAAACCGCTGCGCGGTTTTGGAGAAGGATAAACCTTCCGGGTTCGGCCCCTGTGTCCACCCTGTTTTTTAACCTTCTCTGCACCCGCGCCCGCGCCCAAAATATCAATCTCCGCATGGAACATATTAATACCATCGGCCGACGCAAAGCTTCTGTAGCTCGCGTCTACCTTTCTCAAGGTGAGGGAAAAATAACGATCAACGGTAAGGAGTACAAAGAGTACTTCCCACAGCAGCACATCCAGCTGAAAGTTGTACAGCCCTTTAAGGTGATCGAAGTTGACAACGTTATTTACGACATCAAGGTGAACGTAAATGGTGGTGGCATCAAAGGCCAGGCTGAAGCTATCCGCATGGGTATCAGCCGCGCCCTGGTTAAGCTCAATGAAGACTTCCGCGCTCCGCTGAAGACTCAGAAGTTGCTTACCCGTGACGCTCGAGTTGTAGAACGTAAGAAGTACGGTAAGCCTAAGGCCCGTAAGAGCTTCCAGTTCAGTAAGCGTTAAAGCGCGTTGCAGATGTTGCAATGGTTGCATTCTTTGCACCAACGTACCGTCTGCGCCCTTTTTAACTACTGCAACTTTTGTACCCCCCCTTACTAATCGTCAACGGCCGCAAGGCCAACGACTTTCAATATATAAAAAACCATGGCTACTAAGCCCACCTCCCAGGAGCTGCTCGACGCCGGTGTACACTTTGGCCACCTGCGCCGTAAGTGGAACCCAAAGATGTCTCAGAACATCTTCGGCGAAAAGAATGGCATCCACCTCATCGACCTTAACCGTACCCTCGAAGGTATGGAGCGTGCCGGAAACGCAATGCGCCAGATCGCACGTGCCGGTAAGAAGGTCCTTTTCGTAGCAACCAAAAAGCAGGCCCGTGACATCGTCACGTCTTGCGCCCAGGAAGTGAACATGCCTTACGTTACCGATCGGTGGCAGGGAGGTATGTTGACTAACTTCAACACCATCCGTCGTTCTATTCGCAAGATGCAGAACATCGAGCGCATGCTCGGCGACGGTACGTTGGAAAGCGTAACCAAGAAGGAAAAATTGACCCTCACTCGTGAGCACGCCAAGATGAACAAAGTTCTCGGCGGTATCGCAGACATGGGCCGTATCCCTAACGCAATTTTCGTTGTTGACATCGTACACGAGCACCTCGCCGTGGCCGAAGCCAAGAAGCTGAACATGCGTACTTTCGGTATCGTTGATACCAACGCTGACCCAACTTCTGTTGACTACCCAATCCCGGGTAACGACGACGCTAGCAAGTCTATCAAAGTAGTCATCGACTACCTCGTTGACTGCATCAAGCTCGGTCTCGCTGAAAACAAGGACGCTAAAGCTGCTAAAGCTAGTGCTGCTGAAAAGGCAGCTCCTGCTGTTGAAGCTGCAGCTCCTGCAGCTCCTGCAGCTCCTGCAGCTCCTGTTGCTGAAACGGCACCAGTAGCACCTGCTCCTCCAGCAGCACCTACTGCTCCTGAGGCACCAGCTGCTCCTGAAGCTCCAGCTGCCCCTACAGCGGAGTAGGGTCATATTTTAGAAATTAGAGTTTAGAATTTAGGCGCGAGCGGCTAAATTCTAAATTCTAATTTTTAGTTTCTGCCCCTCCCTCTAATAAAGAACAAAGTAAAATTTATACAACTATGGCCATTAGCGCCCAAGACGTAAAGAAATTACGGGACATGACTGGTTCCGGTATGATGGATTGTAAGAAAGCCCTGAAGGAAGCGGACGGTGATTTCGACAAAGCCATTGAAGTACTCCGTAAGCGCGGCGAGAAAGTTGCAGCTAAGCGCAACGACCGCGACGCTAACGAAGGTGCTGTTATCGCTCTTATCAACGACGCGAAAGACTACGGTGTAATCATTCGCCTGAGCTCTGAGACTGATTTCGTTTCTAAGAACGATGACTTCATTGCATTCGCTAACAAAGTTGCGAGCATCGCCCTGGCGAACCGCCCAGCTGACCTTGCCAGCCTGCTTGCTCTTCCAATGGAAGGCAAATTCACCATTCATGAGCAAGTGACGGAGATGGTAGGTAAGATCAGCGAGAAGATCAATGTAACTGCTTTCGAGCAGGTTGAAGCTCCTCTCGTTGCTGAATACATCCACTCTGGCAACCGCGCCGGTGTACTCGTTGGCCTTAGCCAGAGCAGCGATGCTGCTTACGACGCTGGTCGTGACGTAGCAATGCAGGTTGCAGCTATGAAGCCTGTTGCACTAGACAAAGACGGTGTTGACGCTAAAGTTATCGAAACTGAGATCGAGATCGGCAAAGACCTCGCTCGCCAAGAAGGTAAGCCTGAGGCCATGATCGAAAAGATCGCCATGGGTAAGCTGAACAAGTTCTTCAAGGAGAATACCTTGGTTAACCAGATGTTCGTGAAGGACAACAAGAAGACCGTTGCCCAGTACCTCAACAGTGCTGACAAAGGTCTTGCTGCTGTTAGCTTCAAGCACGTTACACTTGTCTAATATTATAGACTTCTAATCCTTCGGCTTCGGCAGAAGGATCTTAGAACCCTCCGTTGCGCTTTTGGCGTGGCGGAGGGTTTTGCTTTTTTGGTTGCGAAGTTTCGTGTTGCGAAGTTTCGTGTTGCGAAGTTGGGGGGGGGCGAGACGGGTTATTTTCTGAGCCCTAAACCCTAATGTCTGAAATTTACCCCTATCCAGGCTCAATTCTCACAGTTACCCTTGTCCCAGTATGCTCTCGATCATCATAAACGTTCTCGGTAATGATGCGTAGCCCAATCCGACTATTTTCTGCTAATAATTTCCTCCGATCCTCAAGGATTTGCGTCGCCCGGGAAATGTGATCAGGTCTATTTTTCTTCAGTGCAGATATTTTTCTGCCGACGCCGTTATCGGTTACCTTGCATATCAAAATGTCATCATCCTCTTCATCGAGTGATAACTCAATGATCAGCTCTCCACCGTTTTTAAGTGGGTATAGACCATGATTAATGGCATTTTCTACAATGGGTTGTAACAGCAGCGAGGGGACCTCATCCATGTCTTTCTCAATATTAAGATCAACATTAATGCGGTAGCTGTATTTACCCGGGAAACGAAGTTGTTCCAGTCGAATGTAACGATCCAGGAGGTCAATTTCATCCCGAACGGAGGTATAGCTATTTCTGGAAGCTTCTAGGAAAAGCCGCATCAGGCGGGTGAAATCCGTTAGGTAATCAGCCGCCTGATCGCGCTCTTCTTTATAGATGTAATCCCGGATAGCATTCATAGCATTCGAAATGAAATGAGGGTTGAGCTGCTGGCGGAGCGCCCTGAGTTCTAAAGCCTGAACCTGCCGTTTGGCATGGTGTTCTATCCGTAAGCGACGTTCCCTAGCTATAACCCACCAGTAGATAAGCAGTGCTATTGCCAGGAGGCAGAATCCATAAAACCACCAGGTATTGTACCAGGGTTTTAGAATTATGATTTCCAGTTTTCTAATGTCCTCAGTCACCCTGCCTCGGCCATCGATGGCCTTCATCAGGAAGGTGTACTTGCCGGGATTAAGCCGGGTGTAGCGAACGGAGGGCACGGTAGTTGGCGGCCGCCAACCTGGGTCGTGGCCAACCAACTTAGTCAAGTACTGGGGCTTATCCGGCCCCGAGTAATCGGGGATGGTAAACTCTAAAGTTAAATAGGCAACGGTTGGAGCAAGTACAAGGGGGGGATTTGATATGCGAGATAGTGGGTCTGTTTTCTCATAGCCGATGTCCTCGTCAAGTGTCCTTGAACGAAGCAATAGAGACTTGTAGGGGCTGGTTTTTCGGATCAAATCGTCAATGCGGAAGGAAACAAAACCGTTTATCCCTCCTGCATACCAGCGGTTGTCTAATTCGTTATGGAAAAGGGAAGGAGTATTGAATTCATTGCTTGGAAGGCCGTTCCTCATTGAGTATATACTGCCTGGGCCTTCAGTATGCCCGTGAAGGCTCATGCCATTGAAGGTGGTGACGAGTAAATACTTGTTGGGGGTAATGGAAAAGGAGGCTACATCATTACTTGGTAGGTGTAGAAAATTGGAGGACTGGGTAAAAGGGTTGCCTTCTTCAGGTATCCCACCAACCTTTTTGAAGGTGCCTTTGTCCGGTAAGAACCACTGCAATCCGGTTTTAAAGGTACCAACCATTAAGGTTCCATCTTTGCGGAGAACAACATCGGAAGTCTCCGTTTGCCGCCCGTCCGGGAATAGGTGCCGGCGAAGGCTGTCCGTTTTTGGGTCAAATCGGTATAGCCCGAGTGTAGAAGCCAGCCAGACACAGTTTCTGGTAGAGTCAAGGATAGCTCTTTTGGGATATCCTTGAATATTGTCTTCTGGTCCTGCTGGGAGGACATTATAAAAGGAATCCCGCTCGGGATAAAAATAGAATATTCTACCCAGGTTTCTCGATTCGCTTGCCTCTGTAAAGAGGAGTAATTCGTCAGATGTCCTTCCAGGCATCATCCACCGGACGACCTGGTCCAGTTCAGGAAGTTTCCAGCGGCTCCATTTGTCGGTAGCTGGACTGAATCGATAAACATGGCCGGTATCGACATCGCCACGATAGCTGCTGCTGCCGTAGATGTCCCCCTTATGGTTAAGCAGGTTGGTGCCGGAGCCGAAATGATTGACGACCTCGCCAGCGTTGCCCCTCATGATGAGGGTGTCCAACTCCAGCGTTTTATGGTTGATCCGATACCAGTATGGTTGCTTTGTGTCCTTATTGGCATAAATGTTCCCGTCATCGTCTGCAGTAAAACCTCGCATCACGTGACCAAAGCTACCTGAAGGCACCTCTGGGTCATAAAGGTATTTACGGAATGGGCCGTCGTCGGCATGGGGGAAGGTAATTCGGGTAAATCCTCCGTGGGAGGAAACATTCATTTCCTGGTAGAAATTACTACCCCAGATGTTTATAATACGAGCCTCTTTCTCTGCAATCCAATTTAAGGATATCGCCTTACCCTTGTTATAACTGACCAAGTCATACATCCGTAGGTAGTCGGGGTGCAGGTGGCCGAACAAGAGATGGCTTGCCTGGTCCTCGTAGATAACGTTTACTGGTAAACTGGAAGGAAGAGGTGGCCCTTCGGAGAGTTGCCCGGAGCCTGGTCTTGTATGGAATAAACCGTTGGAAGTCATTATCCACAAACGGCCATTTTTGGAGTAGTGAAATTTGATGAAACTCCCAGCTGGTGGTAAAAGGGTCTCGTGGATGGTATTGCCGTTGTAGTGTTCCACCTTGTTTATTGCCTCCCTGTATAATAGGTATTCCGATGGAGAACTATAAATAAGACGATCGCCGGTACTTACTTCCGAACCCAGCTTGTGTACCACCAGAGGAGCAATGCCAGGCTGGAACCGGTAAATGAATCCGCCCTGAGCAAAGTATAAGGGCATCCCAGACCTTTGGCTTGCACCTGCGAACGCGCCCAAGCGATTTCCCCGCAAACGGTATCCTGAAGCGGTTAACGAGACAGGATTGAATACCTCAATAGAGTCCGGAATGTTCTGGTGGACGGCCATCAAGAGACTATCTTGATTAAGGTGAAGCTTGCCGTTAAAATGCTGCAATAAATGAGAAAAGGTGGTGAGTTGATGACCATCATGGCGGCAGATTCCTGCCTCCGTAGAAAACCACAACAAGCTGTCCCGATCGTAGGCACTGGAATAGGTTGTTCGATGTTGCAAGCCTTCATCCAGACCGTAGGATTTAATGACGGGGTCAGAGAAAAGCACTTTCTGTCCGGACAACAGATTTGTTCCTCCCCAGGGAAGAATAAGTAAACTAAGTATTGTTAGTGTTTGCCAATTGTTCATAAAACTAGCCATGCAATAGAAATCGAAATCGAAATTTAGACTTTCAGGGACGCCGTACAAATACCTTACGCCTTTTGAGCGCCTTATTTTGCCCCCACCAAACTTGAAAATCATTTCCGTAGCTAAGGTTATGCAAAGGATTTGTAAGTTTGGTGAGAACAACTCCGAGGAGGAACGACGATCAGCGCAGCTAAAAGCGTCAGGTCAAAAACCAGTAAATTATTTATACGGCGTCCCTTGGCTGCACAAAGTAAGCCTTTATTACTATTTTTACATACCCTAGAATTGTATTATATGACGGCTATTGTAATTGATGATGAACCAGCAGCGATAAATTCCTTCCGGAAGATTGCTTCAAAGGCCTGCCCCAGTGTTACCATCCTCGGAGAAGCGGCAAACATTAGAGAAGGGCTTCTCAAGATTGAAAAACTGAAACCCGACCTGATCTTTTTGGACATCCAAATGCCAGGAGGAAGTGGTTTTGACCTGATCCGCCAATTGCCGAAGGGCGATAGGCCGGAAATTGTTTTTGTTACCAGTGAAGACCGCTATGCGATGCAGGCTATCCAAGTAGCGGCTTTGTCTTATCTTATCAAACCGCTGGTGGTTAGGGAATTAAGAGCTGCTGTGGTGTTGGCTGAGAAAAGAATTCGCCAGAAAAACAGCGAAGTTCGCCTCGAAGCGCTGTTGTCTAACCTTGGAACACAAGAAAATGCCTTGAAAAAAATTGGCATTCCTTCAGATACAGGACTTGAGTTTATTGATGCTGGAGACATCATTTACTGCGAAGGAGAGGAGGGCTACACCCGGATCCACGTACTAAAGGAACAGTACCGTTTGTCGTCCTACAGCATTGGTGAATACCGCAAAATGCTGGCAGCTTATGACTTTTTTGCTGTTCACCGTTCCTACCTTGTAAACCGTCGGCACGTAAAAAAGTATGACCGCTCTGGGGTGATTTCGCTCACAAATGGAATGACAATCACGGTGAGCAGACGCCGAAAAGCGGCCGTTACAGAGTGGTTAGCGGGAGCAAATAAGAAGTAAAGCCTGGGGCAATAGTTTTTTTCTTACCGTTAATCTTACCAAGTCGACCGTTCGTGGAATAGACTTTGTAGGGGCCTTTGTGGGCCTATATATTTGCATCATGCTATTGTAGGAGGTTAATCACCGGAATTGAAAAGCCGGCGTTTTAGTCTTACATATTTTAGACTTATTATGAACAACACATAAGGTAAACACTTAAACATATTAGATTTTTGAAATTCACCACGATAGCCAATTAACCATGGCCCGCTACTACCCCTATTAGTAGCGGGCCTGCTTTTTGTGCAGGCTGCGAAGTTGCAGGTTATGTGGCTGAGAAGGGCTGCGGCTGCAGGCGGTCATTGAGCGAAGCCGGACGTGTTCAGAGCAAGGACTAAGTAGTAAGAGTAACTTTGGTTTGTTCTTTTTGGGCTGACCACTTACTCTCTAGTGGGACAGCCAGTAAGTTTTGTTAGCTA